>DATJET010000048.1:0-2818 GCA_035496295.1 Gemmatimonadaceae bacterium
CCGGCGACGCTCGGGTTCGTGATTCCAGGGATGAAGCGCGAATACGGATTGACGGGCACGCAGGTGGCCTGGCTGCCGCTCATCGCGCTCACCGGAACGACGGTCGGGTCGATCTTCTGGGGCGCGCTGGCGGACCGCATCGGTCGTCGTGCCGCGATCCTCCTCGCCTCCGTGCTGTTCATGGGCACGTCGATTTGCGGCTTCATGCCGTCGTATTCCTGGAATCTCTTCATGTGTTTCCTGATGGGCATCGCCGCGGGCGGGATGCTCCCCATCGTCTACGCGCTGATGTCGGAGTCGATTCCCACGCGCCGCCGTGGCTGGCTCGTGGTGCTGCACGGAGGACTCGGCGCCGCGGGCGGATACCTGGTTGCGGCAGGACTGGCCGCGTGGCTCGAGCCGCAGTTCACGTGGCGCATGCTCTGGTTCGCCGGCCTGCCGACGGGGCTCATCCTGCTGGTGCTCAACCACTGGATTCCAGAATCGCCGCGCTACCTGCTCGAGCACGGGCGAGTCGAAGACGCGGAAGCAGTCATGCGCCGCTACGGAATCGAGATCGCGCTCGCGACGGATCCGGTCGGTGACGCGCCGGCCCACGCGCCGCCGTACGCGCAACCGCGAGCGTCCCGCGCCCGGACACGATCGCTGTTCGCGCGTCCATTCCTCGCGCACACGGTCACGGTGTTGGCGTATGGGTTGAGCTGGGGACTCGTGAACTGGGGCTTCCTCACGTTCCTGCCGACGATTCTGCGCGACCGTGGGCTGTCCGCGGTGGCCGCGAACCGCCTGCTGTTTCTGTCGGCGTTGATCGCCGTGCCCGGGACGGTGCTGGTGGCGTATCTCTACGGCATGTGGAGCACCAAACGGAGCATGATCCTGTTTGCGCTCGTGACCTGCGCGGCACTGGGTGGCTTCGCGATGATCGATCCGGGCGGTGCTGCGCACTCGGCGAGTCTGCTCATGCCGCTCGTCGTCCTGCTTCTGCTCGGGAGCGGCGGCATCATTGCGATGCTCTCGCCGTACACGGCGGAGATCTATCCAACACGCCTGCGCGGAACGGCGAGCGGCATCGCCGCGGGGAGCAGCAAGTTGGGAGGCATCGTCGCGCCGCCGGTGGCGGCCTGGGTCCTGACCGTGGCGCCGGGCTTCACTGCGATCGGCCTGATTGTTGCGTTGCCCGTGGCGATCTCCGCAATCGTGCTCGCACTGGCCGGGGTCGAGACGCGCGATCGCGGACTCGAGGAGCTCACGGCCGCCGCTCCGGTGCAGCTCAGGATGTCGGATACGTGAACGTGATTGAGCAAATAATCAATAGATTACTATAATGACTCGGCGGCGAACGGGATTTGCGTGGTCGATCGCAGCCGCGAGCATGCTCGCGGCGCTCGCGTTTCCGCGCACGACCGCGGCGCAGGTGCGGCTATCGGTTGGCGCGGGCGCGGGAGTCGCGGGGTCCACCGACCAGTCGCTGTCCTTCGGCCGGGGCGGCGTGCTGCTTACCGGTCAGCTCGCGCGCGTGGTGCTGCCGTTCGTTGGCATCGGCGCCGAGGTGAATCACTGGTCGCGCTCGGGATCGAGCCTCACGTTTGCGACTGGCATCGTGCAGGTCCACGTGCCGATGACCGGCCTGTTGCTCAAGGCGGGCGCGGGATACGGCGCCGGCGATCCCGACGGGCTTGGGCGAGTGAGTGGCGTCGCCGGTCAGCTCGGCGCCGCATATGACCTCACGCTGCCGGGGGCGCCCATCGCCATCACCTTGTTCGCCAACGGCGCACTCGCTTACTCGCCGGCGCGCAGCGCTCAGCTCGTGGGCGGCGGGCTTGCATTGACGTTCCGGTAGCCCTGAGATTCACCAGGGTAGGGCGCGTCGCGACTCGAACTCCCGAGTGGCGGCTCGGTTCACATCTGATTCCGCGGCACGTCATATGCGCGAGCCAGCGGCGCAACGCACGGAGAACTCATACAATGCATAAGCAAGCGTACAGTCGTTGGTTGGCCGCGACTGCGGCGTTGATTGCGGTCGCTGCATGCGGAGGCGGTGGTGAAAAGACCGGGGCCGGCGCCAGTACCGGCGCGACCACGGGCGCGGCGCCGGCTCCGGCGCCATCGGCGGGTGCCGGGGCGACCACGGCTGCCGCGCCAGGCGGTGCGGCTGCGGCCAAGCCGATTACCGGCAAGACCTGGGACGTGAAGATGATCGGCGATGCCACGGGTTACCGCTACGAGCCCAAGGACATCACGATCAAACAGGGCGACGGAATCAAGTGGACCGTCGTGTCCACGCCGCCGCACAACGTCAGCTTCTGGCCGGACAGTCTTCCGCCAGGAACCGCCGGCGCACTGGAAGCCAACATGACCAACGCGATGTCACCGCTGGTCGGACCGCTGCTTCTGAACGCCGGTGACACGTACACCATGTCATTCGCCGGCGTGCCCGCGGGAACGTACAAGTACTACTGTACGCCGCACCTCGCGTTGGGCATGAGAGGAACGATTACGGTGCAGTGATCTGCAGCGAGCCGTTGGACGAGGCTCGCATCGCGACATCAGCCTGACGCCAGAGAGACGCGGCGCGCGCCGCATAGGTGCGCGCCGCGTCGGCGTGCCCGTCCTGTTCGGCGATCTCGGCCAGGTGCATCTGAGCCGGCGCGAGGTACGGCAACTCGTACGCGGCACGCTCGGCGATCGACGAGTACCAGCTCGCGGCCTCGCGATTGCGCCCGAGCGACTGCAGAATCGTGGCGCGCAGATAACGGTCGGCCGCCTCCGCGGCGTAAACGTCGGCGGCGCTTTCCCAGTCGGCCGCCTCGAGCGCGGC
>DATJET010000049.1:0-2095 GCA_035496295.1 Gemmatimonadaceae bacterium
CCGCGCACGGCGGCGATGCGGCCGATGCGTTCGATGTGATCGCGCCCAGTCTTCCCGGATATGGATTCTCGGAGCGCCCCGGCGGTGACGGCGTCATCTTCCGGGTCGGAGACGTGTGGCACGAGCTCATGACCGGCGTGCTCGGCTACGAGCGATTCGCCGCGCACGGCGGCGATTGGGGCAGCACGGTCACAGAGCTGCTGGCGCGCGACCACGCCCATGCCGTGATCGGCATTCATCTTACCGACGTCCCCTTCTTTCACGCCTTTCGCCCGCCTAACGATCCGAGCGCGACCGAGCAGACGTACCTCGATGGCATCGCGCGATTCGGCCAGACGAAAGGTGCATACGCATCGGTGCAAGGCGCCCAGCCGCAGGCGCTTGCCGTTGGCATGAGCGGCACGATCAACTCATCCTTCGGTCCGTACTACGATTTCGCGCAGGCCGGCGCGATGCGCTGGATCGAGGAGAAGCTCAAAGCCTGGCGCGGCTCGGTGCTGGGCGCAGGCGTGGTGCCGGCCGGGTTTGCGATGTTTCCGAAAGACCTGTCGAGTCCCCCGCGCGAGTGGGCCGAGCGCTTTTTCGATGTTCGTCATTGGACCGCGATGCCTCGGGGTGGGCACTTCGCGGCCCTCGAGAAGCCGGAGCTACTGGTGCAGGACATCCGGACGTTCTTCCGTCCATTCCGTTAGCCGAGCTGGCCAGGGCCATTTACTACAGCATCACGGAGTACTCGCCTACTTTGTAGGCAAGTACTCCGCGATGCTCGGTAGAGACGCGTGTGGGAAGGACGGCAATCTCATTTCGACGCC
Source organism: Gemmatimonadaceae bacterium (assembly GCA_035496295.1). Classification (GTDB taxonomy): domain Bacteria; phylum Gemmatimonadota; class Gemmatimonadetes; order Gemmatimonadales; family Gemmatimonadaceae; genus JADGGM01. The sequence continues at coordinate 813 of DATJET010000049.1, forward strand.
AGAAACCGCTCCACGACGGACCAGACGAGCACCGGCTGCTCGGCGTAGGTGAAGTGGGCTGCGTTAGGCACCTTGACGAGCCGCGCGCGCGGCATCGACGTGACCCACTCCTCGGTCAGGTCCATCGGGATCGTTTCCTGCTGGCCGTGGACCACGAGCAGCGGCACATCGAGCGCCCGCAGCGATGGGCGCAGGTCCCAGTCGCCGTACGAGCTCATGATCACCCCATTGGCGGTGCGCATGCCGTAGCGAATGCCGCCCGGGTCCGTCGCGCACAGATCCGACTTGACGATGCGCATTGCGTTAGGCGACGCGAGGCGCGGGCGGAGGCCGATCGCCCAGAACTTGCGGCACGCCGCGCGGATCGCGTCATCGGACGCGCTGTCGCTCGTCATGATGCCGCCAAGTTGGGCGAGCGCGGCGCGCTGCGCGCTGTCCAGTCGCGCGTTGAGATTTTGCCCGTACCGCGTGAAGAAGTCGCCGCGCCGCGGCGGCACCGGGCCGAAGAACACCATCTTCTTGACAGCGTCGGGGTGCGCGATCGCATAACTGGCCGCGAGCAGCGGCCCGTACGAGTGCGCGACGAGCGTCACCTTCGTTAGGCCAAAGTGCTGCCGCACCTCGTCCAGGTCCTGGATCTGGCGCGCCGCCACCAGCCGCGACGTGTCCGTGGGCAGCTCGGACTTCCCGCCCCCGCGTTGGTCGTAGAAGATCAGGACGTGCTTGCGGCCGAGTCCGGAGGCAAAATCGTTGTAGATCGACTCGAGGTCGAGACCGGGACCGCCGTGGATCGCGATGATCGTGTCGACGCCGGGCCCGGGCCGGCCGGCAATCTTATAGAACAGCCGCGCGGAGTCCGACGTCGTGATGTAGCCCTGCTGCGGCTGTTGAGCGACAGCCGGCATGGGCCGCAGCAAGCCGACGGCACAGCAGGCGGCAGCGATGCTGGCGAGCGTGCGATGCATCATGGGTGGCCGATCGAAAGGGGACCGACGACAAAAGCGTGGGCCGCAAGCGAGCACTCGAGCGCCAACGCCGCGGCCCGTCAATCTAGCTCGCGCCGGATCGTTTCGTCAGCCGACCGTCGCGCGGTGATGCGGGCTCATTCAGCCTTGCAAACGCGCTCAGCGCGACGCGCCCCTCGTACGCGCGAAGGAAAAACCGCAGCAGCGCCTCGGCCTCGTCGGCTTTCTGCGCCCACACAGCATGATCGCCGCTCACCGCGACTCCCGCGTGTCGCGCACGCCCACCGGCTCGACGCCCACGCGATGCGCGTAGTCGCC
>DATJET010000050.1:0-21242 GCA_035496295.1 Gemmatimonadaceae bacterium
CGCCATGGCGTGCGCGGTCGGCAGTTGGGCAGCAGACATCGCGCTCTACATGCTCGGCCGGTGGCGTGCACTCAAGGTGGCTGCGCGCTGGCCGCGCCTCCAGAAGCCGATGTCGCGTCTGTTGGGCGCGGTGCAGCGGCATCCTTGGCGCGCGTCGCTCGTCGTGCGCTTCGCATACGGAGCGCGACTGCTCCTACCAATCACCTGCGGCGCCGCGCGCACGTCGTTCACCGGCTTCATCATCGGCAGCGGTATCAGCGCGTGGGTGTGGAGCGGCCTGTTCACGGCCGTCGGATGGATCTTCGGTCAGACTGCCGTGGTGATGATCGGCCACGTCCGCCGCCACGAGGACCGCTTCGCGGTTGCGCTGGTGATCATTGTCGCAATCGTTGTTTGGATCGTGACGCGACGAAACGAAGGCCACGTTCCGGAGGAGATCGACGACCCCCGCCTCGGAAGAATGCTGGAGTGAGGAAGCGCTGCTCGACGATCAGCGCGCGATAGCGCGCGCTTCCCGGAGTGCAGCATCCTCTTCTCTCGCAACGGTTGCTTTGCGCTCCAGCTTCCCCCATCCAACGACGCGACCCCGCAACGCGGCGACGAACGAGCGCACCACCACCCAGTACATTACCTGGCGGTAGGCGAAGCGCTGGAGAAATACGAGCCACGTGAGCGAGCGGTCTTCGCCCGGCTCGAGGAAGAACCCGACCACCGTCGCGATCCAGTCGACGAGCAGAAACACGGCGTAGTACGTCAGTACCTGCTCGAGGCTCGTCAGGGCATACGTCGGACCATGCTGCGTGCGCACAAGCCACACCGAGATCAGACTCCACACGAACATCAGGTCCGCGATCGGCGACACGAACGGGAAGAACAACTGGAAGATCAGCACGTTGGGCATCGCGACCAGGCCTAACGAACCATAGCGCGGGTCGAGGAACACGCGCTTGTGCTTCCACAGGCACTGGAGCGTGCCGAACGACCAGCGGAAGCGCTGCTTGGCCAGCGCGCGCAGCGAGTCCGGCGCCTCGGTGTAGCCAATGGCTTCGTCGGCGTAGGCGATCGAGTGGCCGCGACGTCGGATGGAAAGCGTGAGGTCCTGGTCTTCGGCGAGCGTGTCCTCGCTGAAGCCACCCACTTCATCGATCAGCGACTTGCGCCACGCGCCCACCGCGCCGGGTACCACCGTGATGCAGTTGAGCAGCGAGAACGCGCGGCGGTCGAGGTTCTGGCTCGTCACGTATTCGATGGCCTGCCACCGCGTCACGAGATTCACGCGGTTGCCGACCTTGGCGTTTCCGGCCACCGCACCCACACTCGGATCGTGCAGTGGCTCGACGAGCTCGGCTACGGTGTTGGGCGCGAAGATCGTGTCGGCGTCGAGGCAGATCACGATCTCGCCGCGCGCCTGGCGCAGCCCGAAATTGAGCGCGCTCGCCTTCCCTCCGTTAGGCTTCTGCAGCAGCGTGACGCGCGGATGGTGGCCGAACGCCGCGTGCGCCACCTCCATCGTCTTGTCCGGCGATCCGTCGTCGACCATCACCACCTCGAGCTCGCCCGGATAGTCCTGCGTCACGAGGCTGCGAATGGTGTTGACGATGACTTTCTCTTCGTTGTATGCCGGTACGATCACACTCACCGCGGGAGCGTACGTCACCGGCGCGTCCGGATTCTGGTGGCGTTTGATGCGCTGGATGATCGCGAGCGTCGTGATGAACAGCAGCCTCGCGAAGCCGAGGACGACGGCAATCATGAACAGCCAGTAGAACAGCCATTCCGTGATGCCGACCGTACCGAACGCGAGCAGCTCGCCGAATCGGCTCAGCCGCCCCTGCGGCGGGAGCGGCGGCATGGCCACGTCGCGCGGGATACCGACCAGCTCCGACAACGGGACGAGCGTGTCGCCGCGGGCGCGGAGCGAATCGATGAGCGTGCCTAACGCTGCGACGGTTTGGATGCGGTTGCCGCCGCCGTCGTGCAGTAGCACGACGTTGCCGCCCTTGGGCAGCTGGTGCAGCACGGTATCGATGATCGTTTGCACGCCTGGCGACTGCCAGTCTTCGGCGTCGATGCGCAAGCCGACGCTGATGTAACCGCGGTCTGTGGCGACGGCGATCGGCTCGAGCTCGTCCGACGTCGTCGGCTCGGCATCTCCGAAGTAGGGCGCGCGGAAGAAGGCGGTGCGCCTGCCTAACACTGCCTCGAGCAGGCGCTCGGTGGCGTCCAGCTGCAGCTGCACCACCCGTGTGCTCGCGAACTTGAGATTCGGGTGCGTGAACGTGTGGTTCCCGATCTCGTGTCCTTCGTTGTACTCCCGTCGCACCAGCTGAATGTGCGCTTCGGCGTTCTGGCCGATGACGAAGAATGTCGCCGGCGCGTGGCGCGACTTGAGCGTGTCGAGGATGGAGCTGGTGTACCGGCCGTCGGGGCCGTCGTCGAAGGTCAGCGCGATCTTATGCGGTGACGCAGCCCCAAACCGGCGGATGATCCACGGCGTCGCGTAGCGCGTGACGCGCTCGTCCGCGACGAGCCGTGTGACCGGGTCGACGGTGACGTCGCGGCTCCCGTCCGTTGGGCGCGCGCGCAGCTCGAGGAGCTCGCCCGTGCCCACCTTGGGCTGGAACTCGGGATCGTAGCCCGACGGAATCACGCTCAGGCTATCCGCCGGCGCGTCGATCCCGCGGCGGCCGATCACGGCCCAGATCGATGGATCCTCGGATCCCAGCCGCCACACCGCCATGCCGCCTGCGCCTAACGCATCGCCGGCGATGATCTCGTTGTACGCCGTGACGCCGTCGAGGTACCAATCCACGTGATCCGTCGAATCCGGGTCCCGCCACGTCGCATACGGATTGAGCGCGAGCGTGTCGAAGTGGATCGCCGCGGGCTGCCCATCCACCGCGGCGTCTCGCACCGCACTCATTACATCCTGGAACGTCATGGCCGACGCCGAGTCCTCGGAGTCGTTCCAGTCGTACCCGTATGCGCCCAACGCCAGAATCGCTTTGTTGGGCGGAATGAAACGCATCATGTGGCGGGCCGTGCGGACGAACCACTCCTGGCTCGCCACCGGACCTGGATCGCCGCCGCCGTAGTGCTCATCGTACAGCATGAAGAACAGCTTGTCGGCCACGGCTCCGTACTTGGCGAGCTGTGTGTCGTTGTCGTTGAACGACACCGCCTGTGTGACCAACCGACCCTGCGGCGCCAGCTTCGCCTTGAGCTGTTTCTCGAATCGCACGATCGCGTCGGTGAGGTTCGGCGGGACTTCCTCGAAGTCGAGCGTCACACCGCCTAACCCGTAGCGCATCACGCTGTCGGTGAGCTGTGTGACGGCGCGATCGCGCGACACCGAATCCGTGAGCAAGTGACGCAACGACTTCGTGTCCCACTTCCCCCGCGTCGAGTCGAAGTTCGAGACCATGGCGAACACCCACGGACGCTCGCGCTCGTCCGGGATTTTTTGTGCGATGGTAATGGGCACGCGGCGGTCGATGTTCATGCGCAGCGAGTCGCCGCCGGGCATGAGAAAGCCCCACTCGCAGATCACCCAGTCGAGATCATCGACGTGCGCGGTGAGTGAAGCGAGCGAATTGTCGTCCCAGTTCACGTAGAAACCGGCGACGATCGGTTGGCCGGGCTCGGGCGCCTTGCCCACCACCGTTCGCGCACGGATCGGGAGCTTGTCTGCGTGCATCGCCGGAGGCGTGCGATGACGCATCATCTCGAACCACAGCTGCAGTCGCTTATCCAGTCGACGGCGCTGCGCCTTGGACGTGACGAGATGCGACTGCGTCGGCGGCGTCGCCGACATGGGCAGCGACGGCGCGAGCGTTGGGCCGAGCAGATTGATCACCACCGCCGCCGCGATCAGCGTGCTTACAATACCGACGCCAATCGCGAATAGGCGCAGCACGCGCCACCGCCTTCCACTTTCGTCGAGGAAAACGGGCTTATCGCGTGACGTAGGTAGGCGGCGATTGCTGGGAAAGACTGTCATGCCGGCAAGAATATACCCCGCACCGGCGCCCTCCGCCTCAAATACGCGGCAACAAGTGCGCGCATCCACTGAGCCGCACGCTGCGCGCGACATGAGCCGTCTTTAATTGCCTCCGATCTCAAGGCACCACCACGCCTCACGATACTCCCTGATGTCAGAGCACGAACAGTCGAATCAATACGAAGTCCCATTGAACTTTCGAGGAGCCATACTCCAATGTCCCGCACGAACTCTCCACTCGTTGGTCTTGCGCCGCGCACGTTCGCGGTCGGTTGCGCGGCACTGCTGGCCAGCGCGTGCTCGAGTTCTTCGAGCCCCATGGCCCCCGAGCAGCAGCGCGCCCCCAAAGCCCCGGCGGTTGCCGATTTCGTCTACGCCTCCGATGCCGCCGGTACGCCGCAGATCTACTGGAACCACAACGGCACGAGCACGCGCCTCACGTTCGACAATTCGACGGACAACAATCCGAAGAGTGCGGCGGGTCGCCTCGTGTTCACGTCGTATCGCGACAACGATCCTGAAATCTACATCTCGGGAGTGGACGGCTCGGCGCAGACGCGCTTGACGAACAGCGCTGGCCTCGATGACGAAGCAGCGATCGATCCTTCCGGCACGCACATCGTGTTCACGAGCGACCGCAGCGGCGTGATTCGCCTCTTCACGATGGATGTGTCGGGTGCCAACCAGACGGCGCTCACGACCGGCTCAGCCACGATCTTTCCCGAGCGTGCTCCGGCGTGGAGCCCCGACGGTTCGCAGATCGCGTTCGTCTCGACGCGCTCGGGCATGCCGCAGGTGTACGTCGTCCCGGCCGCCGGCGGACAGGCGGTGCAGCTCACGCACGAGTCAGGCGGCGCGGTCGATCCGACCTGGTCAGCCGATGGTTCGCAGGTCGTGTTCGTCTCGGCGTCGGGCACTCCGTATCTCCGCGAAGTCACGATTGCCACGGGTGAGACGGTGGACTTTGCCAGCGCTGACGTCGCGCTCGGACAACCGTCGTGCAATGCGTCGATGTGTTTGGCAGTCAGCGGTGCATACGGCGGCACGGGCAGTGTCGTGTCGATGAGCAACCTCGGCGGGTCCACGTCCGCTGTGTCCACGGGCAAGAAAGGCAGTGTCACCAGCCCGTCCTTCGTCCAGCCCTGACCATGGCCGCCGCAGCATTGGCAACGGCACTCCGAATCTCAGGCCCAGTTCGCCGTGTGGATTCCGGAGTGCCGCTCCGTGACGAGGAACGCCGCGCGACGCGCCTGCTGATCGTGGACGATGAGGAAGCGATCTGCAACGCACTCGGCCGGTTCCTCACCCTCCGCGGGTTTCAGGTCGAAACAGCGAACTCGGCGGCCGCCGCGCTCGATCAGTTAGGCAGGAACGCGTTCACGATCATGGTGTGCGACATTCGCATGCCCGGCATGACGGGGTTGGAGCTGGTTCCACACGCGCTCCAAGTGAACCCGGACCTGGCGATCATGATGCTGACGGCCGTGAGCGATGCGGCCACCGCGACGGACGCCTTGTCGCACGGCGCGATGGACTACCTCACCAAGCCGATCGACCTGCCGGAGCTGGAGCACGCGATCGAGAAGGTGCGTCGCAAGCGCGAGCTCATGCTGCACCAGCGTCAGGTGGACAAGCTGGTGCGCGATGAGGTCGCAAGCCGAACGGCGGAGCTCGAGCGCGAGCAGCAAGCGCTGCGCACGCTCACCGTGACGGTGACGGAAACGCTGATCAACGCGATGGAAGCGAAGGACCGCTACCTGCGGGGCCGCTCGCACCGCGTGGGCGAGATGGCGGCGTCGATCGCCGATGAGATGGGTCTCTCGGAGGACACCATCGAGGCGGTACGCCTGGCGGGACGGTTGATGGACATCGGCCGGATCGGCATTCGGGAAGAAGTGCTGAGCAAGCCGGTCAAGCTGACGCCGGAGGAGTATGCGCACGTGCGCGAGCACGTCCGCGTGAGCATGGAGATCCTGGCGCCGCTCAAGCATCTCGGCGTGGTGCTCGACTACATCCACGACCACCACGAGCACTACGACGGCGCGGGCTATCCGCGCGGCTTGGCGGGCGAAGCCATTTCGTTAGGCGGGCGCATCCTGTGTGCAGCGGACGCGTACGATGCCATCACGGTCGGACGCGCGCACCAGAAGCCCCTGCCGCCCGATCGCGCGATCGCGTACCTCAAGCAGCACGTGAGCACGCTGCTGGATCCGTTCGTGTATGAAGCGCTGCGCGCGGTGGTGACGCGCGGCAAGACGCTGCAATTTATCTCGCCGGTGCGCGCGGCACGGTAGCCGCGTAGAGCCACCACAAGCCGGCCACCAGTACGGCGGCCGGCACCAGCAGCACCGCATGGCCGAGCCCCGTGTGCTCGGCCATTGTGCCGATGAGGTACGGCGAGGGCACGTCGCCCAGGATGTGGATCGTGAAGATCGACGCCGCCATCGCCGAGGCGCGCATGACTGCAGGTACCGCGTCCACGATCGCGGAGTTGATCGGCCCCGTCGACATGAAGATGAGGACCTCGGCGGCGGCGAGCGCGGGCCAGTACACCGAGTGGTTGGGCGACGTGAGCGCCACGTACGCCAGCGGGGCCGCGAGGAGCGTCGTGACCCCCGACACGACGAGGTTTGCGTTAGGAATCAGTCGTTGCAGCGCGTCGGCGATCCATCCGCCGGCGAACGTCCCCACGAAGCCGGTCGCCAGGAGCACCGCGCCGAGCGTCACCGACGCGCTCTGGCCGGTCAGGTGTCGCACGCGGACGAGAAACGTGGGCATCCACGCGACTATACCGCCCAACGCGAACGTGTACGCGGCGTAGCCGAAGACTGTGTGGCGGTATTCGCGGATGCGGGCGACGTCGAGGTAGGCCGCGAAGCCGCGCGGCGCCGCCGCGGGCGTCGCGACGACATCCTGCGCGCCGCGGGGCGGATCGAGCAGGCCGAGCGAGAGTCCGGCGAGGAGCAACCCGGGGGCACCGGCCACGAAGAATGCGGCTCGCCATCCGAAATGCGCGTCCATCGCACCGCCTACCACGTAGCCGAGCGCGGTGCCGACGGGGATGGCCATGAACATCACGGCGAACACGCGCGAGCGCTGGCGATCGGGGAAGTAGTCGGCGAGCAGCGCGGGGGCGATGCTTCCGTAGGCCGCTTCGCCGATGCCGACTGCGGCGCGGGCGCCGAGCAGCCACGTATAGTTCGACGCGAACCCGGCGAGCACGGTGGCGACGCTCCACAGCCCGACGCCTAACGCAAGGAGGCGGGGGCGCGACCCCTTGTCGCCTAACACACCGAAGGCCGGTGCGGCCGCCATGTAAACGAGAATGAATGCGCTGGCGAGAATGCCGAACTGCGGGTCCGTGACGTGGAGCGGGGACGTCCGAAGGCTTTCGCCGAGCGGCGGCACGACGTACCGGTCGAGGTAGTTGAGCAGGTTGATGAGCGTGAGCACCGCGAGCCCGAACCACGCCGCGCGGCGCGTCACGGCGCTGGTTCTCGACGCCTCAGCGGTGATCGGCACGATGGTGTGGGAGCTCCGAGCGGGGGACGTCGCGGCGAGACGCGCAATGGGCCCTAAGCTACTCGCGACGACCTGCTCCGCACCAGTAGCACTGTCGTTCGCGCGGATCTGTGAGGCACGGACCGGCCGTCCGATTTGATCACGCCTGGCCTTCCGTTAGGCTGACATCTCCGTAAAGGGATTGAAGGATAACTACAAGGATAACAACAGGGATAACTACAAGGATTGTCCTGGCGCGAAGGAAGGCGCAATGCTCCAAACAAGCAAATAAACAAACAGTTAGAGCCTTCTGTTAGGCATCGGGCTTTCCTTCGCGCCAGGACAATCCTTGTAGTTATCCCTGTTGTTATCCTTGTAGTTATCCTTCCACCCTTTACAGAGGTGCCGGACTGCTACAGAGGTGCCGGACCATTGGGACTACGGCGCCTGGCCTGATACGCAGCCTGCGACCTTGACGCGCGACCCGCGCACGGCTGACCTTTGCCTGCTTCCCGATTCGTGGAGACTCCGCAGTGGGCGCGATGTACGACGTGATCATCATTGGAGCGGGTCACAACGGTCTCGTCACCGCCGCGTATCTGGCGCGCGCAGGGCGTCGCGTGCTGGTGCTCGAGCGGCGCGACGTGGTGGGCGGCGCGTGCGTGACCGAAGAAATCTGGCCCGGTTTCAAGGTCTCGACCGCGGCGTACGTGAACAGTCTGCTGCGGCCCGAGATCATTCGCGACCTCAACCTCGCGGATTACGGCTTCGCGATGCTGCCGCGCGATCCGTCGTCGTTCACGCCGTTTCCGGATGGACGTTCGCTCTTGTTGGGCCCCGATCGCGCGATGACGCAGCGCGAGATCGCGAAATTCTCCGAGCGCGATGCGGCTGCGTATCCGGCGTATGAAGCGATGCTCGAGCGCGTGGCCGATTTGATCGAGCCGACGCTCATGCAGACGCCCCCGGCGCCGTGGTCGAACCGGCCGCGCGATCTCTTTGCACTCGGCAAGCTCGGTTGGAACTTTCGCGCGCTCGGCACCGACGCGTCGCGCGCGATCGAGATTCTCACCGCCGATGCGCGCACGGTACTCGACCGCTGGTTCGAATCCGAACAGCTCAAGGCGACCCTGGCCACCGACGCGATCATCGGTGCGTTCGCGTCGCCGTCGATGGCCGGCACCGCCTACGTGCTGTTCCATCACGTGATGGGCGAGTGCAACGGCGTGCGCGGCGTGTGGGGCTACGTCCGCGGCGGCATGGGCGGCATCACGCAGGCGCTCGCGAGCTCTGCGCGTGCGTTAGGCGTCGACATCCGACTGGAATCGCCGGTGTCGCGGATCGTGGTGCGCGACGGACGCGCGCGCGGCGTAGTGCTCGCGGACGGCATGGAATTCTCGGCGCACCAGATCGCATCCAACGCCGATCCCAACGTCACGTTCGTCACGCTCATGGACGCGCGCGACCTTCCGGCCGACTTCCTGCGCGCGGTGAAGCAGATCGACTACCGGAGTGCGTCGCTCAAGATCAACGTCGCGCTGTCCGAGCTGCCTGACTTCACCGCGCTGCCGTCCAGCGGGGCCGCCGCCGGCCCGCAGCATCGCGGGACCATCCACATCTCGCCGACGCTCGATTACATGGAGCGCGCGTACGATGACGCGAAGTACGGGCGCCCGTCGGCGTCACCCATCCTCGAGTGCACGATTCCATCGGCGGTCGACCCGAGCGTGGCGCCGGCCGGCACGCACCTGATGACGATGTTCATCCAATACGCGCCGTACGCGCTGCGCGAAGGAACGTGGGATGACCGCAAAGAGGGCTTCGCCGATCGCTGCTTCGACATCCTCAACGAGTACGCGCCCAACTTCAAGCGATCGGTCATCGCGCGACAAGTGCTAACGCCGTTGGACATCGAGCGGCGCTTCGCGCTCACCGGCGGCAACATCTTCCAGGGCGCGATGACCTTCCCACAGCTTTTCTTCCTGCGGCCCTTAGCCGGCTACGCCGACTACCGGACGCCGGTGGAGAACCTGTACCTGTGCGGCGCGGCCACGCACCCCGGCGGCGGCGTCATGGGCGCGTGCGGCTACAACGCCGCGCGCGAGATGCTGCGCGACGCCTAACGCGTCAGTCGGCGACGCTCCGCCGGACCTCGTTGTCGAACGCGACCGCCAGACTTTCGCGCGCCGAGTAGGGGCCGGGCGTGTACGCCGCCGACGACACGCCCAGCTGGCTCAGCTCGCACACGTGCCAGTCCTGTGCGTTGGTCATGTCCCAGAACGCGACCGCATCGTTGGCGTCGAACGATGGGTCGGCGAAGGACGCGGGATTGAACAGCCACTCGCAGGTGATGCGCGTATGGTCCGGTGCCTGTGGCCACACGGTGTGCGCCATCACGTAGTCGGGGTGCAGACTGAGCAGCATGTTCGGAAAAATCGAGTAGTAGTACACGTGCTGCATGTCCTCTCGCGGCAATTCGCCCACGGGAACACCGCACGCGCGTCCGCTCATGCTCATGCTGCCGCCCTGTTGGGCGATCACCATGAAGCCGCCGAGGAACGGCCCTTCGTAGAGGTCGTTCTCGCCACTGTTGGCCGGCGTAAGGCGCACCAGCGCCGGATGCACCGGCGAACAGTGGTAGCACTCCGAGTAGTTCTGGTGGATGAGCTTCCAGTTGGCGCACACGTCGTACTCGATGCGGCGCGCAGGCACGAGCGTGGGCAACCGAAAGCGCTCGAAGCGCGAGATGAGCGGAGCGAACGCGCTCGAGAACGGCTCGGGGTCGCGGTCGAAGTTGATGAACAACCACCCTTCCCATTCGGCAATGGCCACGGGATGCAGCGGCCACTCGCTCTTGTCGAAGCCGTCGGTGTCGCTCATGTGCGGCGCGCCAATCAGTCTGCCGTCGAGGGCGTAGGTCCACGCATGGTACGGACACTGGATGCCGGAATCGAAGTGGCCCTGCACCGCTTCGCAAATACGCGTGCCGCGATGCCGGCATACGTTGTGGAAGGCGCGCGGTGCTCCGCTGTCATCGCGCGTGATGATGACGCTCTCGGTACCAACTGCGCGCGCCACGTAGTCGCCGCGCTGCGCGACATCCGACGCGCGACACGCGCACAACCATCGCCGGTGGAAAATGCGGTCGAGCTCGAGCGCGTACGTCACCGGCGACGTGTACCACGAGCCGGGCAGCGTCCGCGCGCCGTGCGTTGGGATGTCGGTCGCTCGCAAGAACGTGCTCACGCATATCCTCCGTCGTCACCAGCGGGTCACGCTCCAATGTGCTCCGACATTGGTCGCCGCGGCAACCGGTAGTGCGCGCCTGTTGCACCCGCTAGACTATGGCGAGCCCGCGCTGCCCTTGTTCCTCGCGTTACGCACTCATGCCAATCACCGACATCACGATCTTGCTTTTCCTCGGGGCACTCGCCGCCGGGTTGTTGGGCGCGCTCACCGGACTCGGTGGCGGAGCGATCATCGTTCCGCTGCTCACGATTCTCTTCCACGTCGACATTCGCTATGCCGTGGGCACGTCGCTCGTGTCGGTGATCGCGACGTCGTCGGGTGCCGCTGCTGCGTACGTGAAGGAAGGCTACAGCAACATTCGTGTCGGCATGCTGCTCGAGATCGCCACGACCATCGGCGCGATCACCGGCGCGTTCATCGCCGGCCTTGTCTCGCCGACCGCGGTGGCCGTGATCTTTGGCGTCGTGTTGCTGCACACCGCGTGGACCTCGACGCGCCCGCGCGTGGATCACGTCGCCGGTGGTCCATCCGATCCTATCGCGCTGCGCCTCCGGCTCGACTCGACGTTCCCCACGCCGAACGGTCCCCAACACTACCAGGTGCAGCGTGTGCCGCTCGGCTTTGGGCTCATGTACATCGCGGGTGTGCTCTCGGGATTGTTGGGCATCGGCTCGGGCGTGGTGAAGGTGCTCGCGATGGATCGTGCGATGCACTTGCCGTTCAAGGTGTCGACGACCACGAGCAACTTCATGATCGGCGTGACCGCAGCCGCGAGCGCGGGGATTTATTTGCATCGAGGGTACATCGTGCCGGGTCTCGCCTTTCCGGTAATGCTCGGCGTGCTCGCGGGGGCGTTAGCCGGTGCACGCATGTTACCGCACGTTCACACACAAAAGTTGCGTGTGGTATTCAGCGTGCTCGTCGGCGCGCTCGCGGTCGAGCTGCTGCTCAACGCGTTCACGGGAAAGATCTGAAATGGGTGTCCCGCACACGGTGATCACCGGCCACTCGACGGCCGACGACCGCACGGAGCAGGTCGTGGGCACCGTGTTGCGGTTGGGAGTGCTGGTCGCTGCGGCGGTAACGCTGGTTGGCGGCGTGCTGTATCTGATGCAATCGGGCGCGACGCGTCCGGATTATCACACATTCCGCGGACAGCTCTCGCCGTTGCGCTCGTTGGCCGACGTAGCGCGCGGCGTGGCGGCCGGCAACGCCGAAGCCATTGTGCAGGCCGGGGTGGTGCTGCTCATCGCGACGCCGATCGCGCGCGTGGCGCTCACGCTCGTGGCATTCGCGATTCGCAAGGACCGGTTGTACGCGCTCATCAGCGCGCTCGTGCTCGCGCTGCTCGCCTATGGACTGTTAGGCGGCTGACCGACACCTGGCAAGCGCCCGCCCGCCGCCTCGTTCCGGCTCCGGGCGCGACCGGCCGGGGATGGCGGGTCGCGGCGGTTCGTGCTTGAGTCGCGGGCTCACCTGCGCCATCGTTGTGGCGCCGCAGGGCGGTTGCCAGGGTAGTCCAAGCACGCCCGTCCGTGCGGCGATACTTTGCAGGTGTGCTCGTCTCTCCCAGTCGAGGCCCGAGGGATTGACCCGATACGTGCGACGATGGTGATCGCGTCCCGCCTTGGGTTCGCGAAGCCGCGGAGCGGACTGCTCGTGCGGCGCAGATTGATGATGGTCGCGCACATGACGGCGACGGCCGTGATCGCCGGCTTGTCGGGCTGTCTGCCGCTGATCGGCGCGCGTCCTCTCGTCCCAGGCGCGCTCAAGCCGGGCGACTCGTATCACACCATCACCGTCGGCGCCGCGGCACGCACGTACCTGCTCCATCTCCCGCCCGACTACGGTCGGAAAGGTGACAAGCCGCTGCCCGTGCTCATCGTGCTGCACGGTAGCGGCACCAACGGGAGCTGGCTGGCGCAGCAGTCCGAGCTCAACGACGCGGCGGACGATCATCACTACGCCGTGGCCTATCCCGATGGCAGCGGCACGCTGGGCGTCGAGTTCCTCGACTGGCCAACGGGTGACACGACGGCCGACGGTCGAGCGACTGTGTTGGGCAACGTCCATTTCATTTCGGCGCTCATCAAGTCGCTCGCACGCGTGCCCGCACTCGACGCGACGCACGTGTTCCTCGCGGGCGTCTCGAACGGCGGCATTATGACGTATACGCTCGCGTGCGACATCGCCGACAAGCTATCGGGATTCGCGGTGATCGCCGGCGAGATGCCGGACTCGGCGTGCGCGACTACGAGGCCCTTGCCGGTGATGGTCGTGCACGGCACGGCGGATGAAGTGATTCCGTACGACAATCACGGCGAGCGGGTCCCAGGGGCGCCGGTGTCCTACTTGTCCGCGCCGGAAGCGGTGGCGTTTTGGGCGCATCATAACGGCTGTTCGACGCCGGTCAAGCGGAACAAGAGCGGCCATGTGATCCGCGAGCTCTACACCGATTGCACCAATGGCACGGTTGTGGTGTTCTATACGGTAGTCGGAGGGGAGCACGAGTGGCCGGGCGGCCGGCGGAGCTGGCTGTTCGGGCACCTGCCCACGCGCGAGCTGTACGCATCCCCGACGATGCTCGATTTCTTCTCGCGGTATGGTGTGCCCGCGGAGCGAGGTGTCGTCAATGAGGGCAGCGAAGGGCTCGGACGGCGGTACCGTTAGGCATCGCGCGCGCCGGTGGGTACGCCTGGTGTGCGGCGCCGCGGCCGTGCTCGCGGTCATCCCGGCGGCGGCCGCGGCCACTCCGCAGGCGGCCACGATCACCTCGGTGTCGGTGCTGCGGTCGACCTGGATGAAGATGACCGTGGCCGTGTCGTACGCCGATCCCGCGTCCACCGACACGCTGCGGCTCGACGTCCAATGGCGGCGCCTCAACGGCCGCGTGCTCCGGTTCAGCGGCGCGACCGCGCGCATGGCGCCCGGGAGCGGCCAGATCCAGCTCCAGACGACCTATCACGGCGTCGTGCCGCCGCCGACGCCGATGGTGATGCACCTGGCGGTCGCTGCGCCTAACGGAACCGTGCTGCTCGAGCGGGACTGCGAGATGGCGCTCGTCACCGCGCAGGGCAAGGAGGCCTGGGCCGGGGACCTGGTGACCAGGAACGCCAACACGCTCTCGTGGCGCGTCCGCTCGTGCAAGTAACCTGGCGGCTCGTCATGTCGTTTGCGTTAGGCCTGGTGTCCGCCGCCCCGGTGGCCGCACAGTCTCGCGACACCGCCCGCGTCGCGCAGCGACCGGTGTTCACGCGGCACGACGCGGTCGTCGCGTCGGCGCTCGTCGCCGGCGCCGTCGCCCTCATGCCCGCCGACGACTGGCTCCGCGGCCGGGTCGACCGGCGTTCCATGCAGTCGAGCGCATCGGCGCACGCGATCGCCAACGATTTCTCGCTGCTCGGCGATCCGGGGACGGTAATTCTGAGCGTCGGCACGTACGCCGTGGGTCGCATCGCCGGCAATAAGACGGTGAGCGAAGTGGGCTTGCACGCGACGGAGGCGCTGGTGATGAGCGCTGCGGCAACCGAGCTCGTGAAGGGGGTGGCTGGACGCAACCGACCGTACCTGCAGCGCGCCGACGCCGATGATTTCGTGATGCTCAACGGTTTCACCGGCGGCGGCTTCACGTCGTTTCCGTCCGGACACACGAGCGCCGCATTCGCACTGGCCGCCGTCGTCGATGAAGAAGGATCGACCAACTGGCCGCACGCGGCGCGCATCGTGACGCCGGTCACGTACGGACTGGCTTCGTTAGTCGGGCTGTCGCGCATTTACAAGGACCGGCACTGGATGAGCGACGTCGCCGTGGGCGCACTCGTGGGCGAATACAGCGGACTCATCGTCGAGCGCTTCAACCGGCGCCATCCGCACAACGCGCTCGAGCGGTGGCTCGTCCCGTCAGCCGTGGTGCCGGTGCGCGACACGGGCGCGCACGGCGGCGCCGGCATGATGGTCGAATGGTCGTTCCGGTAGCGTGCGCGGGGCTAACACGCGATTCGGCGAGCGGGACGGCGGCAAGAGAATTGCTTCGGCAGGTGAGCGCGCCGGCACGGCAGCGTGGGGCTCCGAAGGCCGGGACTGATGCACATTGGATCACGTCTTGGAGGACAGCCATGCGTAGCAATGCGATCGCCGTCATCGTCAGTGCGGGTGCTCTCATCGCGCTGGCGGCGTGCGGGAGCAGCTCGACCGGGGTGAACCCGAATCCCCACCCTGTCAATCACACCGTCACGATCAGCAACAGCGGCTTCACGCCCGATACCGTCACGAGCGCCATCGGCGACACGGTGACATGGACGTCCAGCGACGGTGTCCACGCAATCAGTTTCATCGCGTCGTTGTCGCCGGACTCGTTGGCGAGCAGCGGACCGATCGCCATGGGACAATCGAAGTTCACGATCTTTCTCAAGGCGGGCACGTACACCTACCTTGACGACTCCGTGGTCGCCGACACCGGCGTCGTGCAGGTGCACTAGACTGTCGCACGCGTACTGCGTTGGGCAGCGCGATCTATTTGTCGAGATACGCCTGAAACGAGAGCCGGAGCAGCGAGAGTCCCGCGCGCTGCTCCGGCTCTCCCGCATCCCCGTACCGCTGTGTGACGCGCCGGGCGAGCGCGTCGTACACGAGACTGCCGCGCGCATCCACGAAGCCGAAGCCGTCGAGGAACGAGTAGTAGGCGAACGACGTTCCGTTGGGCGCGAACAAGTCGCGGCCGAAGCGGTAGCGCGCATGGTCGAGCCCAAGTTGGGCGAGCAACGTCGGCGCGAAATCGGTCTGCGCACCGAACCGGGAGACCACGGTGTCGTGGAGCGCCAGTGCGCCGCCTAACCACAGCATCGGGATGCGCTGCCGCGCGTCGGCATCGGTCCCGTTGGGCAGCGACATGCGCGGCAGCGGGTGGCCGTGGTCGGCGACGATCACCACGAGTGTGCTGTCCCACCACGGTTGCGACTGCGCGGCGCGGATGAATGCACCCACGCTGCGGTCCGCGTACACATGCGAATTGAGGAACTGCGCGGTCTGATCGTGCCCCGGGAACACCGGCGCCATCGGCACCTCGAAGGGCTCGTGACTGCTCAGCGTGAACAACGCGCTGAAGAACGGACGATGCATCGCGGGCACGTCGCGCAGGAGGCGTCCGAGGACGTATTGGTCGTGTGCGCCCCACTTGGAATTTCGCTCGTCGCGCGGAAAGTCGCGCTCGCCCACCAGATGGTCGAAGCGCCCGTTGAGCAGATAGGACTTGATGTTGGCGAACGCCAGCTCGCCGCCGTAGTAAAACGAGGTCGCGTATCCCGCCGTACCCAGGTCGCGGCTCAGCATCGGTAGGCGCACGGCGCGGTCGGGCGTGTTCATCACCTGCACGTGTGGGAGCGGCGGGAAGCCGCTCAGAATCGCGACGAGCCCTTTGGCGCTGCGGTCGCCCGACGCGTAGAAGTGATCGAAGAAGATCCCATCATGGACGAGCGAATCCAGGTTCGGCGTGACGCCGGACACACCGCCTAACGGAGCAACAACCTTGGCGGTGAGGCTCTCCCAGATGATGAGGATGACGTTGGGCCTCGCGATCCGGAGAAGTCCGTGCGGCGCGGAGCTCGGATCGGCGAGCAGACTGTCGACGACGCGCCGCGCGGTGGTCGCATCGACTTCGGTGTACGGATTCGCGCGGCCCAACGCATTCTCCGTGGTCAGCGAGTGCGCGACGTTCCATGGCACGTCGAGCGCCGCTTGATTCGCGAATTCGTTGCTCGAGAAGTACACGCTGCTCTGGTTGAGCGGCGTCCATTGCAGGCCGCCCCGAATCGGCACGATGAGCAACGCGCCGAAGAGCAGCGCAAGTCCTGCCGCGACGCTGGTGGTGCGGCGCGCAGTGTCGAGCCGCGGTGCGATGAGCCGGCGATACACCACGATGCACGCCGCGCCGAAGACGAGCGCGACAATGGCGCAGCGCAGCACCGGGCCCGATTCTACCGACGCAAACGCCTCCACCGGCGTGCGCAAGTACGTGAGAGGCGTTGCGTCCAACCGCACGCCCCACGCATCGTAAATACCAAGGTCTCCAGCGGTGAACAGCGCCACCACGATGACGAGGGCATAGGAGTACGCGGTGACTGCCGCTCGCACCACACTCGGCCGTAGCACCAGGCCGAGCACGACCATCAGCACTGGCACTATCGTCGCATACGCAGCAGCCGAGAGGTCCATGCGCACGCCGTGCGCGAACACACGCGCGATGGACCCGATGCCCAACTGTGCCGTCGCGCGATGCTCGTAGATGAGGAACACGCCGCGCGCGACGAGGAAGGTCGCGGTCCAGTAGAGCAGATAGCAGAAAAGAAATAGCAGGCGATCGGCGGCGACCGATCGCGCAGACTTCGGAGGATGGCGTCGCACGCCGAACGATAGAGGCACACGACCATAGCGGCCAGGGCGTCGAATCGGCGTCCTCGACCGGGGACGGCGAACTGTGTCGGAATCCGGTCACCGCAACACGTTGCACCATGGAGGAAGATGATGTCGAAGCATCTTCCGATGAGGCTGACCTGTAGTATCGTACGTGCAGCATGCGGGATCGTCTCGCGCGAACCGCGAAGACGGGGCGTGTATTGGTATGACGATTGCGCGACGCAGGGCTCGTCGAGTCGCGCGCTCACCCCCCACGAGAGGTCGGCTAACGTGCCGAGCGTACGCATAGTAGGTGGAAAGGCACTCGCGATCGCGGCGACGCTCGCGCTAGGATTCGCCGCCAGCCTGCCCTCAACCGCCGCGGCGCAGTATTTCGGCCGCAACAAGGTGCAATACGAGACCTTCCACTTCCGGCGCCTCAAGACGCCGCATTTCGACATCTACTACTATCCGGCCGAATCGCTCGCCGCCGTCGATGCGGCGCGCATGGCCGAGCGCTGGTACGACCGGCACAGCAAGACGCTGACAGATGCGTTCGACCGGCGGTCGATCATCCTGTACGCCGATCACGCCGACTTCGAGCAGACGAACGTCATCGGCGGCTTCATCGACCAGAGCACGGGCGGCGTCACCGAAGGCTTGCGCAGCCGCGTGGTGCTTCCGTTCACCGGTGTCTACGCCGAAGACGATCACGTGATCGGCCACGAGCTGACGCACGTCTTCCAGTACGACATTGCCGGGAAGATGAAAGGCGGCGGCATGCTGGCGCTGGACCGACTGCCGCTGTGGCTGATCGAGGGCATGGCGGAATATCTGTCGTTAGGCAGAGACGACCCCAACACCGCGATGTGGCTGCGCGACGCCGCGCTGCGCAACGACCTGCCCACCATCAAGAAGCTCAGCACCGACCCGCGCTACTTCCCGTACCGGTACGGCGAAGCGCTGTGGGCGTACATCGGCGGCCGGTGGGGCGACGACGTTGTGCAGCAGCTGTACCGCGCGTCCCTCCAGAGCGGCTTCGAGTTGGGCATCCGCCGCACGCTCGGCATGAGCAGCGACACACTGTCGGCGCAATGGCTGCAAGCGATCAAGGACGCCTACTTGCCGCTCATGCAAGGACGCCAGGCGCCCGACTCGTTGGGCAAGCGGCTGCTCCGGCCGGGCAGCAAGTACGGCGACATGGACGTGTCGCCGGCATTGAGCCCGAATGGCAAATACCTCGCATTCCTGACGACGCGCGGTCTTCTCAACATCGATCTGTACGTGGCGGACGCGCAGACCGGCCAGATCGTGAAGAAGCTCACCGGTCCGAACACCGATCAGCACTTCGACGCGATCAGCTTCATCAACTCGTCCGGCTCGTGGTCGCCGGACGGCAAAGACTTCGCATTCATCGTCTTTGCGGGAGGCAAGAACGAGATCGACGTCTTCGACGTCGACCGGAAGGACATTGTCCGCCGCATCAAGCCGAAGGAAGGCGTGAGCGCGATTACCGATGTCGCGTGGGGGCCTAACGACAAGATGGTGTTCGCCGGCATGTCGGGCGGCATCAGCGATCTGTTCCTGTACGACATCAAGACGGGCAATCAGGAGCAGCTCACGCACGACCGCTACGCGCAGATTCAGCCGACGTGGTCGCCGGACGGCAAGACCGTCGCGTTCGTGACGGACTCGGGTCCGCTGACGAACCTCGACACGCTCAAGTATGGGCCCATGCACCTCGCACTCATGAACATGGACACGCGAAAGATTTCGCTCGTGCCCGTGTTCTCGAACGCGAAGTCCATCAACCCGCAGTTCTCGCCTGACGGCAAGAGCATCTACTTCGTGTCCGATCGCGGCGGGTACGACGACATCTATCGCGTCAACCTGGAGTCGAACGAGATCTACGAAGTGACGCGATCGGCGACGGGCGTCAGCGGCATCGAAGCGCTGTCCCCTGCCCTGTCCGTTGCAAAAGATGAAGGGCGCCTGGCGTTCTCCCTGTTCGAGCGCGGCGGCTATTCGCTGCACACGCTCAATCCCGACCAAGCCGGTGGCACGCTGCTCGGGCCGAGCATGGACACGACGGCCATTGCCGGTGCGATGCCGCCGCTGCACCCGGTCGAAGTCGGCGAGATCACGCAGCGCGTGCACGATCCGGTGACGGGTCTGCCACCGCCAGAACAGTACGCGACGCTGCCGTACAATCCGAAGCTCTCGCTCGAGTACCTCGGCTCGCCCGGAGTGGGCGTGGGCGTCGGGCCTTACGGAACGATCGCCGGCGGCGGCGTCACGGCCTACTTCGCCGATCAGCTGAGCAACAACGTGATCGGCGTGGAGTTGGGCGGCGCGGGCGATATCCAGGACTTCGGCGGACAGGTATTCTACGCCAACCTGGCCCACCGGTGGAATTGGCAGGTCGGCTTGTCGCACACGGTGTATCCGTTGTTAAGCGCCGGCTTGGGCGACACGACGTTGATGGACAACACGGGCCGCATCGATACGGTCGGCGTCTTCGAGCAGCGTCTGATCCGTCAGTATTTCGATCAGGTGAGCGCAGCGACGCAGTATCCGTTCGACCTCACGAAGCGCCTCGAGTTCGGCGTGTCGGCGACGCACCTGAGCTACGGAACGCAGCTATTCCAGTTGTTTATCGATCCGACTACGGGCATTCCGATCGGCGAGACCCAGCGGAACGTGTCGTCGGGACTTCCGACGTGGAATTACGCGTCGCTGACGGCGGCATTCGTAGGCGACTACTCGTACTATGGATTCACGTCGCCGATCGCGGGCGGCCGCTATCGCCTCGAGGTGGACCCGTCGTTCGGCTCGCTCACCTTGGAGAACGTGCTGGTCGACTACCGGCGCTACTTCTTCATGCGTCCGATCACGCTCGCGTTTCGCGCGGTTCATTTGGGCCGCTACGGGTCGGATGCGGACAATCCGCAGCTCTTCCCGTTGTACGTCGGCGATCCAGCGCTGGTGCGCGGCTACGACGTGAACTCGATCAACTCCAACGAGTGCATCCCGTCAGGCACGAACAGCTGCCCGGTGTTCAACCGGCTCATCGGCAGCAAGATGGCTGTGGCGAACATGGAGCTGCGCATTCCGGTGTTAGGCTCGGACCAGTTCGGCCTGATCAACTTCCCATACCTCGCCACAGAGCTGTCGCCGTTCGTCGACGCGGGCGTCGCGTGGACGTCGGCGAGCAAACCGAACATCGAGTTCTCGACGACGTCGCAGGGTCGGGTGCCGGTGGTCAGCGCGGGCGTGAGCATGCGCGTGAACGTGCTGGGCTATCTGGTCGCGGAAGTGTGGTACGCGCACCCGTTCCAGCGCCCGCTCGCCAAGAACCAGTGGGGATTCCAACTGACTCCGGGCTGGTGATCGTCTAGGGAAAACGCGCTCGCGCTTATTTGGCGAAGCGCGAGCGCGCGTTTTCCTATGGCTCGAACTTGGGCGTCCCGTTGTCCGCCCCGTTCGTCGTCACGCGCGTCTGGCTCGAGCCGTCGGCGTTCATGACCCAGACGTCGGAGTGGCCGCTGCGGCTGCTCTCGAACACGATCTTCTTGCCGTCGGACGACCATGCGGGCGTGCCGTCGAACCCGGGGTTCGTTGTGAGGCGCGTCTGGTTCGTGCCATCGTCCTTCATCACGTACACCTCGACCTCCGACGAATCCGACGTCGTGCGGTCGCGATCCGATTGGAACACGATGAACCCGGCCGATGACCACGAGGGCGACGCGTCGTTGAATTGATCGTTCGTCAATTGATGCGCATTGCTGCCGTCGGCGTTCACCACCCAGATCTGCGTCGTGCCGCTGGCATTCGATTGATACGCGATCTTGGAACCGTCGGGCGACCAGGCGGGTGCATTCGCGAGCGCATCGTCGTGCGTGAGTTGGACCTCGTTGCTCCCGTCCGCGTTCATCACCCAGATCTCGGCGTGCCCAACGGACGTGTCGGTTCGCGTCGACGCGAAGGCGATCTTGCTGCCGTCCGGCGACCACGCGGGCAATCCGTTCTCGCCGGCGTCGGTCGTGATGCGCTGCAGTCCCGTGTCGTTGGGCTTCACCACCCAGATGTCGAAGCCGTGTCC
>DATJET010000051.1:0-22414 GCA_035496295.1 Gemmatimonadaceae bacterium
GCGACGCGCAGCGAGATGTTCGTCAGCGCGCGCTTTGGTCCGTAATAGAACGAGAAGTCGCGGACCTCAATGAGCCCGGTGAAGCCGAGCGATGCATCGAGCGGACCCGGCTGTGCGCCCTGCGGCGTTTTCGACGTTGGGCGCGGCGTCGCAACCGCGTGGCTCATCCGAACCGTCCGGTTATGTACGCCTCGGTACGCGCATCCGACGGCGACGTAAAGAGCGTCTCCGTCGGCGCCACCTCGACCAGGTCGCCCGCGAGGAAGAACGCCGTGCGATCGGAGATGCGCGCGGCCTGCTGCATGTTGTGCGTCACGATAATGATCGTGACGTCGCCGCGGAGCTCGCGTACGAGCTGCTCGACGCTTTGTGTGCTGGCCGGGTCGAGCGACGCGGTCGGCTCGTCGAGGAGCAGGACGCGCGGACTCGTCGCGAGCGCTCGCGCGATGCACAGGCGCTGCTGCTGTCCGCCGGACAGCGCGAGCGCGCTCGCGCCTAACCGATCCTTCACCTCGTCCCACAGCGCGGCGCGTTGCAGTGCGCGCTCGACGATCTCGTCGGTCGCGCGCCGAGAGATGTGCCCATCCATCACTCGCAGGCCGGCGGCGACGTTGTCGCGGATCGACATCGTTGGGAAGGGCGTCGGCCGCTGGAACACCATGCCGATGTGTTTGCGCACCGCGATCGGATTCACGTCGCGCCCGTAGATGTCGCGGCCGTCGAGCAGCACGCGTCCCGAGACGCGACCCGTGGGCACCGTCTCGTGCATGCGATTGAGGCAGCGGAGGAATGTCGACTTGCCGCAGCCCGACGGGCCGATGATCGCCACGACGCTGCCCTCCCGAACCGGCAGCGAGATGCCGTGCACCGCGTGGATCGAGCCGAACCATGCATCCAGCGACTCGGCGACGAGACGCGTCCGCTCGGGCGTCACCGCCGGTGCTTGGTTCGCGGGTCGGGCGTCGGCTAGGCCGGCGACCTGGCTCTTCACGTCAATCGCCACTTCCCGTGTCGAAGCGGGCACGGGTGGCGACGCGGGCCACGATGCTGATGACGAGGATGAGCGCGATGAGGACCAGGGCACCCGCCCAGGCGAGCCGGTGCCAGTCGTCGTAGGGACTGATTGCATAGTTGAAGATTTGAAGGGGCAGCGCGGCGATCGGCTGCGTGATCGACGTGGACCAGAATTGGTTGCCGAAGGCGGTGAAGAGGAGCGGTGCGGTCTCGCCGGCGACGCGTGCGAGCGAGACGAGGACGCCCGTCACGATACCGGCGCTGGCGGTGCGCAGCACGATCGTGAGGCCGGTGCGCCAGCGCGCGTAGCCTAACGCAAGGGCCGCTTCGCGCAGCGACGTCGGCACGGTGCGCACCATCTCCTCGGTGGTCCGCGCGATCATCGGAATCATCATCGCGCCTAACGCGACACCGCCGGACAGCGCCGAGAAGTGCCCAAGGGGCCGCACGAGAAATTGCCAGGCGAAAATGCCCATCACGATCGACGGGAGGCCGTTGAGCACGTCGGACAGGAAGCGCACGCTGTTGGCGAGCCACGCGCCGCGGTTCTCGGCCAGATACAGCCCGGCGCCGACGCCAACCGGAAGGCCGAACAGCATCGCGAGTCCGATGACGATGAGCGTGCCGACGATCGCGTTCGCCATGCCGCCGCCGGCTTCGCCGACGGGCTTGGGCATGTGCGTGAAGAACGCGAGGTCGAGCGAAGTAGCGCCCTTCGCGACGAGGTGCGACAGAATGAAGAGCAGCGGCAGCACGGTGATCACGGCGGCCGCCGCGAGGACCGCGAGCATGACGATGTTCACCGCGCGCCGGCGTATGAGGCCGCTCCGCGCGCGCTCGCTGACGGCGCGCTGTCGCGCGCTCGGCCGCTGCGTTCGCATGACGCCCGCGGTCATAGCGGTTTCGAGGCAGCGCCACCGCCCACGCGCCACACGAGCCAGCGGGCGATCGCGTTGACGATGATCGTGATCACGAGCAGCGTGAATCCCACGGCCATGAGCGCCGACAAGTGCGCGTCGCTGCTCGCCTCGCTGAACTCGTTGGCGATGAGCGACGCCATGGTGTACCCGGGCGCGAGCAGTGAGGCCGAGATCTCCTGGCGGTTGCCAATGAGCATGGTGACGGCCATGGTCTCGCCTAACGCGCGGCCCAAGCCGAGGATGATGCCGCCGATGATGCCGGACCTGGCGTAGGGCAGGACGGCGCCCCAGATCGTTTCCCACCGGGTCGCGCCTAACGCCAGCGCCGCCTCTCGTTGGGCGCGCGGCACGGCGAGGAGCACCTCGCGCGACACCGACGCAATGTACGGCAGCACCATGATCGCGAGAATGAGCCCCGCGGCCAGCATGCTCGGACCGTACGCGGGCCCGGTGAAGAACGGCGTCTTGCCAAGGCCGAGCGTGTCGCGCAGAAACGGCATCACCGGATCGCGCAACACCGGCAGCAGCACGAAGATGCCCCACAAGCCGTACACGACGCTCGGAATTGCCGCCAGGAGATCCACCAGGAATCCCACCGGCTGGCGCATCCACCGCGGGGCGAATTCGGAAAGGAACACCGACACGCCCACCGCGAGCGGCGTCGCGATGACTAACGCAATCGCCGACGACACCAGCGTCCCGTAGATCGCCGGCGCGGCGCCGAAGCGCTGCTTCACCGGATCCCAGTCGCTCGACGTGAGGAACGAGAGCCCGAAGTGCCGGAACGTCGGCCAGCCGGCCACCGCGATCTCCCACGCGACCAGCGCCACCAGCAGCGGCACGCATACCGCGAAGAGCGTGATGGCCCCGCGGTACACCCGATCGCCGATGTGGCGCCCGTGGATGCCGACGACGGTCCCCGATCCATTGTCCGCCATCAGCACGGTCGGAGAGATCGAGGAGCCGCTCATGCCGCGCCGCCCACGCTTACGGAGTCGACGCGCGCGTCGAGCCGCGTCTTCATCACGTCGGGGAGCGGCGCGTAGTCCAGCGTCGCCGCCGTGCCCTCGCCCGAGTGCAGATACCAGTGCAGGAAGTCCTTCAATTTTTTCGCCTTCGTCGCGTCGGTCTGATTGCGGTACACAAGGAGCCACGTGAACGACGCGATGGGGTAGGCGCGCGGACCAGGCGCGTTCACGATCGAGATGCGATAGTCGGTATTGTTAGGCAGCTTGTCGGCGATCCCCGCCGCGGCGGCCGTCGCCGATTCGATCGACGGCGCCACGTACGCGCCCGACGCGTTCTTGAGCTGCGCGGTCGGCAAGTTGTTCTGCTTTGCATACGCGAGCTCCACGTAGGCGATGGCGCCCGGCGTCTGCTTCACCTGGCCGGCCACGCCTTCGTTGCCTTTCGCACCGATGCCGACGGGCCACGACAACTCCTTGCCTTTCCCCGGCGCCTTGGCCCAATCGGGACTGACCGTCGACAGGTAGTCGGAGAAGATGTAGGTCGTGCCGCTGGCCTCGGCCCGGTGCACCACCAACACGTCGGTCGCCGGAAGTGCGACGCCGGGATTCTCCGCTTTGATGCGGCTGTCGTTCCACTTCGTGATGTGGCCGAGGAACAGATCGGCCAGCACGTTGCCGGTTAGGCGGATCGGCGTCTGGAGCGAGGGCAGATTGTAGGTCACCGCGACTGCACCGATGACCGTCGGGAAGTGCATCACCGCGCCCTTCGCCTTCGAGAGCTCATCATCGGACATCGGCGCGTCGGATGCACCGAAATCGACCGTGCGCTCGGACAGCTGGCGAATGCCGCCGCCCGACCCGATCGACTGATAGTTGATCTTGATGCTCGTCTCGCGCGCGTAGTCCGCAAACCACTTGCTGTAAATCGGATACGGGAAGGTTGCGCCGGCGCCCGTGAGGTCCACGCCCACGGCGGACGCGGGCGATTTGGTGCTGTCGCTCGAGGTGTGGCTCGCCGAGCCGCCCCCGCCACAGGCGACCAGAACCGTGGCGACGAGCGCAATGGGGCCTGTCTTGCGAAATGTCACGATCCAAGAACTCCGTGCAGTCGTTTTCGGAGGGGAGGGAGACTCACCACGGAAAACTGCACGGAGCCGCCCCTCGGTTCAGCCGTGACGCTGTAACGAGATCGTCACGGACCAGGGAAGCGTGCGGCGATGCCGCACTGCGGGAAGAGGGAAGGGGGAAGAGGGAGGTGCTGCCGGTCCCTCTTCCTCCTTCCCCCAGGGCGCCTAACGGCGGCGCTTCCCTCGTTGTCTAGAACAGCACCTGCCAGTGCAGATACCACAGCTCAGTCGGGTTGCCCGACGAGCCGTTCTTCGGCGTCGTCTTCTGGTAGTCGAGCGAGAACGAAGTCTTGGGCGTCGTGTCCCAGAAAATGCCGCCCACCCAGAACTCCTGGTATCCATTGGAGTTCGTGTTCGGCTGGAAATGGTCGTACCGGGCGAGGAGGCCGATCGACGGCACCTTGCCGTGGTTGCTGCCCCACTCCAAGGGACGCAACACCGCGAAGCCGTCGTACAACCGGCCCGTGGCGGTGGTGACGATGCGATCGAACGCGTCTGGGCTGCCCGCATCCGAATCATCCTTCTTCTCCGCCCACTCCGCGCCTAACGTAGCGCGCCGGTCCTTGATGCCGAGGAATACGCCGTAGCGGTTCTTGGCCAGACCGTCCGAAATCGGGTTGGTCGGATCGTTCACGAACGAGCTGGCGTTCTTGCCGAAGTAGCCCCACGGCGAGATCGTGAACGACTTGAAGTAGCTGTCCGTCTGGCCGAACGGCGTGAGCGAGACGCGCAGCGCGAAGTCCTTGAAGCTGTTGGCTTCCGGCGCCTCGTAGCCCGCGCCGTTGGTGATCGTCCCGTAGATTTCGCCTAACTTGTGCGGCAGCGTGAGCTGGGTCGCCGCGCCGAGGTCCGCCGACGAGAAGAAGCCCAGCCGGTCCGGCGACGTCTTCGACACCCACCGGGGCCAGAAGCCTTCCTCGTGGTCGATCACGACCGTGTGCAGCATACCGAACCGCGCCAACGCGGAGAATCCGTTGGAGTCCGGCAGGGCGTAGTCCCACTGCAGGTACGCGTACTTTAGCCTAACGAACCAACCCTGATACGCCCCGGCGTCGCTCTGGCCCTGCTTGAGGTCCGTCGTCACGCGGACGCTCATCCGATCGCCCGCCGGCATCTTGAACGTCAGGTACGCGCGCTCGAGGTCGAACTTGTTCGCGTGGCTGCCGCCGTTCGCAGCCTTCGACGCGGCGTCGGTTTCGTATTGGAAGTTGCCGAACACCCAACCCGAGAAATCGAGCGCCGGTGTCTTGACCTTGGGCGGCGTCGAATCCTGCTTCGCCTTGGGTGCGGCCGAGTCCTGCTTTGCCTTGGGTGGCGTCGAGTCGCGGACGCTCGAGTCCCGGACAAGCTTGGGCGTCACCGAATCGCGGACAATCTTGGACGGCGCCGAGTCCTGCTGGTATCGCTGGGCGTCGGCCACGGGTACGGCCAGCAGCGTCGCCGCGCACGCGGCGAGCAACGTGCGAAACTTGGGCATGGAGTAGTAGTAGGAGGTGAAGTGCGTGATCAGGTGAGCGCTTAGTGCGACGCGAGGCTGACTTCGTTGAGTCGCTTGTCGAGCATCTTGACCATCGACGCCGGCAGCGGCGCATAGTCGAGCGCCGGCGCTTCCTTCTCTCCATCGTGAATCGCCCAACGGAGGAAGTCGACGAGCTTCTTGCCCTTCTGTGCGTTAGGCGGATTCTTGTAGAGCAGAATCCACGTGAACGAGGAAATCGGATAGGCGGTCCGGCCCGGAGCATTCACGATCGAAATACGGAAGTCGGTATTGGGAGGAAGCGTTGCCACCGCGCCGGCTGCCGCTTCGGTCACCCCCGCGATCGTCGGAGCTATCCATTCTCCGGCGGCATTCTTGATGGATGCGACGGGAAGCTGGTTCTCCTTGGCGTATGACAGCTCCACGTACCCGATTGCACCAGGCGTCTGCTTCACTTGGCCGGTCACCCCTTCACTGCCTTTGCCGCCAAGCCCCACGGGCCAGCTAACGGAGACGCCTTTGCCGGGCCCGTTCGCCCACTCGCTGCTCACGCTGGACAGGTAGTCGACAAAGATGTATGTCGTCCCACTGCCGTCTGACCGGTGGACGACCAGAATGTCCGATGCCGGCAGCGCGACCCCTGGATTCAACTGTGCGATGCCGGGGTCGTTCCACTTTGTGATCTTTCCCAGAAATATTTGCGCCAACACAGGGCCAGTGAGGCGGAGCGGCTGCTTTACCTCAGGAAGATTGTACGTGATGGACACAGCACCGAGGACGGTGGGAATGTGCAGGACCGCGCCTCCTTTTGCCTGTGCCATCTGCTGATCGGTCATCGGACCGTCGGACGCGCCGAAATCCACAGTCTCATCGGAGAACTGGCGGATTCCACCGCCTGATCCGATCGATTGATAGTTGATCTTCACTCCTGTCTTCTGCGCGTAAATCGACGCCCACTTCGAGTAGATGGGGTAAGCAAACGTTGAACCGGCCCCGGTGAGGTCGGCTCCCTGCGCGATGACGGCCGAAGCGCTGATAGTGATGGCCGTGAGGCCGAACGCTGCGGCACGCGTGAACCTGTGACTCACGAGTAGCTCCTCCAAGTTGGTGTGCGGAATGGTGCATCGACGGCGTAACGCAACGACCGTGACCGTGTCACGGTCGGGTCACGCCGTGCTCGGTCGCGGGCGTCGCGCACGCGGCACAAGAAGTGGGCGGGACTCGACTGCGAAACGGCGCCGCGGGCCGCGCGCCAGCGGCGCAATCCGTGCATCAGCACGGCGTGCGCGGCGTCATCCAGAGGCTCGGCCGCCGACGCGTCCACGCGCAGCAGCCACACTCCGTTAGGCAACGATTCGCACTGCTGGAACGCGCCGATCAGCGCGGCCACCGAGACGCAACCGCTCAGGTAGAGCGTCGCGCTGTGGGGGTGGGCTTCGACGGCGACCTGCGTGGACTGCCGCATCCATTCACTCCGTATCGGATGGTGAATGCATGCCGGCGGCGGATCACGCTCGCGAAGTCGCTCCAGTCACGGGCCCGTAACAGCGTAAGGGCGCGCGTCGTGCGGCGTATCGGCATCCCGTGGCGCCGGTGGGCCGGCGGGGAAAAACGCGCGAACGGTCGTGCCGCGTCCCGGCATACTCTCGGCTTCCACGCGACCCGCGTGCGCCTCCACGAGATGGCGCACGATGGCGAGCCCGAGACCGGTACCGCCCGCGTCGCGCGACCGGCCGGGGTCCACTCGATAGAACCGCTCGAAGACGCGCGACAGATGCTCGGGTGCGATGCCGATGCCGGAATCGCGGACGCCCAACCAGGTCCCGGCGCCGCCCTCCGCGAGCGCAGTGAACACGGTGACCGTGCCTCCGGCGGGAGTGTAACGCACGGCGTTGTCCACCAGATTCGAGATCACCTGACGCACGGCCGTGGGATCCGCGTACACGGTCGGCGCCAGGGGATCGATCTCAATGTCGAGCACGACCGCGTGGTCGGCGCGCGAGCGCCGCGCCGCCGAGAGGATGTCGTCGGCCACAACGGCCACGTCCACGGGCGCCGGGTTAGGCCGCCATCCGCCGGATTCGATCCGCGACAGGTCGAGCAGGTCGTCGACGATGCGTCGCATGCGCTCTGCGTTGGCGCGAATCGCTTCGGCGAACTGCTCGCGCTGCTCGGCCGGAAGGTCATCGGTGACGAGCGTTTCGGCGAATCCGCCGATCACGGTGAGCGGCGTCTTGAGCTCGTGCGAGACGTTGGCCACGAAGTCGCGGCGCACCGACTCCAGGCGGCGCGTGGCCGTCAGGTCGAGCACGGCCAGCACGGCGCCGCCGTCGCCTAACGGACGCGCGGTGATCGACAGCGTGCGGTCGTGCACTACCGTCTCGCTCGGACCGCTCGGCTCGCCGCCCAACGCCGCGCCCAACGCCTCGCGCATCAGCGCGTCGCGCGGCAGCAGGTCCACCGAGAATGGCACCGGCCGGTCGACGCGCAGGAGACGCCGCGCGCTGTCGTTCAGCCGTACCACCCGGCGGTGCGCGTCTACCGCCAGCAAGCCCTCGTGCAGCGACTCGATGGCGGCCGACAGCAGGTCCTGTTCCGCCTGCAACTCGCGCAGCCGCGCCGCGAGCTGCTCCGCCATCCGGTGCATGGCAGTGCCTAACTCACCGACCTCGCCCGGCGCGCTCAACGACGGCCGCCGCGCCAGGTCGCCGCCCGCCAGAGAGCGCGCCACGTCGCGCAACTCGACAATCGGCTTCGTCACCGCGCGCGAGAACGCGAACGTGAGTGCCAGCGCTGCCGCCAGCGCGATGACCGCGGCCAGCACCACGTCGTCGCGCGCGCTCGACACGATGTCGCCTAACTGCGCCGTGCTCACCGACACGCGCGCGATGCCTGGTGCCGTTCGCACCGCCACGTAGAGCTCCGCGTCGCCGCGCGATGGGCTCGCGCGCGTGGCCACGCCCGTTCCGGTCGCGCGCGCGGCAATCACCTCGGGTCGCGTCGCGTGGTTCTCGAGATGGGGCAGGGCATCATCGGCGAACTCGGAGTCGCCGATCACCCGGCCATTCGGCGCGATCAACGTCACGCGATGCCCAAGCGCGACGCCGGCCGTTTGCGCGAGACTTTCCGGATCGGCCGATGGCTGCTCGGCCCATTGCGCTGCCACGAGCTGCGCTTCGTGTCGCAGCTGGTCGGTCTCGCGCGCCGTCAGCTCTCGCGCGAGCCGCTGGCCGCTGATCACGACCACGAGAATCGCCAGCACCGTGATCACGAGCGCGAAGCCCGCGAACAAACGGCGCGCGAGTCTCACGTGAGTGGGCGCGGTGTCCGCAACCGATACCCGAAGCCGCGCACCGTCTCGATCAGGTCCGACGCAGCGCCGAGTTTCGCGCGGAGTCGTTGAACGTGCATGTCGACCGTGCGCGTCTGAATGTCGGGCGCTGCATCCCACACCGTCTCGAGGAGATGTGAACGTCCCTGCACGCGCCCGCGCCGCTCGGCCAGTGTGAGGAGCAGCCGGTACTCGGTGGGGGTGAGCTCGACGTCCTGCGCCTCCACGCTCACGCGGTGTGCCGCTCGATCGATCGAGATGGGTCCGATCACCAACCGGTCGGCCGCCGTGTTTCCGCCTGCCGAGACGCGGCGCAGGATCGCGCCCACGCGCAGCACCAGCTCGTGCGGGCTGAAGGGTTTGGTGAGGTAGTCGTCAGCGCCTAACAGAAGGCCGCGGATGCGGTCCGCTTCGTCGCGGCGCGCGGTGAGGAGCAGCACCGCCACGTGCCGCGTGCTGTCCGATGCGCGCAGCTGCTCCAGCACGTCGAAGCCGGACATCCCCGGCAGCATCAGGTCGAGCACGATCAGCGCGGGATGCTCATCGCGGGCCATGCTCAGCGCGTCGGCGCCCGTCGACGCCGTGGATACGCGATATCCGGTCTTGGCGAGGTGGTAGGCAACGAGTCCGACGATATCCGGCTCGTCGTCCACGACGAGTACGCGTTCGCCCGATGCGGGAGTGACGGCGGGAGCGGTCATTGCAGCGCTCCCTCCGCGTGCAAGCATTCCTGTATTTTGGCCACGATCATCTCCACCGCGAAAACGTTGTCGGTTGCGTGTGGCACAATCAGGTCGGCGTAGCGCTTTGACGGCTCGACGAACTCCACGTGCATCGGGCGGACGGTCGTCTCGTACTGCTCCAGAATTTCGTCGATCGGACGACCCCGCTCGCGCATGTCGCGGCGAATGCGGCGCATCAATCGGATGTCCGCATCGGCTTCCACGAAGACCTTGACATCACACAGATCGCGAACGCGCGCATCGGCGAGGAGCAGGATGCCATCGACAATGGTCACGGCCGCGGGGTCCACCGACGCACTGTCACGGGCGCGTAGATGCCTCACAAAATCATACACCGGTTTGTCGACGCGATGCCCTGCCGCAAGTTCGCCCAGTTGCCGCGCGAGCAAGTCGAGATCGAACGCGTCCGGGTGGTCCCAGTTGACGCGTTGGCGTGCCTCGTCCGAGAGGTGCGAGAAGTTGCGGTAGTAGCCATCCATGTCCAGCGTGACGGCCGACAGCGGCGACATCGCCGCGGCAACGTGCCGCGCGAGTGTCGACTTCCCGGAACCGGAGCCGCCCGCAATCCCAACGATCAACGACTTCATCGTTCGCTCGACTTGAATCCTGAACGCCTCGCGGTGTCCAAGAAAGTGGCGGGTCTGTCACGGAGATGTACCAAGAATCGTTGGGATCACGACGGCGCGCCAGAGCGCAAATGAGGACGCGCCTACCGCTCGAGGCGGGGGCATTAACTTCAGGATCATGTGCGCCTTACTGAAATGCGGCCTGGCGCTGCTCGTGCTCACGTGGGCGATACCCGCGCCGGCGCAGAAACGCCGGGTGCGCAAGGAACCGCCTCGCCTCCCCGTGCACGTCACGCTGCCGCACGATTCCACCGCCCGCTTCTTCCGTCTCCGCATCATCTCGACCAACGACTTCCACGGCGCGCTCGACCCGGTGACGGAAGCGGGCGGCACGCCGCGCGGCGGCGCGGATGCCATGGCCGCGACGATCGCGCGCGCATCCGCCGACTGCGGGCCGCCTAACTGCGGCACACTGCTGGTGGACGCGGGCGACCTGTTTCAGGGTTCGGCGGCCTCCAACCTCGCGTTCGGCGCGCCCGTCGTCGCACTGTACAACCGACTCGGATACGCGGCGACGGCGATCGGCAACCACGAGTTCGATTGGGGGATCGACACGCTGCGCGCGCGCATGCGCGAGGCGCGATTCGGCCTCCTGGCCGCCAACGTGCGCAACCGGAATGGGCGCCCGCCATCGTGGGCGCGCGACGACACGATTCTCGACCGCGGCACGCTGCGCATCGGGATCATCGGTGTGATCGGTCCGGAGACGTACCACAGCATCATGCCGGCGCGCGTGCGCGGCCTGCGGTTCGACGACCCGGCGCCGATCATCGACTCGCTCGCGCGCTCGCTCCGTGCGCGAGGGGTCGATGCGGTGATCGTCCTGGCGCACAGCGGCGCCTTCTGCGACGACGGCGGCACGACCGCGTGCCACGGCGAAGCGATCGAGCTGGCCCACCGCCTAACGGAGCCGGTGAACGCCATCATCTCGGGGCACACGCACACGCGCGTCGACACGCGCGTCGATCGCGTGCCGATCGTGCAGGCGCTATCCTCGGGACGCGCCGTGGCGGTGCTGGACCTCGCGATTGCGCCCACTGCCGCGCGCGACTCGGTGCTCTCGCAGGCGGTGGTCGACGCCAACACGACTGGCGACCCGCCCGCTGCTGCCGACTCGATCGTCCGTGCGGCCGACGCACGCGTGGCCGGCCTCGAGCGGCGCCCCGTCGCCCGTCTCGCCGCTCCACTCGTCCGCGCGGGCAGCCAGTATCCGTTAGGCAACATGATCGCCGATGCCCAACGGTGGGCCGGCAAAGCCGACGTCGCCGCCGTCAACAACGGCGGCATCCGCCAGGATCTGCCGGCGGGGCAGGTCACCTGGGGCGCGCTCTTCGCCGTCCAACCGTTCGGCAACGCCCTGCGCCGCCTCACCGTGCCGGGCCGCGCGCTCCGGAACTATCTCGCGACGGTCGTCCCCACGCACGGCGCGCCGCGGTCCCACGTCTCAGGCGTCACGCTGACCTTCGACCGCGGCCGGGGCCGCGCGCACCTTGCGTCCGCGCGCCTGGCCAACGGCGCCGAGTTGCGCGACGACGCACGATACACGATCGTCCTCAACGACTTCATGGCGACCGGCACCGAAGGACGCATCCTGACCGAGGCCGCCACGGCCGACGAAACCCTCGCGTCCGACGACCTCGAGGCACTGGTCGCGTACCTGGCGTCTCGACCGCAGCCGGTGGCGGCGCCTAACGACACGCGCATCAGGATCTCTGAGCCATGACCGATCCATTTGTCGTCTTCGTGAATGGCACCCGCGTGGACGTCGCCCCGTCCGCCACCGCGCTCGAGGCGGTGCACGCGTGGAACGCCGATGCCGCCGGCGAAGTGGTGCAGGGCACCCGCGCCCTCACCGACAGCCGCGGCCTCGCGCTGCCGCCGGACACGCCGCTCTACGCGGGCGCCATCGTGCGTGTGGTCTCCGCGCGCGACCGCGCGGTCGACGACGCCGACCTGCTGCACTGACGTGCCCACGATCACCAGTGAGCTGCTCCGGGCGCTGCCCAAGGCGGAGCTCCACTGCCACCTCGACGGCAGTATCCGGCCGTCCACGCTGCTCGAGCTGGGACGCGAGTACAAGCAGCCCATGCCGGCATCCGATGCCGACGCCCTCGCCGAGCACATGGTGGTGCGCGACGCGCACAACCTCGAGGATTACCTCGCCCGTTTCGGCACCACGCTGTCGGTGCTGCAGCACGCCGACGCGCTCGAGCGCGTCGCGTACGAGCTGATCGAGGACGCAGCCCACGACGGCGTGCGCTACATCGAGATGCGCTATGCGCCGGTGCTCAACACGCGCGGCGGTCTTTCTTTGGGCGAAACGGTGGACGCCGTGCTGCGCGGCATCGCCCGCGGCGAGAGCGACCACGGCACGCGCGGACGCATCATCCTGTGCGGGCTCCGCCAGCTCTCGCCCGAGGTGTCGCTCGAGCTGGCGCGCCTCGCCGTCGCCTACCGTGACCGCGGCGTAGTCGGCTTCGATCTCGCGGGCGCCGAGCGCGATCACCCCGCGCGCGACCACGCCGCGGCGTTCGAGCTCGCCCACCGTCACGATCTCGCACTCACGGTCCACGCCGGCGAGGGCGACGGTCCCGGCTCCGTCCGACAGGCGGTCCACGACTGCGGCGCCGACCGCTTGGGACACGCCACGCGCCTGATCGAGGACGAGCGCTTGACGCGTTTCGTGAACGACCGGCGCATCGCGCTCGAGGTGTGCATCACCAGCAACGTCCAGACCCGCGCCGTGTCCGGCTACGACGCGCACCCAGTCAGGCAATACTTCGACCGCGGCCTCAACGTGGTGCTCAACACGGACAATCGCCTCATGAGCGGCACCACGCTCACCGACGAATACCTCCACGCCGCGCGCCACCTGGAGTTCACCTTCGCCGAGCTCGCGGCCATCGCGCGCAACGGGTTCGCGAGTGCGTTCGTCCCGTGGCCGGACCGCGTCGCGATGCTGGCCGACGCCGACCGCGAGATCGAGCGCCTCGCCGCGTGTCCGTGACGGCGAATGTCGCCGGCGCAGTCGACCGCGCCGCGGATGCGTTAGGCCCAACGTTAGGCCGAGTGCCGCGCGTCGCCCTGATCCTTGGCTCGGGGCTCGGCCGCCTCGCGACGCAGATGTCGCCCGTGCTCGATCGCGCGTTCGCCGACGTGCCCGGGTTCGCGCCCGCGGGCATCCATGGACACGCCGGACGTGTCATCGCCGGCCCGCTCGACGGCGTCGACGTCCTTATTTTCGCGGGCCGCTGGCACGTGTACGAAGGGTACGATCCCGAGATGGCCGCGCTGCCGGTGCGCCTGGCCCATGCGTTAGGCGCGCGGGCGCTGTTCGTGAGCAACGCCGCCGGCGGCATCAGCCGCTCGCTCCGCTCCGGCGACCTGATGATCATTCGCGATCACATCAACCTGATGTGGCGGAACCCGCTCGCCGGCCCGGTCGCGCCGCACGAGACGCGCTTTCCCGACATGTCCGCGCCCTACGACCGGGACTTGGCCGCCGCGCTGCGTGCAGCGGGTGCCGATGCCCGCATGCCCGTCGCCGAGGGCGTGTATGCCGCTGTGCTCGGCCCCTCGTACGAGACGCCGGCCGAGATCCGCATGCTCGAGCGGTTAGGCGCCGATGCCGTGGGAATGTCGACCGTCCCGGAAGTGATCGCGGCGCGCGCCCTCGGCATGCGGGTGGCTGGAGTGTCGCTGATCGCGAATGCCGCTGCCGGATTGGGCGAGGCGCCGCTCGATCACGCCGACGTGCTCGCGGCCGCTGATCGCGCCGCGGCGCCCTTCGAGCGCCTGGTCCGCGGGTTCGTCGCCCGCGCATTCGGCGCCGGCGCGTAGAGTTAGGCGAAGTGGTTGAGCGGCCCGCGCCCCGCACCCAGGCCCGGCGCGCCCGCGATCGCGCGGTGCACGAAGTCCAGCGACGTCTCCACCGCCCGCTCGAGCGGCAGGCCTAACGCAAGATGCGCGGCGATGGCCGCCGACAGCGTGCATCCCGTCCCATGCGTGTGGCGCGAATCGATGCGCCGGTGCCGGAACACGCGCGCGGCGCCGGCCGCGCCGTCGAACAACACGTCGGCCACCTCGCCGCCCGCCACGTGGCCCCCTTTCACCAGTGCCGCGCGGGCGCCCTCGTCCACCAGCCGCCGAGCGGCCCGCTCCTGGTCGGCGACGCTCGCCACGTCCTCGCCCGTCAACACCATTGCCTCCTCGGCGTTAGGCGTGATCAGGTCGCACAGCGGCACCAACGCCGACCGCAGCGCCCCGACCGCGCCGCGCTCCAACAGCTCGTCCCCCGACGACGCCACCATCACCGGATCGAGCACGTACGGATGGAGCGCATGGGCCTCGAACGCCGCCGCTACCGCCATGATCACCTGTGCGTTGCCTAACATCCCGCTCTTCACGGCGTCCGGCCGCAGATCGCTCGCCACGGCTTCGATCTGCGCCCCCACGAGCCCAGGCGGCAGCGCCATCCAGTCGCGCACGCCGGACGTGTTCTGCGCCGTCACCGCCGTGATGGCCGACGTACCGAACACGCCGAACCGGTGAAAGGTCTTGAGGTCCGCCTGGATACCGGCGCCGCCGCCGGAGTCCGATCCGGCCACCGTAAGCACGATCCGCATGGCGTATGATGCCCTTCCGGCCCTCGCCCAACAACCGGCCGCGTGACGCCTGCTTCTGCTCGAACGTCAAGCATTTCAGGCAGTTGCATCACAGCCCAACCAATCCACGGCGCCATCCGCCGCCACCCATGGATTCGACATGAACACGCCGCGCACCAATGTCCTGATCATCGCCGACCGGCTCGAGGGCGCCCACGCCCTGCGCCAGCGGCTGGAGCCCGGCGACTCGCTGACGCCCGGCTTCGAGGTGCTCGAGCCGCCCCTCGCCCCGGCGGAAGGCATATCGCGGCTGGCGCGCGGGGGAGTCGATGTCTTGGTTCTCGACGTCACGGAATCGGAGGATGCCGGACTCGATACGGTGCGCCGGGCGCGGTTCGAGGCTCCCGACATCCCGGTCGTCATGCTCGCCCCGCCGGGTACGTCTACGGAATCGATCGGGCTTCGCGCAGCCGAAGCTGGTGCCCAGGACGTGGTCACCCGCGACCAGCTCGACGCCGGCGACCTTCGCCGCGTGCTCCGCTACGCGATCGAGCGGCATCGTCTCCAGGCCACGCTGCGCCAGCTCGCGCTGAGCGACGAGCTCACGGGACTCTACAACCGGCGCGGATTCCTGGCGCTGTGCGAGCACCACCTCAAGCTCGCGCACCGCATGCGCGGGCTCATGCTCGCCGTCGTGGACATCGACCGGCTGCGCGACATCAACGAGCGCTTCGGCCGCGACGAGGGCGACCGCGCGATCGTCGCCGCGGCGAGCGCGCTCAAAACCACCTTCAGAGCATCGGATGTGGTGTGCCGGCTGGCCGGCGACGATTTCGCGACCCTCGTCCTCGACGCCACCGACGACGCACTCCACGCGGTGACGCCGCGCCTCCGCTCGTGCGTCGATCGCCAGAACGCCGCCCAACGCGATCGCGCGTACGCCCTGTCGCTCACGATGGGCGTGGTGCGCTTCGAGCCGCACGAGGTCCCGCCGATCGAGGAGCTCCTCGTGCGCGCCGGCGAGGCGCTCGCCGCCCGCAAGGCCGCGCGCGTCGCCTAACTGCGCGGCAGGCCCTTCACGCGGTCTTGAAAATCGTGGAACGCTTGATTGTCTTGCGTTAGACCCTTGAGGATCGCCGGGTCGATCTTGTCGATCAGCCGCTGCGTGTCCGCGATGCGACTCTGATCGCTCGGATGGTCCGAGAACCACTGCTCCACGGCCGACGGATTGGACTGCTGCTGCGACAACATCTTCTGAAACATGTCGGGCAGACCGTGCGGATCGATGCCCGCGCGCGTCACGTAGGTCACCGCGCTTTCATCGGCTTGTTGCTCGTCCTCGCGGCTGAATTTCGCGAAGACGGCGGCGCCGGCGACGTTGATCGCCGCGCCCGTCGCCGGATCTTTGCACACACTCGTCAGAATGCATCCGACCGCCAATCCCACGTTGGCGCCCTGCTCTTTCTGCATTAGCTTCACGGTGTGGCGGTGGATCACGTGTCCAATCTCGTGACCGAGCACTCCCGCCAACTCATCCATCTTGTCCGCGTCCTCGATCAGTCCCCTGTTCACGTAGATGTAACCGCCGGGAACAGCGAAGGCGTTCACCTCCTTGCTGTTCACCACGAAGAAATGCCACTCCAGATTTCGAGTGTCCGATAGCTTCGCGATCGAATCGCCGAGCATGTTCACATAGCGATTCACATCGGCATCCTGAATGATCGGCAGTTGTTTGCTGATGTCCGCCGACTCCTGCTGGCCGAGCTGAACCTCCTGTTGCGTCGACATCGTCGCGCAACCGCAGACCAGCACACACAATCCGCCCCGTAAGAGTCGCCGCATGGCCTGCCCCCGGTTTCGAATTCACCCAGTGTCTGGGCAAGAGCCGTTCCGCTTGCGTCACAAATCGCGAACGTGAAGCTGCTTACGGTAGCACGCGACCTGAAGCGCCGTCGCGCACGAGAGCGCCAAACACGATTCGTCGCCGAAGGCGTACGGACTGTCGAAGAGTTGCTGCGCTCTCCGGTCCACGTCGACGGCGCCCTCGTTTCACCGGTGCTCGCCGCCACGCCGCGCGGCAGCGCACTGCTCGAATCCGTGCGCGCCACCGGTATGCCGGTGCTCGAGGTGGACGAGAAGGAGTTCGCCAGCGCATCCAGCACCGACTCGCCGCAAGGCATTCTCGTTGTCGGCGAGATTCCGCAGCACGATCCGGCGCAGCTCGCGCTCGGTGATCACG
Organism: Gemmatimonadaceae bacterium; assembly: GCA_035496295.1. Taxonomy (GTDB): domain Bacteria; phylum Gemmatimonadota; class Gemmatimonadetes; order Gemmatimonadales; family Gemmatimonadaceae; genus JADGGM01. The sequence goes on from DATJET010000051.1 coordinate 17,050, forward strand.
CACGGGTGTTGGTCCTCGACGGCGTGCAGGACCCGGGCAACGTCGGCACGCTGCTCCGAACCGCCGCCGCCTTCGGTGTCGACGTCACGCTGGCAATGCCCGACACCGTTGACCTCTGGAACGCCAAAGTCGTCCGTAGCGCAATGGGCGCGCTGTTCCGGCATCGGGTGCTCGCCTGCGATTGGGACGCGTTCGACGCCTTACGCGCCGCGCATCACGTGCAGTGTTGGGCAGCCGACGCGTCAGGCGAGCCCATCGATCGACCGACGGACGGGCGCGCGATCGCCCTCCTCGTCGGCAACGAGGGTGCGGGTCTCTCGAGTGAGGCGCGAGCACGCGCCGATCGGCGCGTCGCCATTCCCATTGCGCCGGACGTCGAATCGCTCAATGTCGCCGTCGCCGCAGGAATTCTCCTCTACCAACTCCGCCCGTGATTGACGCGTCCGCCGTCACCACTTCGTTCGTGCCGGGCGCCTTTGCTTTTCTACTCGGCGCCATCTTCGGCTCGTTTCTGAACGTGTGCGTCGCGAGGTGGCCGAAAGAGCTGTCTGTGGTGAGTCCGCGCTCGCGATGCCCGCAGTGCGGTCACGAGATCACGTGGTGGGAGAACATTCCACTCGTGAGTTGGGTACTGCTGCGCGGGAAGTGTCGCGGTTGCAAGCAGCCGATCTCCGCCGTGTACCCGCTGGTCGAGTTGGTGGTTGCGTTGGGCTGGCTCGCGTCGTACGTCCAGTTCGGCGCGTCGCTCACCGCGCTCCGCATAGCGGTATTCGGTACGATCCTGCTCGGCATCATGCTCACGGATGCGGTGGCGTACGTGATCCCCGACGGATTCACCGCGTTCGGGTTGATCTGGGCGCTGGTGATGGCGATCGTGGCGGCCGTGATGCACGAAACTTCGCCGTTCGCGACCCTGTATGATTCAGCAATAGGAGCATGTGTCGGTGCCGGCGTGATCGCCATCGCGGGCTGGCTCGGCGAAATGGCGTTCAAGAAGGAAGCAATGGGCTTCGGCGACGTAACGCTCATGGCAATGGTTGGCGCACACCTCGGCATCGGGCGCACCTTTCTGACGGTATTTTTCGGTGCGGCGCTGGGCGCGGTCATTTTCCTGTTGGTGGTGTTCCCGATCGCGTACGTGCGCAGCCGGCGCGCCGGTATCGAGTTCGACGCACCGCTCGTTCCTTTCGGCGTCTTCCTGGCTCCCGCGGCCATGATCGCGCTGCTGTGGGGCGGTCCGCTCATCGAGTGGTATCGAGGACTAACGGGAATCTGATGCTGGGCGACGTATTGGGATCCGATGACCAGGCGCTCTCGCGCACCACGCGCGACTTGACGGCCGACGCGCGCGCGGGCCGCCTCGAGTCCGTGCGCTGCCGCGACGACGAGATCGCGCGCGTCGTCGACATCCTGCTGCGCCAGAGCAAGAACAATCCCGCGTTGGTCGGGCCGGCGGGTGTCGGCAAGACCGCCATCGCCGAAGGACTCGCCCAACGCATCGCGTCCGGCGATGTTCCGCTCGCGCTGCGTCAGGTGAAGCTGCTCGCGCTCGACCACGTGGCGCTCCTCGCCGGCACGATGTACCGCGGCCAGTACGAGGAGCGGCTGCGCGACATCGTCAGCGCGGCGTCGTCGGATCCGAACATCATCTTGTTCATCGACGAGCTGCACAACCTGATCGGGCAAGGCACGGCGATGGGCGCGGCAATGGATGCCGCGAACATGCTCAAGCCGGCACTCGTGCGCGGTGAGTTCCGCGTGATCGGCGCGACCACGCAGGACGAGTACGATCACTGGGTGCGCGGCGACCCCGCGCTCGAGCGCCGCTTTCAGAAGATCACGGTGCGTGAGCTCTCCGTGGAACAGACACTCGAGGTGTTGCACGCGCGCAAGGAACGCCTCGAGCGACACCACAACGTGGCCATCGCCGACGAAGCACTGGTGGCGAGCGTCGCGCTCACGGACCGCTACATCACCGATCGCGCGCGTCCCGATCGCGCGATCGATGCGCTCGACGAGGCGTGCGCGCACACGCAGGCCATGGCGCGCTATCCGAGCGACCTCGAGGCGCTCATCGTCGAGCGCCGGCATCTCGTTAGGATGGCGGAGCGGGACGTCGTCGGGGCGCCGCGCGCGGCTGCACCGCGCGCTGAGGTGGAGAACGGCGAACCGGTGGACGACCCGATCGAGCGCATGGCGCGCGGCGGCATGGCGGCGCTCGAGCGCTTCGGCGCCGAGCTCGAAGCGGCGTTTACCGGACAGCGCATGCCCACGCCAGCGCCTGCGGCCGCCGGGCCGCCGACGGACCAGCCGCCTAACGGACAGCCCGCGCCGGCGCCCGAACGGACGCCGCGTGTCATCCCGGCTGCGCGGTCGCGCCTGGCCGCCCTCGAAACGGATCTGCGGCGCCGCCTGATCGACGCGGGACTGGTCGTGCGCGCCTTCGACGTCGCACGCGTCGTCGCCGTGGCCACCGGTCAGGACGTCCAATGGGGTCCATGAACGTCGTGCGCCGCGGTATCGCGGCCGCACTGTGCGTCGCCGCGGTCACCGCATGCGCGCGCAGCGACGAGGCCGCGACCAACGGACCGTATGCGCGGCAGGTGGCCGAAGACATTCCGGTAATCGAACGCGGCACGGGCCTCAAGTTCAAGCGTCCGCCCGTTCTCGAGACGCGCACCAGGGCGCAGGTCCGGCAGTTCCTCGAAGCCCAGTTCAAAACCGAAGAGAGCAACAAAGAGCTCACGGCCAAGCAGATCTTCTACAGCCGGTTGGGCCTCATCCCGGACACGCTCGATCTCCGGTCGCTGTTCATCAACCTCCTAACGGAGCAGGTCGAGGGCTTCTACGACCCGCACACCAAGGTTCTCTACGTGGTCGACAGCTCGCCGCCCGACATCACGGGCGTGACCATCCAGCATGAGCTCGTGCACGCGCTGCAAGACCAGTACATGAATCTCGATTCGATCAACCACATCAACCGGCAAAACGACCGCAGCCAAGCGGCGAAAGCGGTGATCGAAGGCCAGGCGATGCTCGTGCCCATTCAGGCGATGCTCGGTCCGGGTGCCGGACTCCCCGGCGGTTGGGATCGCGTCCGCGACATGATTCGAGACAGCCGGATGCAGGGAATGGCCGAGCTGCGCGCCGCGCCCGAGATCGTCCAGGAGACGCTGATCTTCCCGTACCTGAGCGGAGCCGAGTTCGTGCGCCAATTTCAGTTGCACGCGCCGGGCAAGCAGCCGTACGGAGAGAACATGCCGGCGTCGACGTCGGAGATTCTCCACACCGGTTCGTTCTTCTCGCCGCAGCGCCAGGCGCCGCTCGCGGTCGCCTTCGCAAAGCCGTCCACCGGCACGGTGACGTACGACGATGATCTGGGCGAGTTCGAGACGCGGATTCTGCTGCTGCAGTTTCTGCACGAGCAGAATGCGTCCATGCGAACGGCCGCCGGCTGGGCAGGGGACCGCTACGAGGTGATCAAGTTCTTCTCGGGCGACGGTATCGCATGGCTCACGCTCTGGAACACGACCTTGCAGTCGGGAGAATTCGGCAGCGACCTGGAGGCCATCCTCGCGCGCCGCTTCAACAGCCCGGCGGCGAAGGACACTCCGTTAGGCAAGGTGTACGAGCTGCCGAATGCGCGCACGGTGACGATCTGGGGCGGGACGGTCGCGGGCCACCCGTCGGTGCTCTACACCGATATGCCCACCGGTGTCTCGGCCGCCGCCGTGCGGGTCGACCAGGCGCACGTCACCGCCTGTCCGGCGACGGGAGCATGCCCCGCCGCCGACTCCACGCACTGAGTCTCCGTTAGGCGCGCCCGGCGCTCACGGCCGGCCGCTCGAGCGCCACGGCCCGATCCGTCGCCTCGCGCTCCGGCACCGACGGCTGATCCGCTGGACGGCCGGGCACCGGCGCCAGCAGCGCCAACCGGAACACTTCGTCCATCGTCGCCGCGAACGTGAAGACCATGTTCGCACGCATTTCGTCCGGCACGTCGCGCAGATCCTTCTCGTTCATCTTGGGGAGGATCACTTCACGCAGGCCGGCGCGATAGGCGGCCATCATCTTCTCCTTGACGCCGCCGATCTCGAGCACCTTGCCGCGCAACGTCACTTCACCCGTCATCGCGAGATCGCGTCGCACCGGACGTTCCGACAGCGCGCTCGCAATCGCCAGCGTCACCGTGATGCCCGCGCTTGGTCCGTCCTTGGGCACCGCGCCGGCCGGCAAATGGATGTGCAGGTCGAATTCGCGGAACATCTTCTCGTCGATCTCGAGCTGCTTGGCGCGCGAGCGCACGTACGAGTACGCTGCGTCCACGGACTCGCGCATCACGTCGCCTAACTGGCCGGTCACGATCAACCGGCCCGTGCCCGGCATCTTGAGCGCCTCGATGATCATGAGGTCGCCGCCCGTGGCCGTCCACGCGAGCCCGGTCACCGTCCCCACTTCGGGTTCCTTCTCCGCTTCCTCGCGCGCGTAGCGCGGCACGCCCAACAACTCTTCCACTTTCGCGGTGTCGATCACCCACGCGCCTTCCTCGCCCTCGGCCTTCCGCAGCGCGCGCTTGCGCATGATCGCCGAAATGTTGCGCGAGAATCCGCGGAGCCCGGCTTCGCGCGAATAGCCGCTCGAGATGAAGCCCAGCACCTCGTCGGTGAATTGCAGGTCCTTGTCCGTGATGCCGTGCTCCTCGAACAACTTCGGCAGCAGGTATCGCCACGCGATCTCCACTTTCTCCTCGATCGTGTAGCCCGCGATGCGGATCACTTCCATGCGATCGCGGAGCGGCGCCGGAATGTCGAACAGGTTGTTTGCCGTGCAGATGAACAATACCGACGACAGGTCGAACGGCAGGTTCACGTAGTGGTCGACGAACCCGTGGTTCTGCGACGGGTCGAGCACCTCGAGCATCGCGGCCGTCGGATCGCCGGCCATGCCGCCCGACGTCATCTTGTCGATCTCGTCGATCATGAGGACGGGATCGCGCACCGCCACGCGGCGCAGCGCCTGGATCAACAACCCGGGCATCGCACCCACGTACGTGCGCCGGTGTCCGCGAATCTCCGCTTCGTCTCGCACGCCGCCCACCGAGGTGCGGTAGAACGCCCGCCCGATCGAGGACGCGATCGCCTCGCCTAACGACGTCTTACCCGTGCCCGGCGGACCGACGAAGCAGAGAATCGGGCCGTGCGGATCGCCGCCGCGCAGCTGCCGTACCGCGAGATACTCGCGGATGCGCTCCTTGGCCTCGCTCAAACCGTAGTGCTTCGCGTCCAGCGCCTCCTGCACCTTCTGCAGCGTGATCGTGTCGGCTCCCGACGTCGTCGTCCACGGCAGCGACAACAACCAGTCGAGG
>DATJET010000052.1:0-13576 GCA_035496295.1 Gemmatimonadaceae bacterium
TTGTGGTGGATGATGGGCTCGGTGGCCGGCGCCGACTGGACGCAGGTCGCGTGGCTCGCGCTGTACACGGTGGTGGGAGGCGGGGCGCTGCTGGCGTTAGGCAGAGACATCGACTTGCTCGCGTTAGGCGAAGAGTCGGCGGCCGGCCTGGGGCTGGACGCCGAGCGCGCCGGGCGGCGTGTGTACCTGGTGAGCTCGCTGCTGGCGGCGGCGACCGTGGCCGCCGCCGGTCTCGTCGGCTTCGTCGGGTTGGTCGTGCCGCACATGGTGCGCGCGGCCGGACTTCGCCGGCACCGGCCGCTGCTCGCCGGATCCGCCGTGCTCGGCGCTGCGCTCGTCGTGAGCGCCGACCTCGTCGCCCGTGTTGCGCATCCGCCGGCCGACCTCCCGTTGGGCGCCGTGACCGCGCTGGTCGGCGTCCCGTTCTTCCTGATCCAGCTCCGGCGGTTCGCATGATTGCGTTTCGCGATGTGGTCGTGCGGTACCCGCGAGCTGCCACGCCGGCGGTGGATGGCGTCTCGTTTGACGCGAGACGCGGTGCGGTGACCGCGCTGGTCGGGCCCAACGGGAGCGGGAAGAGCACGCTCGTCGGCGCGCTGCTCCGCCTGCAGGCGTACGCCTCGGGCGCAATCGCCATCGATGACGTGTCGCTCGACGCGCTCGACCGCCGCGCGTTCGCGCGCCGCGTGTCGGTGGTGACGCAGCGCGAGGCACTCGTGTTTCCGCTGCCGGTGCGCGAATACGTGGCGTTAGGCCGATACCCGCACGAGGGTGCGTGGCGCGCTGCCGGCCCGGACGATGCCGCCGCGGTCGAGCGCGCCATTGCGCTCGCCGGCGTCGAGCCCCTGGCGGGCCGGCGCACGCACGAGCTTTCGGGCGGCGAATGGCAGCGGGTGCGCATCGCGCGCGCGCTCGCACAGGGTGGCGATGCCCTGGTGCTCGACGAGCCGACGACCTTCCTCGACATCGCGCACGAGATGGCGATGTTCGAGTTGTTCGCGCGACTCGCACGCGATGGCATGGCCGTGCTGCTCGTGAGCCACCAACTGAATCTCGTGGCCAGGTTCGCCGACGCGATCGTGCTGCTCCACGAGGGACGAGTGGCTGCTGCGGGTACGCCCGCGGCGGTGATGCAGGCGTCGGTGTTGGAGCCCGTCTACGATTGGCCACTTGTCGTTACGCACGACCCGGCGGTAGGCGCGCCGGCGCTGCTCCCGCTTCGCGGCCGCGCACCATGAGCGGCCACACCGTTCCACGCTTCTCGAGGATCGTGCTCGTGCGTCCATCCATTCGCTTCGCCGCGGCGCTGGCGCTCGCCGCGCCTTCCGTTAGTCATGCCCAACAGACGCCCATCGACACGGCGACGCTCGCTCCCGTGGTCGTCACCGCCACGCGCACCGACGTCAAACCCGTGGCGCCGCTGGCGAGCACGACCGTGCTCACGGGCGTCGAGCTCCGCGCGCAGGGGATCACAACGCTCGGAGATGCGCTGGCGAGCGTGCCCGGCATCTTCGCGCCCCAGAGCGGCTCGTACGGCGCGCAGACGTCGCTGTTCGTGCGCGGCGGCGAGAGCGACTACACCGAAGTGCTGGTGGATGGCGTGCCGGTGAACGACCCCGGCGGCGCCATCGACCTCGCCAATCTCACCACCGACAACATCGATCGCATCGAGATCGTGCGCGGCCCGGCGAGCGTGCTCTACGGCGCCAACGCCGTGACCGGCGTCATCCAGATCTTCACCCGTGGCGGCACTGGCCCGGGCGAGCTCACGTTAGGCGGTGATGGCGGCACGTACGGAACGTCCAATGCGAGTCTGTCCGTCACCGGCGGCTCGGACAAAATCGGCGGCTCCGCGTCGGCGTCGCGCCACCGCACCGACGGTATCTATGCCTTCAACAGCGAGAGCCGCAACGACATCTACAGCGGGCAGCTGCGCCTAACGCCTGACGCCGCGACGTCCGTCCGCCTCGTGCTGCGGGACGAGGACGCCGGCGCCCACATCCCAACCGATTTCTCGGGTGCAGTCGTCGACAGCACGCAGTTCCACCTCGAGCGGCGGTTCCTGGCCTCCATCCACGCCGATCGCCGCCTCGACGACCGCCTCACCGCGCGCGTCCAGCTCGGCGCGAGCGACGAGCACGCGCAGTCGGCGCAAATCCCGGATACGCCCGGCGCCGAATGCGACGCGTGCTACGACATTCAGGCCGGGATCTACCGCCGTTCGGTGGACGGCAGCCTCGAATTCACCGCGGCGCCGTGGGCCGCGCTCACCGGGGGCGCGACAGCCGAACAGCAGCGCGCGCGCGAAACGGGATCTGCGCCGCTGCAGCGCACGCTCCACGCGTACTACGCCCAAGCGTTAGGCAACGTCGGCCATGCGTTCTCGTACACCGCCGGTGTGCGCGTCGACGACAACAGCCAGTTCGGGACCTTCACCACGTATCGCCTCGCCGCCGGCTACGTGCTGGTCCCCGGGACGGATGTCCACGCGTCGGTCGGCAATGCGTTCAAGGAACCGACCTTCGACCAGACGTCGTCGCAGCTCTCGTTTGCACGCGGGAATCCGAACTTGAACCCCGAGCGCTCGCAGAGCTGGGAAGCGGGCCTCGACCAGGATGTCGCGCACGGCGCCGTCGTCCTCTCGGCGACCTACTTCGCCCAACGCTTCCGCGACATCATCCAGTATGACGGCGCGCCGCCGGACCCGTCGGCGCCTAACTATTTCAACCTCACCGCCGCCACCGCAGACGGCCTCGAGCTGGGCGCGCGCACCGGCACCTGGCGCGGCGTGTCGCTCACCGGCAGCTACACGTGGCAGCACACGCGTGTCACCGATGCAGGGATCGACGGCGGCCCAACCGGAGAGTTTGTGAACGGCCAGCGCCTCCTCCGCCGCCCAACGAACCTCGCCAACGCGACGCTCGCCTTCCGCCCGTCGTCGCGCGCGGCGCTGTTCGCCACGGCCACCTACGTCGGCAACCGGTCCGACGTGGACTTCGTGAACTCCGTGCGCGTCGATGCGCCGTCGTACACGCTCTACGATCTCGCTGGTGAGCTCACGGTGTCCGATCCGCACGGCGCGACGCCGGCGCTCACGCTCACAGGCCGCGTGGCCAATCTCTTCGGCACGCGCTACGCGCCGATCTTCGGATTCCGCGCGCCTGGCATGGCGGTCGACCTCGGCGCACGTCTCACGTGGGGGGAATAGGGGAGGCCGGGTCAGTCCGAGGACGTCGCCCTCGTGACGTGTATCCGGGTTTCTTCGACAAGGGTTTAAAGGATAACAACAGGGATACAAGGGATGGGGTCGGTGCACATCCTGCCGCAACGACGCAAGCACTTAGCTGATGTCATACGCGTCGTTGAGGGACCCACCATCGACTTCGAGGCATCCAGGTGCATGCGTCGTTGCGCTTGGATGTGCACCGACCCCATCTCTGGAATCCTTGTCGTTATCCTTTTGAACAACTTCAGAGGAGCCGTGGGCGGGTTTCTTCGACAAGGATCTACGCCGCCCCGACACCATCGCTTCCCTGAGCGTCGTCGCGCCCCGTAAGTTTACACATGCTCCTCACGACCGACGCGATCGTCCTCCACTGCTTCGACTACTCGGAGACGTCCGTCATCGTGCGGCTCGTCACGCGGGACGCGGGGGTGCAGTCGGCCATGGCACGAGGAGCACGCCGTCCGAAGAGCCGCTTCGGCACCGCACTCGATCTCTTCGCCCAAGGCGCGGCGCAGATCCACATGAAGCAGGGAAGGGAGCTCCAAACCCTCGGCGCCTTCGAGATCACCAACGCGCGCGCCGGCATCGGCTTGGACCTCGGACGCTTCGCCAGCGCCTCAGCGGTCGTCGAGCTCGTGCTGCGCTTCGGCGCGGCCGACGACACCAACGAAGAGATGTTCGACGCCCTCGCCGACTCGCTCGACCGCATCGCAGCCAGCGAGCCGGAGCACGCCGGAGAAGCCGGACTCGCGGGTGCATGGCAACTCGTGTCGCAGCTCGGATTCGCGCCGTCGCTCGACGCGTGCGCGCTCTGCCACGACGAATTGAGCGACGATGCCGCCGCGCCGTTCAACCACGCCGCGGGCGGTGTGATGTGCGCCAATTGCGCACCGCAATTTCCCGGATCGCGCCCGCTGCCGCCTAACGCACGAGCCGCCGTTCGCGCGTGGTGCGAAATCGGACACAGCGCCGACGCCCCGCTCGCACCGCGCGAGCTCCGAGCGCACCAGCGCCTGCTGCGCGAGTTCCTGCACTACCACGTCGCCGACGGCCGAGCGCTCAATGCCTTCGAGGTGTGGGAGCTGGGCGCCTGGAGCACCGCGTGATCCTCGGCACCGCCGGACACGTCGACCACGGAAAAACGGCGCTCGTCAAAGCACTCACCGGCGTCGATACCGACCGCCTCGCCGAAGAGAAGCGCCGAGGCATCACCATCGACCTCGGCTTCGCCCCGCTCGACCTCGGCGCCGACGGTGTGTTAGGCGTGGTCGACGTGCCCGGGCACGAAGCGTTCGTGCGCAACATGCTCGCCGGCGCCACGGGCGTCGACCTCGTGCTGCTCGTGATCGCCGCCGACGAAGGCGTGATGCCGCAGACGCGCGAGCACCTCGCCATCCTCGACATCTTAGGCGTCAAAGGCGGCGTCATCGCACTCACCAAGTGCGACCTCGTCGACGATGACTGGCTCGCCCTCGTCCGCGACGACGTCCAATCGTTAGTCGCCGGCACGGCGCTCGAGGCCGCGCCCATGGTGCCGACCTCCGTCGTCTCCAGCCGTGGATTGGATGCGCTGCGCGACGCCCTCGCGCGGGCCGTGCGCGCGATCCCGGCGCGCGACGCCGCCGATGTGTTCCGTCTGCCCATCGATCGCGCCTTCAGCGTGCGCGGCACGGGCACGGTGGTCACCGGCACGGTGTGGAGCGGCCGCCTAACGCGCGACGCCGCCGTGCGCATCCTCCCCTCGGGCGCGTCGGCCCGTGTTCGAAACATCGAGTCGCACGGCGCCGCCATCGATGCGGCACTCCCCGGCACCCGCGCCGCCATCGCGCTCGCCGGCGTCGGCGTCGGAGAGCTGAGCCGAGGGAGCGTGCTCGTGGCAGACGAGGCCTGGGTTGCGTCGACGGCGCTGTTGGCCGAGGTCGCACTCCTCCCTGACGCGCCGCGCCCCCTCGGCCCCCGCACCAGCGTGCGATTCCACCTCGGCACGGTGGAAGTCGGCGCGCGAATCGTCGCCCCGGGCGGCGCGCTCGCGCCCGGCGCGCGCAAGCACGCCCGCGTGGTGCTCGACGCGCCGGTCGTCGCGCGCGCCGGCGATCGCTTCGTGCTCCGGAACGCGTCGCCGCTTGCCACGATCGGCGGCGGCGTCGTGGCGGATCCAGCGCCCGCGCAGCGCCGCGCCCGCCCATGGCCGGTCGATGCCGCCACGCCCGCCCAGCGCCTCGCCCAGGTCCTCGAGCACGCCGGTCCGTTAGGCGTGTCCATGGCCTCGCTCCCGGTGCGCATTGGCGCCCAGCCGGAGCAGGTGCCGTCCCTCGTCGCCTCGCTCGACAGCGCCCGGCGCGTGGGCGACGTCCTCTACGCCGGCGCCGTCGTCGACGCGCTCGAGAACCGCTTCGTGTCGCTCGTCGACGAACACCACGCAGCCTTCCCGCTCGACCCGGGCGCGCCCCTCCAATCCGTCCGCGTCCGCACCACGCCCAACCCGGGACTCGCCGACCTCATCGTCTCGACGCTCGTCCGCCAACAAAAAGTGGACGTCTCCGGCGGTCTCGTGATGCGCCACGGCTGGACGCCCACCCTCGACCAGCGAGCCCGCTCCACCCTCGAGGGAATCGCCCGCATACTCGAGCAGGCGGACCGCGAGCCGCCGTCCGTGGAAGAGCTAGAGCAACAGTTCGGACCCGACACGGTGTCTGTCCTCAAGGTCCTCGAACGAGAGAGCCGAGCGGTGCAGGTCGCGCCGGATAGATATTATGCGACGGCGGCACTCGACCGCCTCGAGGCGCTACTGCGATCCGCGATGGCCGACGGTCGCGAAAAATCCCCCTCTGAGCTCCGCGACGTCCTTGGCGTGTCCCGCAAGTACCTCATCCCGCTCCTGGAGTACGCCGACCGAACAGGTCTCACGCAGCGTCGAGCGACAGGTCGCATCATCGGCTCCCGCACTCCAAGCGGGCCGCGCGTAAGTGCAGAAGGAGACGGGATTCGCCTTTCTTGACACTATCTTACGCCCGGCCTATGTTCGCCGACGGTTCGCAAGTTGGTACAACCACTGGCAGGAGTGTCCCCACAGGCTTTCTTTTTCGTCAGTCGGAGAAGGCACATGAAGCACCGCTGGGCAGCGCTGCTTACCGTGCTTGCCCTAGTCACGCTCGTGCCGACTTCGGCGGCGGCGCAGGGGACACCAATTACCCCTCCAACCGCTGGTGAGCGCAGTCCAGGGGTACAGCTCGGGCAGAACTTCCCGAACCCCTTCAATCCGGCCACGGTCATCCCTTTTACGATCGGCGATCCACCTACCTGCTCGAAAGACGCAGGCCGGCAGCACCACGTGTCTTTGCGGATTTACAACATCCTCGCGCAATTAGTCGGGATTCCCGTCCTGCAGACGGGCGCCGCACCAGGAGGAGGGGGTTCGACAGGCAACACAGACAGTGGCCGAGCAGTGGTGAACGTGACGCTCAGTTGCGGATCGTACACCGCGTTCTGGAACGGGAACTACATGAACACCACCCGACAGGTGCCGTCTGGCGTCTACATCTACGTCATCGAATTCGACGGCCACACACTCGGCAGGAAAATGATACTGTTGAGGTGAATTTGATCCACAACGGTATGCTCGGCCAGTTTGGTGCGGGCAATCGAAGCGCGGTGATGGCATTCGGCCGTCGCCGCGCTTCGTGCTTTTTGCTGGATGACGTCAGGGCCGCGGCGGCCTCGACGGCGTACCGATGTGCATCGGGGCAGGCGGCCTTCCTGGAGTGCTCGGCGTCCGGCGCCGGATTCCGGGTGAACCCGCATTGGTGATTGCCGTCCACACGCGCTGGGCGCGATCAGGGTCGTACGCCATGACCCGCGCAGCTTGCACCAGCTCTCCGGCGGTGAGCCCATGTCGCCTGAGAATCACGCGACGAGTCGAGTCGCGCATCAGACTGTCCAACGTCGTGTCCTCGGCCAAACGCTGCAGATCGATCATCGTGTGCACGAACGTCGAGTCATCAACGGCAGAGGTCGGCATCTTGGTGCTGATGCACCCCAACCCTGCGACCAGGACGGCAGCGGCCAGCACGACTGCGAAAGGACGTGCGATCATTGGCAGCAACGGTATCGAGTTGCAGCGCGATGCGTCAACGGCGCCCCCAACTAACGCCGCGCCGAGGCGAATAGCTGGCGCCGGCACCAAAGCAGTTAGGCGCCAGGTATGTGCCGTGAGGCTTCGGGGCCCGCTGAAACAGGATAGGGGGGTACCCTATCCCCGGACGACCCCTCGCCGAACCGCTCGGATGTGCATAACGTGTTGACTGCGCCAATCCCGCTGTCGCCATGCAGTCGCGATATCCGCCGAATTGGCACACGAAACTGGTATAAACGTTGCTTTCCGCATCCACGCAATAACTTACGCTAACTCTGTTAAGGCACTTTATCAGGTATTTCTAGAGATGATCAACCCGGATCGGCTTACAGTCAAGGCGGGCGAAGCCCTCAACGAGGCCATTGGAATGGCGCGGCGGAACGGCAACCCGCTGGTGTACGACGCGCACCTCTTTCTCGCCCTGTTGGGGCAGGACGAGGGCATCGTCATTCCTCTTCTTCACAAGCTCGGCGCCAACGTGGCGGACCTTCGCGCGCGACTCGAGCGCGAGGTGGAGCGCTACCCCAAGCAGTCCGGCGGCGGTCAGCCGTCGGCTTCGCGCGAGCTCAACCAGGTTCTCGACAAAGCCGAGGAGGAGGCGAAGGCGCTGAAGGATGAGTATGTGTCGACAGAGCACATGCTGGTCGCTCTCTCATCCGTACGAGGAACCGAGAGCCACGAGATCCTCAAGTCGGTTGGTGCCGACCGAGGCGCGCTGCTCGATGCTCTTCAGGCCGTGCGCGGATCGCATCGCGTTACCGATCAGAGTCCCGAGACGCAGTACCAGGCTCTTCAGCGGTTCACGCGCGACCTCACCGAGGCCGCTCGAAAGGGCAAACTGGACCCGGTGATCGGCCGAGATGAGGAGATCAGGCGGGTGGTGCAGGTGCTGTCGCGCCGCACCAAGAACAACCCCGTTTTGATCGGCGAGCCTGGGGTCGGTAAGACCGCGATCGTCGAAGGTCTCGCACAACGCATAGTGAATGGAGACGTCCCCGAGGGTCTCAAGAACAAGCGGCTGGTGGCTCTGGACCTTGGCGCCTTGATCGCCGGTGCCAAGTTCCGCGGCGAGTTCGAGGAACGGCTCAAGGCCGTGCTCAAGGAGATCACGTCGGCCGAGGGTGTGTTCATTGTGTTCATCGACGAGATGCACACGCTCGTTGGCGCCGGCGCCGCCGAAGGTGCGATGGATGCCGGGAACATGCTCAAGCCGATGTTGGCGCGCGGCGAGCTGCGGGTGGTGGGTGCGACCACGCTCGACGAGTATCGGAAGCACGTCGAGAAGGATGCGGCGCTCGAGCGTCGCTTCCAGCCTGTGTACGTGGGCGAGCCGAGTGTCGAAGACACGATCGCGATCCTGCGCGGTCTCAAGGAGCGGTATGAGGTACACCATGGCGTTCGGATCACCGACGGCGCGGTGGTTGCCGCTGCGCGGCTGTCGAACCGCTACATCGGCGACCGGTTCTTGCCCGACAAGGCGATCGACCTGATCGACGAGGCGGCGTCACGGCTCCGCATCGAGATCGACTCGATGCCGCAGGAGATCGACGAGGTGGAGCGGCGGATCATGCAACTCGAGATCGAGCGACAGGCGCTGCGGAAGGAGAAGGATCCGGCTTCGGCGGAGCGTCTCGCGAATCTCGAGCGCGACCTGGCCGAGCTCAAAGAGCGGGCATCGGGAATGAAGGCGCAGTGGCAGGCGGAGAAGGAGACGTTGGGCAAGGTGGGTGAGATCAAGCAGCAGCTCGAGGCCGCGCGCATCGAGGCTGACCGTGCGCAGCGCTCGGGCGACCTGGGCAAGGCGGCGGAGATCACGTACGGCAAGGTGCCGCAGCTGGAGCAGCAGCTTCGCGACGCAGAGCAGGCGATGAAGAACAAGCCGGGCGGACGTCCGCAATTCCTCAAGGAAGAGGTCGACGCCGACGACGTCGCCGAGATCGTCGCGCGGTGGACGGGGATTCCCGTGTCACGGATGATGGAGAGCGAGCGCGAGCGCCTCACGAAGCTGGAGGACGTGCTGGGCTCGCGGGTGATCGGGCAGCGGGAGGCCGTGCGCGTCGTGGCGGACGCCGTTAGGCGGTCGCGCGCCGGGTTGCAGGACCCGAATCGGCCGATCGGCTCCTTCATCTTTTTGGGCCCGACGGGTGTCGGAAAAACGGAAACGGCGCGTGCGCTGGCCGAGTTTTTGTTCGACTCCGAGCAGGCGATGGTGCGCATCGACATGTCGGAGTACATGGAGAAGCACGCCGTGGCGCGCCTCATCGGGGCGCCACCAGGGTACGTGGGGTTCGAGGAAGGCGGGCAGCTCACGGAGGCGGTGCGCCGCCGGCCGTATTCGGTGGTGTTGTTCGACGAGATCGAGAAGGCGCACCCGGATGTGTTCAACATCCTGTTGCAGATTCTCGACGATGGACGCCTAACGGACTCGCAGGGCCGGACGGTGGATTTCCGGAACACGGTGATCATCATGACATCCAACATCGGCAGCCAGTACATTCTGGAGCGCGGCACCGCCGACTGGGCCGAAGTGGAGACGCACGTGATGAACGCGCTCAGGCAGCATTTCAAGCCCGAGTTCCTGAACCGTGTGGATGACGTGATCGTGTTCAAGCCGCTCGCGATGGAGCAGATCGAGGAGATCATCGAGATCCAGTTGCGCCGGTTGGAGCAGTTGTTGGCGGAGCGCAAGCTGACGATCGAGCTGACGCCGGAGGCGAAGCGGTTCTTGGCGGAGGAGGGATTCGATCCGGCGTTCGGAGCGCGTCCGCTCAAGCGGGCGATTCAGCGCTACGTGCAGAATCCGCTTGCGTTGGGCGTGCTCGAGGGGAAGTTCAACGAGGGCGACCGTGTGTTGGTGACGCGTGCGCCGGGTGAGGGTGGGGAGCTGGAGTTCGAGCGCGCGGAGCCTGAGGCTGCGGCGGTCGGCGTCGCGCGGGGAGGCAACGGCCGTGGGAAGGCCCGGGGTTAAGTGAGCGCGGACGACGACGCGCGGTGGATGCGCGAAGCGTTGTCCATCGCGCGCGAGGCGGCGCTCGCGGGCGAGGTGCCGGTGGGTGCCGTGGTCGTGGCATCCGGGCGCCGGCCTGGGGAAGTGCTGGCGCGCGTCGGCAACCGCATGGTGCGCGAGCGCGATGCGACGGCGCACGCCGAGTTGGTGGCGTTGCGGCAGGCGATCCGTGTGTTAGGCAATGGGCGGCTCGAGGCGTGTACGATGTACGTGACGCTCGAGCCGTGCGCGATGTGCGCGGGTGCGATGGTGCTCGCGCGCGTTGGGCGCGTGGTGTTCGGGGCCTGGGACGACAAGGCGGGGATGGCGGGCTCGGTGGACGATCTGTTGCGCCACCCGCGACTGAATCACCGGCCGGAGGTGCAGGGCGGCGTGATGGGTGAGGAGTGCGGGGAGATGTTGTCGCGGTTTTTCGCCGAGCGCCGCATACAGACGCCGATCTAGTGAAGCGCGTTCGACAAAGGCTTGATTCGACAAAGGCTCAAAAGGATAAACTTTTGTTATCCTTTTGAGCCTTTGCGTTTTCCTCCCGCTTCCCGTGGACGCGCGACTCTCACCGGGCGAAGACGCTAAGTACTGACATCTCTACCGCCGTCAGAGCGACTTGGCGAAGATCAGCTTGTCGTCGCCGGCGCGATAGAAGTTCGGCACGCGGGCGACGAGTGCGTAGCCGGCGCGCTCGTAGAAGTGGATCGTGGAGCCGTACGATTCCTGCGACGACGTCTCGATCAGAAGCAGTGACCCGTCTTGCGCGCGCACTGCGCGCTCGGCGTGCTCGACGAGGAGGCGGCCGAAGCCCGAGCCCTGCGCCGCGCGGTCGACGGCAATCCAGTACAAATCGAAGGTGGACTCGGTGAGCGGCGTGGGGCCGTAGCACACGTAGCCCTTCACGTGGCCGTGGTCTTCGTGTGGACTGGTGTCGAGCACGTCGCAGAAGTAGCCGCTGGATGCGCCGGTGGCGAGCCAGGCGTCGATGAGCTCGAGGGCGGTGGCGATTTCGGTGGGGGTGAAGTTGCCGACCGACTCGAGGATGCGGGTGACGGCGGGGCGGTCGCGGGCGCGGAGGGGGCGGATGCCTAACGACTCGTTCATTCGGTGGCAGGGATCAGGCTCGGCGCATCACCCGCGCGATCGCGAGTGCGGCGCGTTGGTACGCAGTGCTGGTTTCGCCGAGGTGTCTGCGACCCGCGGCGGTGATGGTGTAGTAGCGAGCCTGGCGTCCGGTGGGCGAGGCCCGCCACCGCGACGTGGCCCATCCTTTTTTCTGCAGCCGCTCGAGCGCCGGATAGAGCGACCCTTGCTCGACCCGCAGCACATCCTTGGACAGGCGCGCGATGTGCTGGCCGATCGAATAGCCGTGCATCGGCCCGAGGGTGAGCGTCTTGAGGATGAGCATCTCGAGCGTCCCGGGGACGATCTCGCTCTGACTCTCGGGCTTGGTCACGCGCGCCGCCATAGGTAGACGGCGCATATGTTGTTAATCTACCTATGCGCTGTCAAGAGCGGTGTGGCCGTGCGAGCGCGGCGAGGCTCCGGCGCGTCCTCGGCGCTCGCGTGCGGCGCGTTGACTCGCGTGCGCCGCCGTGTCATCATTCGTGTTCGCTGGAGGACGGGTGGCCGAGTGGCTGAAGGCACCGGTCTCGAAAACCGGAGTACGGGCAACCGTATCGTGAGTTCGAATCTCACCCCGTCCGTTAGCAAAACAGCGCGCCCGCCCGCGCACATTTCATTCGTGCGCCGGACGAACGCGCTGCAACGGCTGCCGCGTCGTGCAGCCGCCGATCGGCCAGGGACGCGAACCGCCGTCACTGGCCGTCGTGTATTACCTCACTCAGGTGCTGCGGCCGCCGCCTTGCCCGCCGCTTGAACCGCCTCCGGAGCCTCCCCCGGATCCGCCGCTCCGTTCACGGTTCGGATCGCTGCGCGGCTGATTACCTCCGCCGCCCCCACCGCCACCTCCCGTTCCTTTGTCCCGTTGCTGGCCCGGATTATCGCGGCCGGCGCCACCCATCCCACCTCCCTCACGATGACTGCGATCTGGATCCTCGTGTGGTCTGTCCTTCGGCGTACCGGGATTTCCACTCTGACCGGGCGGTGCGTTCTTCACGTCTCCCATGTCGATCCCTCCTGCTGAAGGCGAGTGCCGGGCGTGCACCGACGGCGTGTGGTGCCGACACCGACACCCGCGCACCGAAATGCGCACATGGCGTGCCGGTAGTCTCGTTTCCCCCCGGTGTTTCGCCAACCACGCACGGGCGAAAAGGCCGTGTCACGCCTCTGACAGCTTGCCGGTGTAAGTTCTTCGCCGCGGTCTCGCGACTAAGGCCGGCGCGCCGAGCTGCTGGCGGTCCGCACGGCAGGCCGGCGATCGCCTAACGCTCTTACTCGAGGGGTTCCCATGCTTGGCTCCCGTGCCGTCGCAGCCGCTGCGTTCGCCGGATGCGCCGTGTTCCTGGTATCAGCCTCGCCTGCCGCGGCGCAGGCGGCCCACTATCATGTCGTCAAACGCATGGTCCTCGGCCGCGCCCGCGCGGATTACATCATCGTGGATCCCGTTGGGCGCAGGCTCTACGGGTTAGGCGACATGGTATTCGATGTGGACAAGGACACGGTGATCGGCACGATCGAGGGCGGCGGCGGCGGGTACGCAATCGCCCACGATGAGAATCGCGGCCTCGTAAGAGATGGCGTGTTGTTCGACTTGAAGACGCTCGCCGTCACGGGACACGTGGACACTAAGGGCGACGGCATTCGCTACGATCCGGTCACACACCGCGCATTCACGTGGGAAGGGAAGGACGGGTGGGTGGTCGACATGAAAACCGGCAAGCTCATCACCAAGACGGACATCGGCGACGGTCTCGAGTCCGGCGTTGCCGACGGGAAAGGCAAACTCTTTCTGAACGTCGAAGACTCGGGCTTCGTGGAGCGTCTCGACACCAGAAGCTTGAAGATCGAGGACACGTATCGCATTCCGCACTGCGGACGCGCGCAGGGTCTCGCGATGGATAACGCGACGCGCCGGCTCTTCATGGCGTGCGACACCGAAATGGTCGTGGTCAACGCTGACAACGGCAGTGTGGTATCGCGCATCCACGTGCCGAGTCGCGCCGACGAGAACGCGTTCGATCCGGGAACGAAGCTCGCGTTCAATGCGAACCGCGTGGACAGTACGATGACCATCGTGCACGAGGATTCGCCGGACAAGTTC
>DATJET010000053.1:0-12524 GCA_035496295.1 Gemmatimonadaceae bacterium
CACACGTCGTATCTGTTCGGCCACGTCGGCACGCAGGGCTGGTGGTGGTACTTGTGGATCGCGCTCGCGGTGAAGACGCCGCTGGCGTTCCTCTCGCTCGCTGCGTTGGGCATCGCGTGGCTGCTCTCGTCTCCGCAGCGCCACGATTGGCGCGCCCTCGCGTTGCTGTGTTCGGCGGTCGGCGTGATGGTGGTGGCGATGATCTCGCACATCGACATCGGCGTCCGCCACGTGCTCACGATGTATCCGTTGCTCGCGATCCCGGCGGCGGGTGCGGTGGTGTCACTCTGGGAGCGCGTCCCCGTGCGGCCGCTCGTGCGCGGCGCGTTGGGCGCACTCATTATATGGGAGGTCGCACAGGCGGCCTTCGCTTACCCGGAATTTCTTGCCGATTTCAACGCGCTCGCCGGCCGGCACCCGGAGCACATTCTCGTCGACAGCAATCTCGATTGGGGACAGGACCTCGACCGCCTGGCGGACACGCTGCACGCGCGGCACGTGCGCGCGGTCACGCTTTTCTACTTCGGGTCGACGCCGGTGGGCGCCGTGAATCTCGCCGACACCGTTCGGTTAGGCGGATCGGCGCCTGCGTCGGGATGGGTGGCCGTGAGCCAGACCTATCTACAGGGCGACTACGTGTCGTGCTTCACCTGGCTGCGCGCCCACACGCCGGCGGCGCGCATCGGCCGCTCGATGGTGCTCTACGATCTGCGGCCCGACACCGTGCCGCGCCTGCCGCCGCTCACGCGGCCCACCAGGACGCGCGCCGAGTCGTACGGGCCGGTGCTTGCCGGCGCCGCGTCTCGCGACATGATGTGCGGCGAGCCGCGCGTGGCGATCGACGGCGGCCGCGGCACCTTCGTCTCGCCTAACCCGACGCCGGCCGCAGCCTCGGGCGCGGACGGCAGCGCACCGACAGGCAGCACGCGGACACCCGCGCCCACCGGCGCGCCGCCTGCCGCCGTGACCGACGCGATGCTGCTGCACGCATCGGCGGACGCCGACGCGTGGCTGACCAACGGACGCGACTACTCGAACTCGCGCTATTCGCCCTTGTCGCAGATCAACACCGGCAACGTGCACACGCTCACGCTCGCGTGGGCGCACCAGGTCGACCGGCCGATCGCCGGACAGGAAAGCACGCCGCTCGAGTCCAACGGCGTGCTGTACTATACGGCGCCCCTCGGCGTCGTGATGGCTGTGGATGCACGCACGGGCCGAGAGCTCTGGCGCTTCGACAACAAGACGCCCGACGTGGCCACGTGTTGCGGCGCCAAGAACCGCGGCGTGGCGCTGTACCACGATCTCGTCTACGTCTCGACGCTTGATGACCATCTGTTGGCCCTGGACAGTCGCAGCGGGCAGCTCGTGTGGGATGCGACGACCGCCGATCCCGACAGCAGCTACAGCATGACGAGCGCGCCGCTCGCCGTCGACAGTCTGATCATCGTCGGCATCGCGGGCAGCGAGTTCGGCATTCGCGGCCATGTCGACGCATACAACGCCGAGACCGGCGCGCGCGTGTGGCGGTTCTACACGATTCCGTCGCCGCAGGACGGCGGCTGGTGGGGACACTGGTCGCGCACCACGCCCGACGGCGACCCGCTGCCGCGCGACATCGCGGGCGAGCACCGCGACAGTGCCCGCTACGCGAACGCCTGGCAGTTAGGCGGGGGCGGCGTCTGGAACACCCCATCGTACGACCCGGCGCTCGGCCTCATCTACTTCGGCGTCGGCAACCCCGCGCCTAACATGGATGGGAGCGTGCGGCCCGGCGACAACCTCTACACGACGTCGGTGGTCGCGGTGGATGTCCGTACGGGCAAGTTGCGCT
The DNA here is from genome assembly GCA_035496295.1 of Gemmatimonadaceae bacterium. Taxonomy (GTDB): domain Bacteria; phylum Gemmatimonadota; class Gemmatimonadetes; order Gemmatimonadales; family Gemmatimonadaceae; genus JADGGM01. Next base: position 1,835 of record DATJET010000053.1, read on the forward strand.
GGTACTACCAGGAAGTGCCGCACGACATGTGGGACTACGACGCGACGAGTCCCACGCTGTTGTTGGATGTGATGGTGAACGGGCAACGCGTGCCCGCGGTCGCCGAGGCGGGTAAGGTGGGATGGATCTACATTCTCGACCGACGGACCGGCGCGCGTATTCGCCGCACCGATGAATTCGTGCCGCACGAGAACACGTTCGCGGCGCCCACCGAAGGCGGCACGTTGATCATGCCGGGCATGGGCGGTGGCAGCAATTGGACGCCGCTCTCGTACTCTCCGCGCACCGGGATGTTGTACGTGGCCGGCCAGGTGCAGCCGATCAAGTTCACGTTACAGCCCGCGCCGTTCCACGTTCGGGCCAAGTGGCAGGGTGGATTTCACGCTCCCGCGGGGCCGACGCACGGCACGTTCACGGCGATCGACGCCGCGACGGGCACGGTGCGCTGGCAGACGGTAACGCCCGAGACGATGCAGGGGACCGCATCACTCTCGACGGCCGGCGACGTCGTGTTTTACGGCGAGTCGAACGGCTTGTTTCACGCGGCCGACGCCCGCACCGGCGCGCTGCTGTGGACGGTTCGGTTAGGCGGGGCGCCGCGTGCGCCGGCGATGACGTACTCGCTCGACGGGCGGCAGTACCTCTCCGTGGCGGCCGATCAAACCCTATTCACATTCGTACTGCCCTAGGTCAACGCGCCGGAGCTGCAGTCGATCCACGAACTGCGCCTCGCCTAACGCAGATACAAACGGGCCGGCGATGTCGCCGGCCCGTATTCCATCGCGAGGCCTGCTCCGACTTACCAGATGCCGCGCGGATGGCCCGTCATGCCGCCCATTAACGGCCGCTCGGGCGCTACCCTCCCGACCATTGCCCCCCGATGGATCTGGCAGTGATCGTCGTCCGCGATCATGCCGCCCCGGAAGATCGAACCAACTGGGTTAGGCATCGGCCTCGGCCCCGCCAACGGACCGGGGTCTTCCGACGCGGCTACCACCGTCGGCATCGGCGCCGGTTTCGACGTAATCGCGCTCACCGCCTCGACCGTCGGCGTCAACGTGTGCCGTGCCCGATGGGACGGCGACTTCCGCGGCGCCTCGTTGCCCTGACTGCCGTTCCCCAACCCGAGCTCCACGTTCGACACAGCCTTCGTCGCCCGAAACCGCGCGAGCGCCAGATCGGTGGTTGGCGCCGCCGCCCGTTCGAGGTCGCTCCGCAATTGTGCGTTCATCGCCGTGGACGGCGCCGCGGTCGTCCGACCACACCCGATCACGATCAATCCGGCCATCGGCAGCAGCGCCAGTGTTTTCATCGCGCCCATACCTTTCCTCCTTCGTGTCCGGACACCGAAGTGCGCCCAACCCAAGCGCACGGCTCGTGGCATCGCTTTCGCATGCTCGCCCACACGTCCCGCCGCCGCTCTCGCGACGCTCGACGACGCCGCTCACATTCAACATGGCGGTGCCGCATTCAGTGGCGACATGCCGCATGCACCAAGCGCGCCAGTCCGCGAACGTAGCTTGGCGCAATGACCTCGCACGAGCGTCCACCAGCGGAGACGTGCGCTGTCCTTTGCCTCGTACATCCACTATAACCACGCCGCAGAACCATGACCACCATTCGGCGTTCTGTCACGCTCGTCGCGGCCGCCATCCTCGCTGCCCAGGTCGCTTGCGTGCGGCCGGCCGGGCCTGCTGCCCTCTCGGAGGCACAGCGCACCGCGATCGCCGACACCATCCGCGCCCGCATGAAAGCCGCCTGCGACCTGTCGGCGCCCAACTTCGTTGCCCGGCTCATGAGCCTCTATCCCGACACCGGGCGCGTGATCTCCGCGACCGGCGGCCGGATCACCACTACGCGCGCGGAGCTCGAACGGAATATCCGGACGTTCTGGGAGAGCACCGGACAGAACATGCGCCAGCCACGATGGGTGTGGGATACCATGGCCGTCGATGTGCTCTCGCCCAACGCAGCCGTCCTGACGGCCACGTATCGCATTCCGCATCTCACCCCACGCGGTATGCCGCACGTCGTGGGGGGCGCGTGGACCGCGGTGTTCGAGCGACGCGGGTCCACGTGGGTGATCGTGCAGGAGCATCTCTCCGACGCGCCACCCATCGGGTGACGTTCCGTTAGTCCGCGGCCGTGTCCACCGGCGCCACTCCGGCGCTACCCCGCTCGATGGCGTCGAGCCGTTCCAGGTCGATGCTCACCACGCCGTCCGGCGTCATCGGGTTGAACATCGACGTGAACCGCGCCTCCCACACCAGCTCGTCCGCCGTATACGACGAACGCGCGTGCACCGTTTGCGAAAACGTCTCGTCGATGCCCTTGAGCAGCACGAGGAATTCGGCGTCCACGTCGGCGAGGTCCGCCGGCGTGAGACCGAACAACGGGCTCGTCTCGTCGATCGGGTGCACGATCGTCCAGGAAAGCGGAAAGAACACGACGTGCCGGCGCTCCAGTCCGAGCTCGTCGAACACGCGCGGCGTGCCGTCGTCATCGGCGCGGCGCGAGAACAACACCTGCGCGTCCACTTCGACGATCTGGTTGCTGCGCTCGTTCACGATGCGCAGCATCAGCGCCGTGATGCCGCGGTAAGGCGCGATCACCGCGTGCCTGCTGAAGCGGATGCGCGCCGTTGGGCGTGAGAAGCGCGCGAAGATGAGCCCTGTCGACATCGCCAGCACCAGCAGTCCGGTGAGCGCCTCGACCACCATCACGAAGTTAGGCAGCACACCAACCGGGTAGACGTTGCCGTAGCCGATGGTGCCGAACGTCTCCACCGAGAAGAAGAACGCCTGCAGAAACCGGCCTTCCGGCATACCCGTGGGCGGTGTGTTGAGCGCACCGTGTCCGCACAGGAGATAGGCGCACGCGAAGACCACGTTGATCACGACGTACGTGCCGATTACGGCCGAAAGGAATCGCGGCCACGAAATCGACAGCGCGGTGTGATACAGACTCAGCGATTGGAACAGCCGCAGTCCGCGACGCTGGACGTTGAACGTCCCGTTGCGATTGAGCAGACGCTTCCGGCTCTCTCGCGAAACGACGCTGCCGAAACCGAGATCGCGTTCTTCCTGAGCGGTCATCCTGCGGTGTGGCTCCGCGTGAAAGCTCCGGTGCGAGCGGCGGCTCGCTTGCCGGTTCGCTCAATGATACCGCGCCCCAACGCGACGACAACCGTTCGCAGCATCGCGCTGCTCGGAAGCGCGCTCTTGTGCATGGCATATATGGCGTGTAGTATATATGCCATGGAGAGAACGAGCGTCTTCCTCGATAAAGTGCTGCTTCGCCGCGCTCGCGAGTTCGCGCGCCGCGAGGGGAAGAGCTTCGCGGCCGTCGTGCGCGAGGCGCTCGCCGCGTACATCGCGACGCCCGCGCAGTCCGCGTCCCGTTTGCCGAGCGTGGCTGGCCGATTCGCCAGTGGACGGAGCGACACGTCGGAACGGGTGGACGAGCTCCTCTGGTCGGAGCCCGACCGCTGACTGTCCTGGCCGACACCGGCGTCTTGTACGCGCTCATGGATCGCGACGACGCGTGGCACTCACGGGTGCGCGCATGGTGGGCGCGCTCCCGCGACGATGTCCTGGTTCCAGTGGTCGTGCTGCCCGAGGTCGCATATCTCCTCGGCCGGCGCATCGGTGCGGACGCCGAAGTAGCGTTCGCGCGTGCGGTCAGCGACGGTGAGTTCGTGCTCGAAGGACTCGCCGCCGAAGACGTCGAGCGCGCGGCTGAGCTCATGGGCATCTACATCGACACGCCACTCGGGTTCGTCGACGCATGCGTGGTGGCGGCGGCGGAGCGACTGGACATCGTGAGCGTGCTGACAGTCGACCGGAGACATTTCTCGCTGGTCAGGCCGCGTCACGTGCCATCGCTCAGGCTTCTCCCGTAGCGAAACCTCGTACATTCGGAGCGTCTCGGTTTTCAGCGACCGCTTGACCTTCAACCGGCCGTGTAAATAGATTCGCGCGCGGAAAGCCGAGTAAAGTTCTCCCCTTTTTTCCGCCGCGATGATTCGATCGAGAATAGCTCTGGTTTCGGCCGCTTTCGTTCTGTCCGTGTCAACGGCGTCCCGCGCGCAGCAGTCGAGCGCGGATACCGTGGTCCAGACGCGAACCTTCGACATTCCAGCCCAGCCGCTCGCGCAGGCGATTACTCAGTATGAGCGTCAGTCGGGCGTGCGGATTTCGTTCGACTCGTCGGCCGCTATAGGCCGCGAGTCTCACGCCGTTTCGGGTAACCTGACCGCCGAGGACGCACTGAAACAGCTCCTCGCCGGTACCGGACTACGATATCGCTTCACGAGTCCGATGACTGTCGCCTTGGTGTCGTTCGGCGAGCGCGGTGCTGCGACAACGTTGGCCGGGGTCCGCGTTGAGGCCGCTGAGCAGGGCTTACCGCATCGGGTCCTGATGATGGGGAAGACCGGGACTGCGCTCGAGGATTTGCCGGCCAGCATCCAGATCATCTCGCGCGACATCACGGAGCAGCGGGGCGAGACCAGTCTGCGTGAGGCGATTCGGAATGTGAGCGGCGTGAGCGAAGGTGGGCCATCGTCATATGGGTTCTTCGACCGGTTCCTGATGCGCGGCCTGGATCCGCGGATGTCGAGCGACGGGTTCTCCGACGGCGATGAGATCAACGGCTTTTCGCATTCGCTGAACGGCATCGACCATATCGAAGTCCTCAAGGGCCCGGGATCGGCGCTGTTCGGGAGCGGTCCGGCCGGCGGCACGATCAACGTCGTCCACTTGAAGCCACAACCCGTGGCCGGCTACGGCATCACCGCGCAGGGCGGCGCGTACGACGCCATCAACACGAACGTCTACAGCACCGGTCCAACCGGCCTAACGGGCGTCGACTATCGCGTCGATGGTTTCGCCGAGCACGCCAATGCGTTCCGGCATCTCGGAAGCACCGACCTCGAGCTGCGCCCCGATGCGACGTGGTCCACCGGGTCTCATATGCTCGAGGTGGCCGTGGACGCGCGGCACATCGATCAGACGCCGGACGCATACGGGCTCATCTACGTGGGCGGAGGCCCGATCGACGTCTCGCGCGCGACGAAGTACTCGACGCCGTTTTCGTTCGGCAATCAGGACCTGGCGCGCACGACGTTGAGCGATGCGTGGACCGTGAACGAGCACCTCACGATCAACAATCGGATGTCGTTTCTGTATCGCGATCTCGACCTCCAGCGGAACTCGGGCAGCGCGGTGTCGGGCGACAGCTCGGTGTCGCGGCAGTTCAGGCGCCAGCACGACGTGAACAACGATTTCGACTACCAACTCGAACCCCTGTGGACGTTCGCGACCGGTTCCGTGGGGCATTCGCTCCTCACCGGCGCCGAGCTCCATCACGAGCACGTTCGCACGAATCGGTCGACCGCGGACGTGCCGCCCATAGCCGACATCTTCGATCCACAGATCCAGGAGATGTCGGCGGACAGCCTTAACTTCGCGTGCGACGAGCATCACAGCTGCGACAATGACAATCTGAGCGCCATGTACGTGAGCGCATACGTGACGGACCAGATGGATCTGACCGCCCGGTGGAAGCTGCGCGTCGGTCTGCGGCAGGATTGGTGGTCGACGTCGCTCACGCCTAACGCGTTCGTGCCTGGCCGGACGCGCGACGGCGGGCATCCGCTGGAGCCCGGCGCGACGCTCACGCGCACGGACGCGCCGGTGAGCTGGAGTGTGGGCACGCTGTACCGGATCGCGCCCGGCGTGTCGCCGTTCGTCGGTGTGGCGACGAGCCATCTGGCGAACTTCAACTCGGAGGCGACGCAGAACGGGATCGAGCCGCCGGAGTCGGCTATTCAATACGAGGCCGGCGTGAAGCTCGCTCCGTTCGGTGACAGGCTCGCGGTGACGGCGTCGGCGTTTCGGGTGAAGCGCAAGAACGTGTTCACCGAGGTGGGCACGACGGTGTTCTTCAACGACCAGGAGACGTGGGGCGGCGAGGTCGACGCGCAGTGGCGCGCGACGCCGCGGTGGAACATTCTGGCGAACCTCACCGCGCAGCACGCCGAGCTCACCGACAATCCGTCTCTCCCGGCGGCGGCGGGGAAGCAGCCCGTCGGCGTACCGAGCCGGATCGCGAACGTGTGGACCACGTACGATCTCGCGTTAGGCGGGGTGGATGGGTTCCGGGTGGGTGGCGGGCTGTCCTACCGCGACCGGGTGTTCGGCAATACGACGAACACGAACGAGATTCCGGCGTTCGCGGTGGTCGACGCGCTGGTGGGCTTCTACCGGCCGGGATGGGACGTGGCGGTGGGCGTGAACAACGTGACGGATGCGACCTACTTCACGACTGCGTTAGGCGCCGGGGCGCGGGTGGGCGATCCGCGGTCGGTGTTCCTCACGGCGGGCATCCGGCGGTAGCCGGCGCGCGCCGCCGGCCGGCCGGCATCGCGCCCTGACCGCGTTCTGACATCGCGCGGCCTTGACGCGCCGCCGGCCGCGTGCAATATGTGGCAGCACCACATATTGTACTCCCATGCTCACACCCGAACTGAAAAAAGGCAGCGCCGAGTTCCTCATCCTGTCGCTGCTCGAGCACGAGCCGCGACACGGGTACGAGCTCAGCAAGCTCATCGCCTCGCGATCGCGCGGCGTCCTGACCTTCCACGTCGCCTCGCTCTATCCGCTGCTCTACCGCATGGAAGCCCGCGGGTGGATCCGTGGCCGATGGGTCGAGAAGGCGGGCGAGCGGCGCCGCCGCTACTATCGCATCACCGGCGCCGGTGCCCGCACGCTCGACGCGCAGCGCCAAAGCTGGCGCGAGTTCGTGGCCGCCGTAACGAGCATTGCCGCCACCCACCATGCCTAACTGGCGCGCCGAGCTCCGCCTGCGCCTCGCGCTACTCGCGCTCGCACCCGCCGAGGAAGCCGAGCTCGTCGAGGAATTCGCGCAGCACCTCGAGCAGGAGTTCATCGATCTCGCCCCGCGTGTCGGACGCGCCGAGGCAGAGCGCCAGCTCCTCGAGCGGCTGACGCCAGACGCGTTGCGCGAGATCGCGCGCGAGCGCCGCCCGGCCCGGCCGGAACCGCCGCCCGAGCGCGGGTTCTCTCTCGTCGCAGCGTGGCAGCACCTCGCCTGGGACGTGCGGTTCGCCATCCGACGGTCGCGGCACCGCCTGGGCTTCACCCTGGTCGCCGTGCTGTCGCTGGCGTTAGGCATCGGCGTCAACGTCGCCGTCTTCAGCCTCGTCGACGCCGTGCTCCTGCGACGGGCGCCGGTGCCGCACCGCGAGCGGATCGCCGAGATTTACGCGCACCAACCGTCCTTGCCATACGCCCCGTATTCGTATCCCGATTATCTCGCACTCCGCGATGCCGGACGCGAGCTCTTCTCGCAGGTTTCAGCGGCGCAAGTCGCCGCGGCGCCTCGGGATTTCGGCGACCATGTCCAAACCTTGTTCGTCGAGCTGGTGAACGGCGGCTATTTCCCGTTGCTCGGCCTCAAGCCACAGGTCGGTCGGCTGCTCGGACCCGAGGACGACCTCGTCAATGGTGCCCATCCCGTTGTCGTGCTGTCCAACCCCTATTGGCACCGCGCATTCAACGCCGACCCCGAAGTCGTCGGTCGGCAGATCCGCCTTACGGGGCGCGACTACACCATCGTCGGTGTGGCGCCGGCAGGCTACGAAGGCACCTTCCCAGGCATCGCACCCGCGTTGTTCGCACCGATTCGCATGCTCAACCAGCTGCAATCGGCGCCGTATGATCAGCTGGCCGATCGCAACGGCCGTAGTCTCTTTCTGAAGGTTCGCCTCGCGCCCGGCGTGTCGATGGCTCGTGTGCGCGCGTTCACCGCCTCGTTCACCGCCGACATGAAGCAGCGGTACCCGCAAACGTGGACGCCGACGACGTCGACGCTGGTCATTCCTGAGACGACGATCGCCGTCAACCCCATGCTCGACAGCGTTGTGGTCCCCGCGGCGGCCGCGCTCATGGCCGTGGTCGCGCTGGTGCTGTTGGTCGCATGCGCGAATCTGGCCAGCTTCCTGCTCGCGCAGGCGCGCGACCGGCAGCGCGAGATCGCCATCCGCATCGCGCTCGGCGCGAGCCGCTGGTCGCTCGTTAGGCAGCTGCTCGTCGAAGCGCTCCTGCTGGGCGGTCTGGGCGGCATCGCCGGACTGGGTCTCTCGCGTGTCGCGCTGGGGGCACTGCTGCACGCCGACCTGCCGCTGCCGTTGCCAATTACCGTCGACGTGAGCCTCGACGCGCGGGTGCTCGTGTTCTCGCTGTTGGCAGCGGCCGCGGCCGCACTCCTGGTCGGTGTGCTGCCGGCGCTCCAAGCCACGCGGCCTAACGTCGTCGATGTCATCAAGAGCGAAAACACGGGTGGAGGGCCGGCGCGCGGGGTGACGCTGCGCAGCGCGCTGGTAGTGGGTCAGATTGCGGTCTCGCTCGTGCTCCTCATCACGGCCGGACTGTTTTTGCGCAGCCTGCAGGCGAGTCAACAGGTCGATCCGGGCTTCGGTCACGAGCCGGCCGGCCTGGTGTGGTTCGGATTTCCTCCCGGTCGCAACGCCGGTCCGCCGCAGCAGCTCCTGCTCGAGGAGATCGAGTCCCGACTCCGTCGCGTCGACGGCGTGGAAGCCGTGGGGCTCACGAGCCACATGCCCTTGACCGTCATCAACCAGCAGTTCGCCGTGGTCAACGTCGCCGGCGTGCAGCCGCCCAAAGGCGAGCCCGGTTTCGCGGTCGACTACGGGTCAGCGGATTCGGGACTCTTCTCCGCGGCGGGCGTTAGGCTTGTGCGCGGGAGGGGAATCGAGGCATCGGACAACGCGTCGGCGCCGCCTGTCGCGGTGGTCGACGAGGTGATGGCCAAGCAGTTCTGGCCCGGTGCGGATCCGATCGGCCACACGTTCCGCGAGGACTCCACGACGGTTCGCGTGGTCGGCGTGGCGCGAAGCGTCAAGGTGCGGTCGCTGGGCGAGCAGCCGCGCCCCTTCTTTTTTGTGCCGTTCGCGCAGAGTCCGGACGCGTACGCGACGCTGGTCGCGCGCACCGCACGCGGCCGCGATGCCGATGCCATCGCGGCGCGGATGGTGGGTGTGCTGCGGGATCTCGACCCGTCGATACCGGTGTTGCAGGAGACGACCATGGCACGGCACGTGGGCGCCGTGTTGCTGCCGACGCGCCTCGGCGCGCTCGTCTTCGCCCTGTTCGCGGCGTTGGCGCTCGCGCTGGCGATGATCGGGGTGTACGGTGTCGTGAGCTATGCCGTGGCACGCCGCGCGCGGGAAGTCGGCATCCGCATGGCGTTGGGCGCCGAGCCTAACGCAGTGGTGCGCCTGCTCATGCGCGAAGGGCTGGTGATGATCGGCGGAGGCGGGCTGCTCGGCCTCGCGTTGGCCTTCGCGGTGACGCGTGTGCTGCGCAGCCTGCTCTCTGGCGTGACCGCCGCCGATCCGTTGGCGTTCATTCTCGCGCCGGCGTTGCTGATCATCGTGGGCGTGGCGGCAGCGTTCCTGCCAGCGCTGCGCTCCTCGCGGACCGATCCGGTGCGAGTGCTGCGCGCAGACTGATCGCGCCCTCCGTCTACTCATTCGTTCCGGAGCGCAACCACTGGATCGACGCGCGTCGCGCGACGCGCCGGAACGTAGCACGCGGCGATGGCGACCAGGATCAGCAGCGCGGCCACAACGATGAACGTGAGCGGATCGTGCGCGCTGACGCCGAACAACTGATGCGCCATGAGGCGCGTGACGGCGAGCGACGCAACGATGCCGACCACGGCCCCGGCCAACGCCATGCGGGCGCCGTCGCCGACCACCAGGCGCATCACATCCGACTGCTGTGCGCCGAGCGCCATGCGCACGCCGATTTCGTTCGTGCGCTGGCCGACCAGATACGAGATCACGCCGTAGATGCCCACGCACGCGAGCACGAGTGCTAACGCAGCGAACACGCCGAGCAGCACCATGAGGAACCGGCGCGCGGCGAGGGAGTTGGCGAGCACGTCGCGCATCGTCGACACGTTGTAGATGACGTCGCGCGGATCGAGCTGCGCGACCGCCTGGCGGACCGGTCCCATCACCGCCGCGGGGTCGCCCGTGGTACGCAGCACGACCGCCACGCCGGTTGCGGCGAGGCGCATGATCTTGTCCGGGAGCTGCATGAAGGGGAAATAGAACTGCGCTTCGATCGCCGACGCGGCATCGGCGTCGAGTCCCCACTGCCTAACGTGAGCGACCACCCCGACCACTTCGGCCTCCACGCCGAACGTCGCCAGGTGCACGCGCTTGCCGATCGGATCCTCGTTCGGGAAATACGCGCGGGCGAACACGTCATCGATGACGATGACCGTCGGCGCGCGCTCGTCATCCTGCGGCGCAATGAACCGCCCGCGCTCGAGCCTAACGCCCATCGCGTGCTGGAACCCGTCCTCGGCCAGGTAGAACAGTGCTTGGGGCATGTCGTTGAGGTTCGCCGGCTTGGGGCGCCCCTCGATCCAGAACGATTCGGTCGAATTGTGAACCATCGGACGCGAGCCGAGCGTCGCCGATACGGCGTCGACGCCGGGGAGCGTGAGCATCTTCGCATCGAATTCGCGCAACCGGGCGCGTGTGTCGGCCGACTCGGTGGAGTACGAGGCGGGAAGCGAGAGGCTGAACGTGACCGCGTGGCTGGGATCGAAGCCCGGGTCGACGCGCCAGAGT
>DATJET010000054.1:0-9142 GCA_035496295.1 Gemmatimonadaceae bacterium
CCGTGATCGCCTTCGCGCGCACGCTGTCGCCGAATTCGACCACCGCCACGAAGCTGTTGCCGGCCGTCCCGTACCACTTCTTCGTGCCGGGATACGGGCGCGCCGAGAACGCCGCGAGCGAACCCCAGCGCGACCAGGTGAAGCCCACGGGAATGCTCGGCTTCGAGTCGTCGAAGTGCTGCACGATGTCGCCGTTGTTGCGCTGATACCGGTTGATCTCGCCCCACGGCGTGCGCCACGACCCGAACTGCGACGTGAGACTGTCGGTGGCCACGGCCAACGCCAACAGACGCTCGCCATCGGTCGCGCCGTTCACCATGTAGTCGTCCACGCTCGCGCCCGCCTTACGGGCCTCGGCCCGCACCATCTCGCCTAACGTCATGCCCCAGTACACGGCGAGCGAGGTCGGCACCGATGCCGTCGACCAGCGATAGTCCCACGCGCGGAGCGAATCGACCTGCGGCGCCAGCGTCGCCTTGAGCGAGTCCGACGCCGGCAGGTTGTCGTACGCCTTGACTAACGGAGGCAGCAGCGCCGCGAAGCCGGTGAGGTAGCTGTCGTAGGCCGCCTTGATCAGCGTGTCGACCGCGAAGTCCGTGCGGTTCTCGAGCACCCGAATCGCGTGCAGCCCGCGGAACGATTCCCCGCCCGTCTCGACATACGGCGGATAATCCGATCGCTTGGGGCTGCTCGGTCCGGCTGCCGACCACGGCCAGTTGTTGCTGTTGTAGAGCCACCCACTCGCCGGATTCAACAGGTGCGGAGTCTGGTCGACTGACAAGACACCGTGCCAATCGGTCGCCGTGTCGCTGCCATCGACCGGTTTCGTCCAGTCGAACTTCGGATTGCGGCGCGGGATGAAGTTCGCGTGGAAATACGCGATGTCGCCGTCGGCATCGGCGTAAATGGTGTTGTTCGTCGAGTTGGTGTGCAGCTGCATCGTCTTGAGAAAATCCTTGTACGCCAGCGCCTTCGTGCGCGTGTACGACTGGATGAGCGCCTTCATCGGCTCGTTCATCATGTCGATGCTCACCCACTTGTCGCCGATCTTCCTAACGATGGGTCCGTGCCGCGTGCGATACACCGTGAACACTTTCTTCGCCATCCCGGTGGCCGTCGTGTACGGCACCGTGATGCGCGACGTGGTCATTGGATATTCTTTGCCGCCGTACAGATAGTAGTAACGGCCGTTCTTGTGCGAGACCGTCTCCAGATATTCGTCCTTGTCGTCCGCGTTACTGCTCGTGTGCATCCAACCGGTGCGCGTGTTGAATCCCTGGTACACGAAGAACTGACCCCACGTCACGGCTCCGTACGCATCCAACCCGTCGTCGCTCACCATCTGCAACTCGGCGCGGAAGAAGAACGACGTGTGCGGGTTGATCAGCAGGAGCGCATGATGATCGAGAGTGTTGGACGGCGCGATCGCCATGCCGTTCGACCCGCCGGGCTCGGGCGGTGCGCCATCGCCGTCGCTCACATTTTTGGGCTCGTCGTCTCCCACTTCTTTTCCGTAGAACGCGGCGAGCTGCTTGAGGCTCACGTCCTCGATGTCGCCGCCGATGCTGCCTTCACTGAACGACAGCGCCATCCACGGCTCGAAGCGCGTGAGTACGCGCGGCTTCACCTGCGGGTGCGTGTACAGATAGTAGTTGAGTCCGTCCGCCCACGCATTCATGAGCGTCTTGAGCCACGCCGGGCTCGCTTTGTATTTCGCGCGCAGCGTGTCCGGATCGATGAAGAGCTTCATCCGGAGATCCTGATAGATCGCGCTCTCGCCCTCGGCTTCCGCGAGGCGGCCCATCGCATTGATGAAGTTCGTCTCCACGCGATTGAAGTCGTCTTCCGACTGCGCGTAGATCATCCCGAATACAGCGTCGCCATCGGTTTTCCCGTACACATGTGGTATGCCCCAGTTGTCACGGATGATCGTGACGCGTTGGGCTTCCTGTTTCCATCGAGCGATGTCGGCGCTGTTAGGCGTTTGGGCGGACGCGGCGGTACCGGTTGCGAGACATCCCACAGAAAAAGCGACGGCGAGCGTTTTCATCACGGCAACGGATAAAGGCATACGAAGGATGATGCCGGTGTTACGGCGCGATCGGCTTCACGCGCTTGCCCCACATCGGCGACGGCGGCTCGTGCGTTGCCCGCACCACCGGGTGCTGCGTCAACTCCTGCATGGCTTCGGCCACCGCTCGCTCGAGCTGTGCGTCGTGCCCGGCCGCGACGTCTTTGGGCCAATCTTCCACTTCAATGTTAGGCGAGATGCCCTCGTTCTCGACGGCCCATTTGTCGTCCACTGCGAAGAACCCGCCGCGCGGCGCGAACATGATGCCGCCATCCACGAACGGCGGCGTGTCCCAGATGCCCACGAGGCCGCCCCAGGTTCGCATGCCGACCAACTGTCCCACTTTCCGGTACTTGAACATGTACGGCATGAGATCGCCGCCCGATCCGGACATCTCGTTGATGATCATCACCTTGGGACCCCAGATGCCGGCGGCCGGGCTCGTGAACGGATACCGCTCGCCCACCGGATTGTTGAAGTACCCGTCGAACGTGCGCTGCAGCACGTCGATGATGTAGTCGGCCGCCGAGCCGCCGCCGTTGTACCGCTCGTCGATGATCGCGCCCTTCCGATCCTGCTGCGCGAAATAATACCGGTTGAAGCTGTTGTATCCGCCCTGCGCCGTGTTAGGCAAGTGCACGTACGCCAATTCGCCGTGCGACAGCGAGTCGACGATGTGGCGGTTGTGCTCCACCCACGCGCGCGCCCGCAGGCCGGCATCGCTCGCCACCGGAATCACCGTCACGCGCCGAGCGCCATCCATTGTCGGACGCGCGTTCACCGTGATCGTCGTCTGGTGATTCGCGGTGCCGTCGAACAACCGGTACACGTTGTCCGGTGCGCGCAGCTCCTGCCCGTTCACGGCGAGCACGTAGTCGCCGACTTGCACCTTCACGCCGGGCGCCGTGAGCGGCGCGTGCAAATCCGGGTTCCAACTATCGGTACCGTAAATCTTCGTGATCTTGTACCGGCCGTTCGCCACCTCGAAGTCCGCGCCTAACAGGCCGACCGGCGGCTGCATCTCGCCGGGCATGTCGCCGCCGCGCACGAACGAGTGGCCGATCGCGATCTCGGCGCCCATCTCGTCCAACAGATAGTTGAGATCGTCGCGATGCTTCACGTAGGGCAGCAGCTGGCTGTACATCTGCTTGTCCTTCACCCAGTCGGTGCCCTGCAGATTCTTCACGTAGATGTAGTCGCGCTGGTTGCGCCATCCTTCGTCGAAAATCTGCTTGAACTCGGCCGACGGATCGACGAGCATGCGCAATTGGGCATTGAGCTTTCCTTTGTCCTTCGGCGGCGCGTCGTGTGTCGTCGCATCCACGAGGAAGAGACTGCCCTCGGGACCCGGCGTGCGGTACAACAACTTCTTGCCGTCCTCGCTCACGAAGTACTCGGCGACGTTCTGCACGAACGGCATCGCCTTCCGTTCCTTGAGATCGTAGCGGTGCACCGTGCCGCCGCTGAAACGCTGTTCGTTCGTCCCGGTCTCGGGGAGGTTCTCCGTGAAGAACACCGTACCCGGTACGCCGCTGTGCAGGTCGCCGTAGTCACGCTCGGCGATCTCCGACACCGGCACCACACGCTGCAGCAGCCCCTCGAAATCGATCTCGACGTGACGCCGGGGCGCCAGCATCGCCGTGAGCGAATCGGGCGGAATGCGCTTGGCCATCGTGGTGTCGGTCGTCGTATCCGTTCGCGCCGGACGCTGGCGCGGCGGAAGCGGCGGCTGGCCGGGCGTCTGCTCCTGCGGCACGCCGGTATCTTCGTCGCTCTCCGGCAGCAGCGGCGACGGATCGTTCTTCGACAGCACGGCGAGATAGAGCGCCTTGGTCTCCGTGTGTCCGTAGCTCGACATGTCCAACCAGCCCGAGCCTAACGCAAGATCCGTGGACGCGAAGAACCAGAGATACTTGCCGCTCGCGTCCCACGCCGGCCAGGTCGCGTCGGCAAGTCCGTCCGTGATCTGGTGCGTCTGGCCGGTTTGCATGTCGTACACGAAGATCGCGCGATAGAGCGACTTGAGCCGCCTAACGTACGCGATCCACCGCGAGTCGGGACTCCAGGTGGGGTTGAGCGAACGCTCGGGCACCATCCATTCGTCACCGCCGATGTCCGTCGCCTTGCCCGTAGCCACGTCCACCACCCACAGGCGGAGATTCGTGTCCTGGAATACGATGTGCTTGCCGTCCGGCGCCCAGCTCGGCGTGTAGTAATGCGTCGGGTGCTCGAGCGCGATCGTGCGCGCGGGCGAGCTGCCGTCGGCAGACGCAATCACGAGTTGGTACTCGCCCGACTTGTCGCTGAAGTACGAGACCCATTTGCCGTCGGGCGACCACGCCGGATCGCGCTCCGCCGATGCGCTCGACTGCGTGAGATTGCGCACGTCGCCCTTCTCCGCCGGCACGGTAAAGATCTCGCCGCGCGCTTCGATCGCTGCGCGCTTTCCGGTCGGCGAGAGCGCGATGTTGTCGATGTAGCGCGACACTTCCTTCCACTGCGGCATCATCCACGCGAAATCGCCCACCGCGGTGATCGGGACGATGTGCTCTTTCCCGCTCGCGGGATCGAGCTCGTGCACATAGCCGCCCTGCTCGAACACCAGCGCGTCAGGCCCGGCGTCGAGGGTCTTCACGTCGAAATCGGAGAACGTCGTGATCTGCTTGACCTGCTTCGAGGTCATGTCGTACGACCACACGTTCGACACGCCGTCGCGATCGGAGAGGAAGTACACGGTGCTGTTGCCCACCCACACCGGGTCCATCTCCTTTGAGTTAGGCCGCGGAATCGTGTCGACCACGTCGAGGGTCTTGGTGTCGAGAATCCAGATCGGGCGGTTCTGCCCGCCTCGGTAATCGCGCCGCTCCTCGTCCCACGAGTTGGTCATGCGATACGCGATGTGACGGCCATCGGGCGAGATCTTACCCTGATACGCGCGGTACGCCGGCATCATGGTCACGAGGCCGCCTTCGGGAGATACCGTGAACCAGCGCGGCACCGGCGTGGGCAGATTCGCCGACTGTGTGGACGAGAACACGATCGCCTTGCCGTCGGGCGTCCATCCTTGCACGAGGTCGGGCGCGGGATGCCAGGTGAGGCGTTTGGGCTCGCCACCTTCGGCGGGCATCACGTAGACGTCGGTGTTGCCGCCGTAGTTGCCGCTGAACGCGATCCACTTGCCGTCGGGCGAGAAATATGGATTCATCGCGTCGCCCGGGACGCTCGTTAGGCGAACCGCGGATCCACCGGCACGCGGCACCACCCAGATGTTGCCGGCGTACGCGAACGCGATCTGCGTGGCGCTCACGGTGGGCGAGCGCAGCATCCGCGTGGTCGATGCAGTCGCTGTGGTCGCTTGCGCGCGCACGGAGACGGCACCGGCGACGAGGGTAAGGATCGGCAAACCGAATCGAAGCCCGGCAAGACGGTGAAGGCGAGGCATGACGGGTACCGTGGAAAGGGCGAAACGAGACTGTGACGAGCGGTAATACGGTCGAGACAGGCGGTAACTTGCGGCCCGTACCGTCGGTGCGCCAGCGCATCGTCCCGCCCGTACCGCACCAGCGGTCCATCCGCGATATTCTGACCGCTTGCTGGCCCGTTCCTCACACCAGATATCCGACCCGACCGTCCCATGCGACCGTCCCTGCTTCTCGCCGGCGCCCTGCTCTTCGCTGCCGCGCCACACCATGTTTCGGCGCAGACCTTCCAAAGCGACGACCCGATCATCAAGCGCATCTGGGCCATCGGCATGGACAGCTCCGAGACGGAGCATCTCGCGAACGAGTTGTTCGATTCGCTCGGTCCGCGTCTCACCGGCACGCCGGACTTGAAGCGCGCCAACGATTGGCTCGTTCACACCTACACGAGCTGGGGCATTCCGGCGCACAACGAGCAGTACGGGACGTGGCGGGGATGGCGCCGCGGCTACTCGCACATCGATCTCATTGCGCCCCGGGTGCGCTCGCTCGAGGGGACGATGCTCGGCTACAGCCCGGGGACGAACAAGAAGGACCTGACGGCGACCACGGTAATCCTGCCGCACTTCGCGGACACGTCGGCGTTCGCGCAGTGGCTGCCTAACGTAAAGGGCAAGTTCATTCTCGTGTCGGCGCCGCAGCCCTCGTGTCGTCCCTCGGAAGATTGGCAGACCAACGCGTTACCGGCATCGGCAGCGCGGATGGACAGCCTGCGCGACTCGCTGCGCCGCGAATGGAGCGGCCGCAATGTGCGCGGCACGGGAATGAGTCTCGCGCTCGGCACGGGCGAGCTGGGACTGCGACTCGAGGCCGCCGGTGCGGCGGCCATCATCACGTCGCGTCCCAAGGATGCATGGGGCACCATCGAGGTGTTCGAGACCTACGACACCAAGGCGCCCGCGGTCGCGCTGAGCTGCGAGGACTATGGCCTCCTGTTCCGCCTCACGGAAAACAAGCAGCATCCCGTGCTGCGGCTCAACCTCGACGCCCAGTTGTTAGGCGAGCAGCCCGTCTACAACACGATCGCCGAGATCAAGGGCACGGAGCATCCGGACGAGTACGTGATGCTCTCGGCGCATTTCGACTCGTGGGATGGCTCGTCGGGCGCCACGGATAACGGCACCGGCACGCTCACGATGCTCGAGGCAATGCGCATCCTGCAGAAGGTGTATCCGCATCCCAAGCGGACGATTCTCGCCGGACACTGGAGCGGCGAGGAAGAAGGCGAGGTGGGCTCGAAGGCGTTCACCGAAGATCACCCCGAGGTGTTGAAGGGGTTGCAGGCGCTGTTCAATCAGGACAACGGCACGGGACGCATCGTGAGGTTGAGCGGCGCGGGCCTGCCGGATGCGTCGGCGCACATCGCGCATTGGCTCGACGAAATTCCGCTCGAGCTGCGCAACCAGATTCAATTCGGCGGGGCGGGGTTCCCGGCCGGCGGCGGCAGCGACGACTACTCATTCTCGTGCTACGGGCTGCCGGCGTTCGGGTTAGGCGCGCTGCCGTGGGACTACGGCAACTATACCTGGCACACCAACCGCGACACGCCCGACAAGATCGTGTACGACGATCTCAAGTCGAACGCGACGCTGACGGCCATGCTCGCGTACCTGGCCTCCGAGGACCCGACGATGATCAAGCGCGATCGCGTCGATCTCGTCGCCGCCGCGGCGCGGCTGCAGGCCGAGATGCCACCGCCTAACGCGGGCCGCAACGCGTCGGCGTTCCGGTTCCGGCGCCTGCCGACCACGTGGCCGGAGTGCACGAAGGCGCCGCGCACCACTAAGCCGCGTCTAAAGTAGTAGGAGAGCTTCCTCGCTTTGCCAGGTACGTCGTGGCCGGACGGGACCTCTGCAAAAGGACTCATAAGGATAAAGACAAGGATGCAAGAGATGGGGTCGATGCGCATCCAAGTTCAACGACGCACGCGCCTAACTGATGTCATGCGCGTCGTCCATGGATGCGTCTTCGGAATCGAAGGAGCGAGGTGCCTGCGTCCTTGAATGTGGATGCGCACCGACCCCATCTCTTGTATCCTTGTCGTTATCCTTCACGCCTTCTTCAGAAGTGCCTCCAGGCCATGACGTGCCCGGCAAAGCGAGGAAGCCCGACTGTCCTCGCCTAACGCTTAGCCGTCCACCGATCATTCGTACTATCCGCATCCATCCAGATGCCGTGATCGAGCGTGACCGACGCGATGGCCTTCTTTGCGGGAATCGTCACCGTCGCGCGGTGCAGGTCGGCGCGCCAGATGGCGGGCGTCTCGTGCACGGTGTCGACGCTCGCGTCCGAGTAGCGAACGAGAAGATCGACCGGTGCCGGCATCCCGCCCACGTTTGCGAGCGTCACCGTCCAGCCGCGCGCGCCGCGCCGAGCGCTGGTGATACCGAGATCGATGTACGCGTTGCTGAAGAACCAGCTATTCCAGAACCAATCCAGGTTCTGGCCCGACACATTGTTGAATGTGTAGAAGAAGTCCCACGGCGTGGGATGTTTGCCGTGCCAGCGGTCGATGAACGCGAGCAGACACTTCTTGAACGTGTCGTCGCCTAACAACTGCTTGAGGGCGAGGTAGCCGAGGGCGGGCTTGCCGTACGCATTGTTCCCGTACGCGGCATCTGTGAGCACGTCTCCAGGGGTCACGATCGGCAAATCCTCGAGCGGCGACGGATCGCTGATCCAGCCCGCCACCCGGAACCGCTTGAAGAAATTCGTCGCGCGTGCAGCGCCCAGGTCCGACGTGCCGATCAGATTCTCGAACGTCGTCGCCCAGCCTTCGTCCATGAAGGCGTAGCGCGTCTCGTTGATCCCCATGAAAAACGGGAAGTACGTGTGCGCGATCTCGTGCTCCACCACGAACCGCGAGAAAATCGTGTCCTGTGTCGACCCGTCGTTCACCATCATCGGATACTCCATGTCCGCCGAGCCCTGCACCACCGTGCTCTTCTCGTACGGATACGGCACGCCGGGCCAATTGTGCGACAACCAGTCGAGCGCGTGGTGCGCGAAGCCCACCATGTGGTGATAGTCGGCCGCGGTATCGTTATACGCCGCCTGGACGCTCGCGCGACGGTGCGCCGCGTCGTCGACCAACACGCTCGCTGCGTCCCAGTCGTAGTGATTGCTCAACGCGAACGCCACGTCCGGCACGTCGCGCGCGGTGAAGTGCCAATGATTCACAGCCTGCTGCGCGGTGGTCTTCCCGCCGCCGATTTCGGATCCCGATGCAACGTGCACCGTCGTGTCCGACGTGAACGAAGACTGGAAGCGTCGTAAGGCATCGGCTTGCAAATTCGCGGATGGATCGACCAGCGTGCCGGTGCCCCAGACGACATAGTTCGCCGGCACGTCGAGCGTCACGTCGTAATCGTTGAAGTCGCTGTAGAACTCCTGCAGGTCCGTGAAGTCCATGGTGTCCCAGCCGTTGTAGTCATCGTAGACCGAGACGCGTGGATAGAAGTACGCGAGATAGTACGTCGTGGAGTCGAGCATGCCTTCGCGACCGGCGCGCTTCGAGATCTCGTAGTGCCAATCGAAGCGCAGATGCACCGAGTCGTGCGGCGCGAGCGGCGTTGCCAACCGCACCGGCTGC
>DATJET010000055.1:0-43137 GCA_035496295.1 Gemmatimonadaceae bacterium
CGATCAGTCGCAGGGCTACGTGCTCTATCGCCACCACGCAGCCGTAGCGTTAGACGGCGAGCTCGCCGTGCCCGGCCTGCGCGATTTCGCCGAGGTGTTCGTCAACGGCCGGCGTGTCGCGACGCTCGACCGCCGCACCAAACGCTTCACGGCGCACCTGAGCGTACCCGCCGGCGGCCAGGTTGACATCTTCGTCGAGAACATGGGCCATATCAATTACGGCCCGCTCCTGGTGGATGACCGCAAGGGCATCGTCGAGCCGGTCACGTTAGGCGGGCAGCGCCTAACTGGATGGGACATGTACCGACTTCCCTTCGATGCACCGTCGACACTCGCGGGCAACACCACCGACGCCGGCCGGCCGAGCGTCTATCGCGGCTCCTTCACGATCGATGGCACGGGCGACACCTTCCTCGACATGCGCGGCTGGCACCGCGGCATCGTCTTCGTGAACGGCGTGAACCTCGGCCGCTATTGGCGCGTCGGTCCGCAGCAGACCCTGTATCTGCCGGGAGCATGGCTGCACCGCGGGCGCAACGAGGTCGAAGTGTTCGATCTCGAGGGACAGGTCGCGAACCCGACCATCACTGGACTCACCACGCCGATTCTCGATCAGCTCGAGCACTGAAGGCTCGGGCGCGCAGCCAACCGATTGACCCGCAGTACTTTAGTGCCGGTCGCCCAGTGCGCTCCGGCGCGGAGTGCGATCGCCACCCAGCGCACATCGCGCTAGGCGTTCTTCGCTCGGTGTTCGCCGTCGCAGCGATCCGAGCCATCTCTTCGTTCTCCTATCGTGAGGACATCTATTCAGACTCACGATCGCCACTCGATTCCCATCGTGAACCGGATTCAAGGAGTGCTTGTCATGCGCACGCGTTTGCTGGTGTTCGGCACCGCCCTCTCGTTCCTGGCCGCCGGCTCCGCCGCGGCCCAACAACGGCAAGGACCACCGGGGCAGCGACCCGGCGCCCAACGACCCGCCGCCGAGCGAGACAGTGGTGCGGCCGATTCGTCGGCCGGCGTCGCGCCCGTCGAGCGCGTGTCGACCACGCAGCACACCATCACGATCGACGGCAAGCCCGTCGCCTACACCGCGCACGCCGGCACGATGGTGCTCCGCGACTCCACCGGGAAACCCGACGCGACGGTCTTCTACATCTCGTACACGAAAGACGGCGTCGATGCGGCCAACCGCCCCGTCACGTTCTTCTTCAACGGTGGTCCGGGCTCGGCCTCGATCTGGCTCGACGAAGGCATCATGAGCCCCAAGCATCCCGAGATGGGACCCGCGGGCTCCGAGCCGGCGCCGCCGTACAACCTGGTCGACAATCCGAACTCTCCGTTAGACGTGACCGACCTCGTGCAGGTCGACGCGATGATGACCGGCTACTCGCGGCCCGCCCCCGGCGTGAAGGCGTCGGAGTTCACCGGCGCCGTGAACGACGTCGCGATGTTCGGTCAGTTCATTCGCGACTATCTCGACAAGTATGACCGGTGGGCGTCGCCCAAGTATCTGTTCGGCGAGAGCTACGGCACGTTCCGGTCGGCCGGGCTGGCGAGCGAGCTGCAGGAGCGGGAAGGCATCGAGCTCAACGGCATCATGTTGTTAGGCACGGTGCTCGACTTCCAGTACATCTCGCAGGAACCGACCAACGACATCGCGTACTCGACGTTCCTGCCGACGTATACGGCCACGGCATGGTATCACAAGAAGCTGCCGTCGAGCCTGCAGAGCCAGTCGTTGGAGCAGGTGGTGGCGCAGTCGCGCCAGTATGCGTTCGGCGACTATCTCACGGCGCTCGCGAAGGGCAACGATCTGTCGCAGTCCGAGCGGCAAGCGGTGGCGCAGAAGCTGTCGCAGCTCACGGGCATCTCCGAGCCGTACCTGATGAACACCAACCTGCGGCTCGACGCGGGCAGCTTCCGTACCGAGCTGCTGCGCGACCAGCGCTTGATCATGGGCCGGTACGACACGCGCCTAACAGGCATCAACGGCAACGCCGCCGCGCAGCGGCAGGACTACGATCCGTCGGACGTCGCGCCCGCCGGCGCGTTCATGGCGGCGTTCATGCGCTACCTGCACGGTGACCTCAAGTACTCGACGGACCTCCAGTACTACACGGGCGGCCACGCGGGACGGTGGGACTACAGCTCGCTCAACTCGCGCGGCTTCCCGAGCGAGATCGAGTCGCTGCGGCTGGCGATGGCGAAGGATCCGTACTTGCACGTGATGGTCGGCGCGGGCTACTACGACACGGCCACGCCGTTCGCGAACGCCGAGTACACGTTCACGCACTTGGGCTTCGACCAGACCTACAAGGATCGCGTGCAGTTCAAGTACTATGAAAGCGGGCACATGGCCTACCTGAATCAGGCGTCGGCCAAGCAGCTCAAGTCGGACATCGCGTCGTTCATCGCGTCGACGCAGCACCTGACGCCGGTGACGGCGCAGGCGTCGCACTGAGGACGGGGGAACAGGGAAATCGGGAAATGGGGAATAATGCCCCGTTTCCCGATTCCCTATTCCGTCTTTTCCACCACGAGCTGCACCAGGCACACCAACGTCTCCGTCGTTTTCTCGAGCCCGCGCCGCGAGTTGAACTCGAGCTTGCTGTGAAACTCGTGGCCGCCGGTGAAGATGTTGGGACACGGGAGTCCGCGAAACGTGAGACGTGAGCCGTCGGTGCCGCCGCGAATCGGCTTCAAGTACGGCGTGAGACCGGCGCGCTGCGCTGCGTCCAGCGCGAGCTGTGTGATGTGCGGGTGCTGGCCTAACACCTCTTTCATGTTCTTGTAGTTCTCGCGGACCTCGATCCGCCACGTCGTGCCCGGGTGCCGCTCCGCGCTCTCGCGCGCGAGCCGCCGCAACAATTCCTCCTTCGCCTCCAGCCCGCTCGCGTCGAAATCGCGCAGGAGGATTTTCACCGTCGACAGCTCCACGTCGAGCGACCCGATGTACGGATGGACGAAGCCTTCGCGATCCTCGGTGGTCTCAGGCCGCATGTCGCGCGGCATGCGGCTCAGGAAGTCCGCCATCGCATAGACCGAATTCACCATCACGCCCTTCGCGGTGCCCGGGTGCGCGCTCGTCCCGTGAAACGTCAGCGTGGCGAGCCGGGCGCTCCAGGTCTCGTCGCTTACTTCGCCTAACGTGCTGCCGTCCACGGTGTAGGCGAAGTCGGCGCCGAATGCCGGCACGTCGAATTTGTCGATGCCCGTTCCGATTTCCTCGTCGGCGGTGAACGCGACGCGCACGCGGCCGTGCGGCAGTGTTGGATTGCGGAGCAGCACGTCCACCAACGTCATGATCGCGGCCACGCCGGCCTTGTCGTCGGAGCCGAGGAGCGTCGTCCCGTCCGTGGTGATGACGTCGTCGCCGATCATGTCCGCGAGCACGGGGTGCTGCGCGACCGTGATCACCTGCGTCGGATCACCCGGAAGCACGATGTCGCCACCGCGATAGTTCCGGTGCACCACCGGCGTGACGCCCGCGCCGCTCACCGCCGGCGACGTGTCCACGTGCGCGATGAAGCCCACCGTCGGCGCGCGCGCTCCGTTAGGCAGAGACGGTGGCACCGTCGCGTACACCATGCAGTGCTCGCTCACCGTGACGTCGGACGCGCCCAACTGCGTCAACTCCGCCGCGAGCAGGTTGGCCAGCGTCCACTGCGTGAGCGTGCTCGGTGTCGTCTCCTGGTCTTCGCGCGATTGCGTGTCGATGCGCACGTAGCGCAGGAAGCGGTCGACGACACCCTCGGCGGGCGGATGCAGGTCAGTGCTCATGCGATCGTGTGGTTCGGGTGATAGCAGATTCGGAAGTCTAGTCGATACGCCAGCAGTGGTCAGCCATGGCTGTGCGGCTCTGGTGATCGCGCGTGCGCGCCGGTAGCATCCCGCCATGGTTCGCCCGTTCCCGTTGGCCGCCCTCAAGGAGATCCGACCATGCGCTCCGAAGCGCGCAGCTTGCGCCCCGCACGACGCTTCCGCTCGTTCCCCTTCTCGCGGATTGCGGCAACGGCCGCGCTCGCTTCGGTTGGGCACGTGACTCCGATCGCAGCCCAGGCGCGCGACACCCTGCTCTCGGCGCTCAAGCTTCCGGTCGAAGCCGGGTTCGCACCGCTCGTTCCACCTGCGCCGGGCCATCCGGTTCTGCTGCGACCCGACCGCGTGTTCGATGCGACGAGCGAGTCGGTGCACGCCGGGTGGGTCGTGCTCGTGGATGGCGACAGCATCGTCGCCGTTGGGCCCGCCGCGTCGGTGCACGCGCCGAGCGGCACGGAGACGATCGCGCTCCCCGGCCTAACGCTGCTGCCCGGCCTCATCGACGCGCACTCTCACGTGTTCCTGCACCCGTACAACGAAACGCTGTGGGATGACCAGGTGCTCAAGGAACCCACCGGCTATCGCGTCGTCGAGGCGGTGCTCCACGCGCGCAACACGCTCATGCAAGGCTTCACCACGCTGCGCGACCTCGGCACCGAGGGCGCCGGGTTCGCCGACGTGGACATGAAGCACGCGATCGACGAGGGCTTGATCCCCGGCCCGCGCCTCGAGGTTGCGACGCGCGCCATCGTCGCCACCGCGAGCTACGGTCCGGGGCCGCGCGGGTTCCGTCCCGACCTCGAGCTGCCGCAGGGCGGACAAGCGGTGAGCGGCGTCCCCGAAGTCCTGGCCGCGGTGCGCGAGCAGGCGGCGCGCGGCGCAGACTGGATCAAGGTGTACGCCGACTACCGCCGCGGGCCTAACGGAAGCACGATGCCCACGTTCAGCCAGGACGAGATCGACGCGCTCGTGGCCGAGGCGCACTCGTCGGGCCGGCCGGTGTCCGCGCACGCGAGCACGGCCGAAGGGATGCGCCGCGCCATCCTCGCCGGCGTGAATACCATCGAGCACGGATTCAGCGGCACCGACTCCGTCTTTCACATGATGGCCGAGCACGGTGTCGCGTATCTGCCCACGCTCACGGCGGTCGAGGCGTATTCGGAATACTTCGACCACTACGTGCGGGGCACGAGCGCGCCGACACCTTCGATGGAAGAAGCCAAGCACGCGTTCCAGTTAGCCATGAAGAACGGCGTCACCATCGGATGCGGCAGCGACGTGGGGGTGTTCACGCACGGGACCAACGCGCGCGAGATCGAGTGGATGGTGAAGGACGGGATGCGGCCGGCGCAGGCGCTGCTCGCCGCGACGGCGGTGGATGCGAAGATCCTGCGGTTGGACAAGCAGATCGGGCGCCTCGTCCCCGGACTCAAGGCCGACATCGTGGCGGTGCAGGGCGACCCCACGCAAGACATCTCGGCCGTGAGCCGGGTCCGGTTCGTGATGAAGAACGGCGTCATTTACCGACGCTCGTGATTCGTTAGGCGGGCTGACCGCCCGTCGCGCCGGTCGCGATCAGGTGCTTGGCCACGGCGGGGCTGGCCATGCCTTCGGGTGGCTCGCCCCACCGGTTGATGGACGGCACGCGCTCGGCGCCGGCCTCGAGCAACGCGTCCACGATGGCGATGTACGTGTCGTCGTGGCCCCGGTGCTGGCCGGAGCCGTGCGACGCCCAGCCGAGCGGCGACGAGCCGAACTGGGTATCGCGCACGTTCACGGGTGCGCCTAACGAAAGCAGCAGGCGGACGAGATCCAACTTCCCGTGCCACGCCGCCCAGTGGAGCGCCGTGCCGCCCTCCGATGACTGTGCGTCGAGCGCACAGCCAAGCTCGAGCATCACGCGGATCGCGCCGGCATTGTCGTGCACCACCGCGTGGCACAGCGCCATGCCTCCGTGTGTCGCGATGGCCGGCGCGAGCTCCGGATGTGCGCCGAGCACCGCGCGCGCCTGCGCGACATCGCCGGCGAAGCACGCCTGGAGCAATTGATCTTCTGCGCCTAACGATCCGGGGTCGGCGCCGTGCTCCAGCAGCAGCTGCGCGATGGCACGGTTGCCGTTCCGCACCGCGAGCTCGTACGCGGTGCGGCCATCGCCGCGGCGCAGATTCGGGTCGGCGCCGTGCGCGAGGAGTGCACGCGCCGTGGCTACCTTGGGGCCGTCCGCCGCCACGCTCTGCAGCGGCGTTTCTTTTTTCCCGTAACTCGCCACGTTGGGGTCGGCGCCGTGCTCGAGCAGCCACTGGAAGCCCTTGAACCACGCCGCGCGTCCGCCGTCATCGGCCGAATGCCCAACGAGAAAATAGAGTGGCGTGTTGCCGTACGGCGACTGCGTCGACGACAGGTCGGCACCGTGCGCGACGAGCGCCTCGAGACACGCGCGCCGGTTGTACTGCGCCGCGTGGTAGATGGACTCGCCGTCCTGCGTCGGTGCACCGCGGTCGAGCAGCAAGTTGACTAACGGAACGTTGTCGCTCATGCAGGCGTGGTACAGCGCCGGGATCGGCACCGGCTTGTCGGCCGACTCGAAATAGAGGCTGCCGGCGGTGGGGCTGGCGCCGGCATCGAGCAGCAGCGTCGCCACGCGGAGTACCGCTGCCGCCCGCCGCGCACTCGCACCGTGCACCGGCGTTGCGCACGCGTAGGCAAGCGGCGTCCACGCTTGCCGGCCGCGCGTCGCGTGCACACACGATGCATCGGCGGCGATGCGGCGCGCGACTTCGTCGGCATCGCCGGCGGCGGCCGCCGCGAAGATGCTCTGGTTAGGCAGCTCCGGATGCTGTTTGAGCATCCGCGACACCGTGCCTTTGGCTCCGTGCTCGACGGCGTCGAGGAACTGAGACGCGCGCTCGTTCGCGGGCAGCACCGTCTCCAGATGCGCTTTGAGCTTGGGCCAGCTCTCGAAGCCGCGCTCGCGCGCGATCACGAACTGCGCGTCGGCGAGCTTGAGCGCATCGATGTTGCCGGCGAGGCGCGGGAGATGCGCCGCCACGCGCGCGATTGCTTCCGCGTCGCCGGCTTGGGCCTGGCGGAGCAACGCCTTGGCGCGCTTCCGCTCGTAGGCAAAATCGGGGGATGGGGGGAGTGCGGACACACGACCTCCTTCATGAACGCCCGAGTGTCCGCCGGCGCCGGGCATGAAAGAGGTAGCGGATGTGCGAACCGACCTGCCAGGTGGGACAATCCCTTTCCGCGGACGGGGCGCGCCCTGGAGCGCGACCCCGAATCATACATGCGCCCTCGTGGTCGTGCCACCGGTGCGGCTTCTCATCCAGCGGCGCGCCGTCGTGTACGCACAGTTCTCGGAGGGCTCTTGACAGTCGGGGCGGTCGCCACGACTATTCCACTCACCTGGTGACTGGAAGCGATCCTGTGGCCCGCACGCCCTCCGAGCTCCTGCAAGGCACCGTCGACATCCTCATCCTCCGCGCTCTCGCGTGGGAGTCCATGCACGGCTACGCCATCTCGCGATGGCTCGATGCCCGCAGTGCTGGCGTCCTGTCCGTGGACGGCGCCGCACTGTACCAAGCGCTGCACCGCCTCGAGGAACGACGCCTCGTCGCCGCGTCGTGGGGCACGTCGGAGAACAACCGAAAAGCCAAGTACTACACGCTGACGGCCGCCGGACGCGCGCGCCTCCGCGCCGAGTCCGCCGTGTGGAAGACGTACGCCGACGCGGTGTCCAAGGTGCTCAAGCCAGCCTGAGACACCAATGCCCCAGTCGAAGCGCTCCTTCCGATTTCCGTGGCGATCGCGCGCCGACATCGCCCGTGACGTTGACGCCGAGTTGGGCTTCCACCTCGACATGCGCGTACGCGAGTTGATGGCGCAGGGACACGATGCCGACGCCGCGCGTCGCATGGCGCGCGAGGAATTCGGTGACATCGAGGGCACGCGCGCCTACTGCCGGGCCGCCGACGCGCGTAGCGATCGGGCCATCCGCGCCGCCGACCGCCTAACGGAATGGGGGCAGGACGCGCGGTACGCATGGCGCACGATGCGCCGGACGCCGACGTTCGCGGTCGTTTCGCTGCTCACGCTCGCGCTCGCGATCGGCGCCAACACGGCGATCTTCAGCGTCGTGCGCGCGGTGTTGCTGCGGCCGCTCCCGTACGCCGATCCGGGACGGCTTATCGCGGTCATGGAGTCGTGGCCGGGCAATCCGGGCAGCTACACGCAGATGTCGCCGCCCAACTACGTGGACTACCGCGCCCAACAGCGCACGCTCACCGACCTCGGCGCGTACACCACCGCGATGGGACCGGTGGTCTGGCAGCCGGACAACGGGGACCCGACCACACTCACCGGCGTCGCTGCGAATGCCCAGCTCTTCCGCGTCCTTGGCGTCAGGCCACAGTTAGGACGTACGTTCGATACCCTCGCTGATAGGGGGGCCGACAGCAGCACCGTCGTCATCTCGTGGCGATTCTGGCAGCGCGCGCTGGGCGGCGACCCGCACGTGGTCGGACGGCACCTCAGGCTCGACAGCCGTTCGATGGACATCATCGGCGTCATGCCGCGCACCTTCGTCCTCGACCACGACGAGGATCTCTGGGTGCCCCTCGACCTTCGCGATGATCTCGCGCGACCCGCGATCACGCGGAAACAGCACTGGATCGCCGCCATCGGGCGCTTGCGTCCCAGGGTCACCGTCGAAGCGGCTCGCGCCGATTTGCGCCTCGTCGCCCAACGACTGGCGGCGCAGTACCCGGACGCGGACGGCGCCCGCACGGCGATCGTGACGCCGCTGCACCAGCTGGCCGCGGGCGATCTCCGCGCGCCGCTGGAGCTGCTGCAGGCCGCCGCCGCGATGGTGCTCCTCATCGCCTGCGCCAACTTGATGAACCTCACGCTGTCGCGGACCATCGGGCGCCGCCAGGAGCTCGCGCTGCGCGCTGCGTTAGGCGCCGGTCGCGGGCGCCTCGTGCGGCAGCTGCTCACGGAATCGGTGCTGATCGCGCTCGCCGGAGGTGCGTTAGGCGTCGCGCTCGCCGTGGCCGCGACCCGCGCCCTCCTGGCGGTGGACCCGGCTGCCCTGCCGCCGCTCTTTCCCGTCGGCGTCGATGCGCAGGTCCTCGCCTTCAGCCTCGTCGCGTCGGTGGCGGCCGGCGTGCTCTTCGGCGTGCTGCCGGCCCTGCACGCCGTGCGCACCGGTGTCCACGATTTGCTCAAGGAAGGCGGACGCGGCTCGAGCGCGCACCGGAGCGGCGCAACCCTCCGCCGCGTGCTCGTGGCGACACAGGTGGCACTCGCCGTCGTGCTCCTCGTCGGTGCCGGCCTCCTCATCCGCAGCTTCACCGAGCTCACGCGCGTTCGACTCGGCTTCGACCCCGACCACGTCGTCACCGCCCAGTTGCGCGTGACCGGCCCGCGCTACGATTCGATCCCGATGACCAACGGATTCTACGATCGCGTGTTAGGCGAAGTGGCCCATGCGCCGGGCGTGATCGCGGCCGGCGCGACGACGCTCCTGCCGATGCAGGGCACGGTCAACACGTCGCTTCGCGTCGAGGGTCAGCCCGTGGACGAATCGCATCTCCCCGACATGACCTACGTCGCCATTCGCGGGCAGTACCTCGACGCGATGCGCATCCCGCTCGTCGCCGGCCGCCGCTTCGATGCCACCGACACCCCGGATGGACCGAAGCATGTGCTCATCAACGAGACTGCCGCGCGCCGCTACTTCTTTAACGGCGAGGCGGTGGGCAAGCGTATCCGCATCGGGCCTAACCCGAACGGCGACTGGATGACCGTCGTCGGCGTCGTGGGCGACGTGCGGAACGCCGGCCTCGACCTGCCGCCCACGCCGACGCTGTTCGTCAATCACGCGCAGGAAGCATGGCAGCATACGTTGTCGGTCGTGATGCGCACCACGAATCCACGCGAGGCGATCGACGCGCTGCGCCGAGCAGTGAAAGACGTCGACCCCACGATGCCGCTGCGAAATATGATGAGTATGGATGATGTCATCGGATCGAGCCTCGACGCCCGCCGCTTCGCGCTCGGCCTCGCGGCGAGCTTCGCGGGCCTCGCGCTGGTGCTCGCCACGCTCGGCATCTACGGTGTGCTGGCCTACGAGGTCTCGACGCGCACGCGCGAGTTCGGCGTCCGCCTCGCGTTGGGCGCGACGCCGCGCAGCGTGCTCGCGCTCGTGGCCCGGCGCGGCTTCGCCTGGTCGCTGGTCGGCCTTGCGTTAGGCATCGGCGGCGCGGTGGCAGGCGCCCGCCTGCTCGCCGGCACGCTGTACGGCGTGGGCCCCCTCGACGCCGCCACCTACGTGCTCGTTGCTGCCGGGTCGCTGGCCGTCGTCACTGCAGCGTGCATCGTGCCCGCACGACGGGCCACGCGCGTGGATCCCCTCGCCAGCATGCGCTCCGACTAACCCGCGCTACAGCGACGCCGCCGCACCTGCCGGAGGCGATGACCGCCAAAGGGATGCGGCCGTTAGCACTCCACAAACAGGCGTACAAAGAGGCCTTCACAAGTCCGGGATTCCCTGACCGTCGTGTCAGGGATTTGCTGGATTTTGTGCGAGTAGTCTGCCGGACTCGAGTTTTGGACCGGGGAACCGATACCAAGTGCGAGACACCCCGTCGGCCTCCCCTTTCCGCCCGGACACCATGACTCGATTCTCGAAGTACTCGAAGCTCCGCCTTGCGCTCGCCGGCGTGGTACTCCTCGCTGGACTCACGGCGTGCAACCGCGACAGCGGCACGAACCCCAAGAACAGCATCGCAGCGCAGATCCACGCGATGGCTTGGCCCGATACGCTGGTGGCCGGCCAGTCCGTCACCTTCCGCGCCACCGTGTTAGACCAACACGGCGACACCGTGCCGGCTCCGCGCCTTTCCTGGACCAACAGCGCGCCGTCGGTGCTGTCGATCCAGACGCTGGCGAACGGCGATTCGATCCGCGTGACTGCGGCTCGTCCCGGTGCCGCCACCGTATCCGTCGACGTGCTCGGCGCCGGCGACAGCATCCACGCGACAGGCACCGTGCATGTCACGCTCGACGGTGCGCGCATCACGAAGCCGGACGGCGCCGCCTCGCTGGCCGCCATCGGCGCGCAGGTCGTCGTGTCGGCCCATGCGTTAGGCTTCGATGGGATGTCCGTCGACACCACCGGGTTGACGTGGTCCCACGGCGCCGACAGCATCGTGAGCGTCACGCCCTTCGCCGGCGGCGACTCGGCCATGGTGACCGGCGCACACTTCGGCACCGACACCGTGACCGTCACGGCGCCCGCGTGCCGCACCGCGTGCAGCACGCACGTCGTCGTTTCCGTTGGGCACTTCGTCACGTTCGTGTCCGTCACACCGGCTGCTGACACATTGACGTCCGTCGGCGCCGCCGTGCAGTTGGCCGCGGCCGCGCAGCACTCCGACAGTACCGCGGCGTTGGGCGTCTCCTTCACCTGGGCCTCGAGCGACTCGTCAGTGGCCACGGTCGATTCCACCGGCCTCGTGACCGCAATAGCCGGCGGGAGCGCGCAGATCTTCGCCTTCGCGGAAGGCGTCGAGAGCAACGCCGCATCCATTCAGGTTTCACTCGGGCCGACGCCCGGCGGCGACCTCGTCGTGTTCGGTGACCTCGCTCTGTTCCAGGACACGGGGCTCAGCGCCGACTCGAGCAACGCGATCTTGATGCGAAACCTCGTGTCGTACAGCGCGTCGGGTTCGCGCGCGTCGGGCAAGACCGTTTGGCTCGATTTCGGACACGGCTCCCTGTGCAGCGACTGCGATTCGTTCTCGATGGCCGAGTCGGCAATGCAGGCGCAGGGCTACACGGTCTCGGTTCAGAGCACGAGCCAGGGCGCCCTCACGTCGATCCCGAGCGATGTGAAAGTCATCATGTTCTTCGTGCCGACGCAGTCGTTCACGTCGAACGAAATCAACACGCTCAAGCAGTTCGCCAAGGACGGCGGCCGCATCGTGTTCGTCGGAGAGAATCCGCCCACCTATGGCCGGTACTTCCCGCTCGAGAACGGGTTCCTCGCGAGCCTCGGCTCGGCGATGACCAACGCCGGCGGCAACTACGCCTGCAGCAGCAGCGATCTGTCTTCCTCGTCGCTGGGTACGTACCAGATCACCGCCGGGATGACTGGATTGTATGTCGGGTGTTCGTCCGAGCTGGCACTTGGCGCGAACGACGTGGCCCTCGCGTACGACGCGCTCAACCAGCATGTGCTCGGCGCGGTTACGCGCGTCGACACGACGCCGCTGCTGTTGCCTTTGGGCGTGATCAAGCAGCCGACGCACGTGCTGCGCACGACGAGTGTCACACGCCATACGGTTGTGCCTAACCGCTAGCCGCTTATCGCAGGTGTGGTTCAAACGGGACGCGGGTCGCGCAGGTGCGCGGCCCGCGTTCTCGTCGTTCCGGTCGCCGCGCAGCGCCGCGACTTGACGGTCCGCCGGATGGGTGGTACGGTGCAGCACGGCGTACAGGACGCCGCCCGTCCGCGGAAAGGACCGAGTCCACCTGGGTTGGTCACACGACAGGCACGGTTCTCACGAACCTCCTCTGCCCGATGCCGGCGGACCGCGGGCGCACCCAGGAGGCTCGTCATGCCTAACCGTCGCTTGCCGGTTCGTCCCGACCTCGATCAACTCCGGCACCAAGCAAAAGACCTCTTGCGCGCCGCGCACGACGGCGATGAATCGGCGCTCGCCGATTTCGCGGAGTTTCATCCCCGCCCGATCGATCCCACCGAAGCCACGCTCGCCGACGCCCAACTCGTCCTCGCCCGCAGCTACGAGGCACAGAGCTGGCCGCGGTTAGTCCACGCGTGCGAGCTCATCGATGCCATCTGGCGCGATGACGTCGACGTTGTGCGCGAGCTCATCATCAAGTTCCCCGAGCTGCTGCACGAGCAGGCGCTCGTCCGCACGAACAGCAATTGGGGTCCGCCCATGAGCTACGCCGCCAACCTGGGCCGCGATCGCATCATCGATGCGTTGCTCGAGCTCGGTGCTTCGGACCTGGAGCACGCCATCGACCGCGCCGCGCTGCAGGGAAAAGTCGACACGGCGCGCCGCCTCCACCGCCGGTTAGGCTCTCCGCGTCCGACGGCCGAGGCACTCGGCGGCCCGGCCTACACGCTGAGCGTCGACGGCACGGCATTGATGCTCGAGCTCGGCGCCCCGGTAGTCGACGCCGATGGCCGTCGCGTCGCACCGGTGGATGTGGTGCTCGAGTCGGACAGCCGAAATCCATCGGCCAAGCATGCGATCCTCGAGATGTACGTTGCGCACGGTCTCGAGCTGCCTGACACGCCGGTGATGGCGCTGCACCGTGGCCGCATCGACCTGCTCGAGCAACACTTGCGTAGCAATCCATTGCTACTGCGACGCACGTTCGCGTTTGCCGAGATCTACCCACCCGAGCTCGGCTGCCACGACGAGGTGCTGGCCACACACGGCACGCCGCTGGCCGGAACGACGCTGCTCCACATGTGCGTCGATTACGATGAGATCGAAATCGGGCGGTGGCTGTTGGACCAGGGAATGGACGTGAATGCAACGGCCGCGGTCGATCGCGACGGATTCGGCGGTCACACGGCGCTCTTCAACGCGGTGGTGTCGCAGCCGGCATTCTGGATGAACCATGGCGGCGGACCATTCGAAGCGACCTTCGCGGAGTTGCTACTCGAGCGTGGCGCCGATCCGAACGTGCGGGCGTCGCTGCGCAAGCAGTTGCACCCGGGCTACGGCGCGGACATCCTGCGCGAATATCGCGACGTGACGCCGCTGTCGTGGGGCGAGCGGTTCGTGCACAAGAAGTTTGTGAGCGAGCCGGCGATGCGTCTCGTCGCGGCCCACGGCGGTCACGCCTAACCGTGGCCGCGCGCCGGGGCCCACGCGGCGATCAGCCGCGCGGGCCCCGGCGCGCGGCGGCGGCGTCCAACCGCTCGCGCACGGACCGGCGGCGCCACCAGATGCTTGCCGCGTACGCCACGTGCACCGCGGCGACGATGATGTACGCCGCGTGATAGTAGCCCGCGTTGTTCGGGATCATCGCCCTTCCTCCGCGTCGAGCGCCGCCTGATCGGTGGCCAGGCGATAGCGCGCACGCAGCAGCGCCACGTACAGCAGCGTGAACGTGCAGAACGACATCAGAAACGTCACCAGCATGTCGTTAGGCAACGACGGCCGGCTGGGCTTCCCGATGATGGGCATCGGGTGCAGCGTGCGGAACAGGTACACGCTCAGGTGGATGAACGGGATGAGCAGCGATCCCAAAATGCCTAACACAGCCGAGTAGCGGGCGCGCATCCCGGGGTCCTCGACGGCGCCGCGCAGGATCAGGTAGCCCACGTAGATGAACCACAGGAACAGCGTCGACGTGAGCCGCGCGTCCCAGGTCCACCACGTCCCCCAGATCGGCTTGCCCCACAGCGAGCCCGTGATCAGCGTGATCGTCGTGAACACGACGCCAACCTCGGCCGAGCATTCCGCGAGGCGGTCGAGCCGCGGGTCTTTCATCCACAGGTAGATGATGCTCGCCACCGCGACGACACCGAACGCGAGAAACGCCACCCACGCCGACGGCGGGTGCACGTAGTAGATCTTCTGCGCCGGGCCCTGCAGCGCATCCATCGGCGTGAAAAAGATCGCGCGGATGAACGTCGCGATCACCGCGAGCACGGCGAGTACGAACAACCAATCGAACGTGGGACGCGCCGCCGCGTGCGCGTCGGTCGTCGCGGCAGAGCGGTTCATCGTTTCGCGCGTAGCAGTCTCGATCATCGGTGCGTGTGGGTGAGCATGCGGCTGACAGAAAAGATGACGCCCGACCGCGTCCCGGCCAAGGTCAATCCTCGAGGGTGTAGGGGAACGCCACGGTACACGCCGCCACGAACACCAGATCGAACGCCACCAGAATCTTGAGCCACCCGACCGATTCGACCACCGGTCGTCCCGCGAGCAGGCGCGCCGTGGTTTGCGCGGCCGGCACGACAATCGGCACGAAGAACGGCAGCGACAGCATCGGCAGGAGCAGCTCGCCCAACCGCGTATTCACCGACATCGCGGCGAACAAGGTACCCACCGCGACCAGCCCGATCGCCGCCAGGACCATCAGCGCAGCCAGCGCGGCGACGCCTGCCGCTCCGCCTAACGGCATGTCGTAGAACAGCGCCACGGCCGGCACCGCGATCACCTCGATCGCGAGCACGAACACGAGGTTCGCCATTGCCTTGCCCAGATAGATCGCGTGCCGGGGCACCGGGGCGCCAAGGAGTCCGTCCAGCGCGCGGTCGGCGAGCTCGACGCCAAACGAGCGGTGCAGCCCGAGCAGTCCGGAAAAGGTGAATATCACCCACAGCACGCCCGGTGCGAGGTCCGACGCGGCCACGGCCGTCGGGTCCCAGGCGAAAAAGAAGATGACGATCGCGAGCAGCGCGAATACGACCGCCGAGAAAAACGCGGTGCGCGTGCGGAACTCGATCGCCAGATCTTTGCGCGCGATGAGCAGCGCGGCGTCGAGCGTGTCAGGCATCGAGCGACACCAGGGTGCGATAGGTGTCGGCGTACGCGTGTGCGTCGAGCGAGGCGCGAGGTTCGTGGCGCGCGAAGATGCCCGCGGTCATGATCGCCGCGTGCGTGGCCAGCGCGAGCCCCTCCTCGAGGTTGTGCGTCACGAGCACGAGCGCCGCACCCGATTCCCGCAGCGCGCCTAACGCAGCCGTGAGCGCCGCCGCACCCGATGCATCGAGCCCCGTGAACGGCTCGTCGAGCAGCACCACGCTCGGCGCGTGCACCATCGCGCGTGCGATGCTCACGCGCTGCTGCATCCCGCGGCTCAGCGACCGCACCGGCGCATCGGCTCGCGGCGTCATGCGCATCGCGTCCAGCGCGCGCGCCGCCGCGCCGCGGGGATCCGGCACGCCGAACAACCGCGCCGCGAACTCGACGTTCTCGCGCGCCGTGAGCGCCGCGTACAACATGCTCGCGTGGGAGATGAAGCCGATCCGCTGCCGCGCCCCCGGACCACCGGGCAGCGACACACCGGCGACCAACGCGCGCCCGCTGGTCGGCCGCAGCAGGCCGGCCAGCACGCGGAGGAGCGTGGTCTTGCCCGCTCCGTTAGGCCCGAACACCGCGAGACAGTCGCCCGCATCGAGCGTGAACGACACGCCATCCACCGCACGGCGCCGGCCGAACGCGCGCACGAGCGCCTCGACGTCCACCGCGTAGCGAGAGTCCGCTGCGACCGCGGATGTCGTCACAGTGCGCCGGTGGCGGCGAGGGCCGCCCGCTCTCGCCTCACGGCCGCGGTCGAGTCGTACCAATCATGACTCAACAGTAGTGCGTCGCCGTCGCGCGCGGAACGCGTTATGAAGGATGGTTTCGCTCTGGACGCCCGCCTGGGCGGCCGATAAGGTACCTCGGACTCACCCTCAACTCTGCTCGTGCCATGACCGACATCGACGTGCTGCTCCAGGAAACGCGCAAGTTCACGCCGGCGGCAGAGTTCTCGCGCGCCGCCAACGTCCCCACACGCGATGTCTACGACCGCGCTACTCGCGACCCAGAGGCCTTCTGGGCCGAAATGGCGCGCGAGCTCGAATGGTCCAAACCATTCACCAAAGTGCTCGAGTGGAATCCGCCGTGGGCCAAGTGGTTCTTGGGCGGCAAACTCAATGCATCAGTCAATTGCCTGGACCGGCACCTGCACGGGCCCCGTCGCAACAAGGCGGCACTCATCTGGGAAGGCGAGCCGGGTGACACGCGCACGTATACCTATTGGGACCTGCATCGCGAGGTCTGCAAATTCGGCAACGTGCTGCGCGGGTTGGGCGTGAAGCGCGGCGATCGCGTCGCGATCTACTTGCCGATGATTCCTGAAGCGGCAATCGCCATGCTGGCCTGTGCGCGCATCGGTGCGCCGCACTCCGTGGTGTTCGGCGGATTCTCCGCCGAATCGCTGCGCGATCGCATCAATGATGCGGAGGCAAAAGTGCTCATCACCGCCGACAGCGGATACCGCCGCGGACAGATCGTCCCGCTCAAGCGCAACTCGGACAACGCACTCGAGGAGACGCCGAGCATCGAGCACGTGGTTGTCGTCCAACGACGGCCAGGCGGGCAAGGTGATGAGTCGGCGGCATCGATGCACGCAAAGCGCGATCACTGGTGGCACGAGCTCATGCGCGATGTGGATGCGGCCTGCGCGCCCGAAGAGATGGACGCCGAAGATGTGCTCTACATCCTCTACACGTCGGGCACCACCGGCAAACCGAAGGGCATCGTGCACACCACGGGCGGCTATCTCACCGGATGCGTGGCCACCACGAAGTGGGTCTTCGATCTCAAGGAAGACGACGTGTACTGGTGCACCGCCGACGTCGGCTGGGTGACCGGTCACTCGTACATCGTGTACGGGCCGCTCGCGTGCGGCGCCACGTGCGTGATGTACGAGGGCGCGCCCGATTGGCCGGCGAAGGATCGCTTCTGGGAGCTGTGCGAGAAATACGGCGTCACGATTTTCTACACGGCCCCCACGGCCATCCGCGCGTTCATGAAGTGGGGTGAGCAGCTGCCGGCGAAGCACGACCTGTCGCAGCTGCGTCTGTTAGGCTCGGTGGGCGAACCGATCAACCCCGAGGCGTGGATGTGGTATCACGTCAACATCGGGCACGAGCGGTGTCCCATCGTCGACACGTGGTGGCAGACGGAGACGGGCGCGATCATGATCACGCCGCTGCCAGGCGTCACCGCCACCAAGCCGGGCAGCGCCACCGTGCCCTTCCCCGGCGTGTCGGCCGACCTGCTCGACGCGCAGGGCAAGTCGATTCCGTTAGGCGGCGGGTTGTTGGCCCTCACGCGGCCGTGGCCATCCATGCTGCGCACCATCTGGGGGGATCCAGACCGCTACGTGCAGACGTACTTCTCCAAGTGGCCCGACCGCCCCGATCTGTATTTCCCCGGCGACGGCGCCAAACGCGACGAAGATGGCTACTACTGGATTCTTGGTCGCGTCGACGACGTGCTCAATGTCGCCGGCCACCGTATCGGCACGATGGAAGTCGAGTCCGCGCTCGTCTCGCACCCGGCCGTCGCCGAATCGGCCGTCGTTGGGCGTCAGCACGATTTGAAGGGACAAGCGATCGCCGCATTCGTGACGCTGCGCGAAGGATTCAAATCGTCGCCTGAGCTGCGCGATGAACTGCGCGACCACGTCGCCGACAAGATCGGCGCGCTCGCAAAGCCGGATGACATCCTCTTCAGCGCCGACCTGCCGAAGACCCGCTCGGGCAAGATCATGCGCCGCCTCCTCCGCGACATTGCCGAAGGCCGCGCGTTGGGCGACACCACGACCCTCGCCGATCCGGCCGTCGTGGCCAAGCTCAAGGACCAGTACGAGTCTCAGGAGACGTAGCCTGGGTGGCGTTGGGCACTCGTCGTTCGTCACTCCGGAGACGCACTTCCGGAGTGACACGATGCGCGGCACACTCGCATTCCTCGGCACCACGATCGGCGGAGCCATTGGCTGGTGGATCGGCGCAAAGATCGGCATTACGACGGCGGTTATGGTAAGCGCGGTCGGCAGCGGCGTCGGCCTTTACTATTCGCGACGCATCGCGGATTCCGTCATTCCCTGACCCTGTTCGACTGGCGCCTGCGGACGGCGCCAAGCATCATGCATCGGACAAGCGATCCGGGTCGACCCGGACGCCACTCCCTTTCGCAGAGGAGCTCCGATGCCCCAGCCTCGCATCGCGCGTCCCGACGAAAACGAGTACGCGCCGTCCTTCCACGGATACATATTCCGGGTTCCCGACGGCAACCTGATTGAGCTGCTCGACGAGCAGGTGGCTGCGACGCGCGCCATGCTGGGCTCGCTCTCGGATTCAGACGCGCGTTTCCGCTACGGGCCCGACAAGTGGAGCATCAAAGAGGTCGTCGGTCACGTGACCGACACCGAGCGGATCATGGCGTATCGTGCGCTCTGCTTCGCACGCGGCGAGAAAACGGTGCTCCCGTCATTCGAAGAAAACGACTACGTCAAGGCGGCTCGGTTCGACGAGCGCGAACTTTCCGCCCTTCTCGCCGAGTTCGGTCTGGTGCGCGCGGCGACGGTGGCGTTGTTTGACGGGCTCAGCGAAGACGAGCTCATGCGCCGCGGCCGGACACCCAGCGGAGAGTACTCTGTGCGCGCGATGGCCTACAACATTGCCGGACACGAGCTGCACCACCAGCAGATTCTGACCGAGCGCTATCTCGCCGCGCTGCACACCGGCGCCGCAGCGGGCGCGCGCTGAGGAAACCACCGGAGGACGCGATGGCCGGACAGGGATCGGCAGGAAATGTTTTGGCGGCCGCGGCGAGCTTCTTCATTCCGGGACTCGGCCAGTTGCTCCAGGGCCGGCTGGTGATGGCGATCGTGATGTTCGTGCTGGCGGCCGTACTCTGGATTTTCCTTCTGGGATGGGTCATCCACCTGTGGGCCATCCTGGATGCGGCCCTATGGAAGCCGAAAGTGGTCTGAGATTGGCGGGCGGGTCGTATTCGGGCCCTCCGCCGGTGAGATTGCGGTATGGAGAAGAAGCAACCAAACAATGCGCGTCCGCCCGAGCAGCAGGCGGCACCGCACACGAGCGAGAGAGATCCGGTCGACGAATCATCGCGGGAGAGTTTCCCGGCGAGCGATCCGCCGAGCTGGGCGCCGCTCAAAGCTGGTCCTCCGTATTCCGAGTCCGAGTAACTCGTGGCGCGTCCCGCGCGCGAACGGTCGGACTCGTACGGCCGCATTTACGCGGTGGTGCGCCGCATTCCGCGCGGACGCGTCGCGACGTACGGCCAGGTGGCGGTCCTCGCGGGACTTCCGCGCCAGCCCCGTCTGGTAGGCTACGCGATGCACGCGCTGCCTAACGGAACCGATGTACCGTGGCACCGCGTGATCAATGCGCAGGGTCGCGTGAGCCCGCGCTCCGGCGACGGAGCGGGTGGCCTGCGGCAGCGTGTGTTATTGGAGGCCGAGGGTCTGCGGTTCGACGCGGCCGGCCGGGTGTCGTTGGCGCGTCAGGGATGGAAGCCGCGGCGCGCCGGACGCGCCATTCCCGCCCGGGACCGGTAGGACGAACAAAGCGAGGACACAGCCGGACAACCGCTGGACTCACGAGGCTCCGCCTAACGAGGCGAGTGCGCAGGGCCCGGATGCACGCGGGGCGCCCCAGTGGAGCGCCCCGCGTGTGCCTTACTTGCCGACGCCCGCTTCGCGCAGCTGCGGGACGGACTGCGGCGGAATCGATACCATGTGATCGCACTCGGTGCACACGTCGACCAGTACGTCGGGCACGCACAGGCGCGAGCGCGCCAGACGGACGGTGCGATACTCGAATCGCGTACGGACGACTTTGTGACAACGCTTGCATTCATTCGCGGCATAATCGCCGGGGTTCCAGGCAAGCTTCATACAGGCCTCTGTATCTAGGCGTCGGCGCTCGCCTGTGCGAGCGCGGGGAATCTTCTCTCTGCGCCACTCCGTACGGAATATTGCAGCGAAGGTTTCGTGTTCACGCGTTGCATCGCGTAACTGTTTTCTCTATGGTACAACACGAGAACACGATGCTGCACAAACTTTGACATTGCTCGAGGTTGCAGTGACCGATCTGCGCTATCCAGTCGGTAAGTTCACGCCTCCCACGAGCACGTCGGACTCACAACGTGCGGCGTTGATCGACGATGTCGCGCGTGCGCCGGCTGCGTTGCGCGCCTCGGTAGCCGGGCTCACGCCCGCCCAGCTCGACACGCCGTACCGCCCCGGCGGCTGGACCGTTCGGCAAGTGGTTCACCACGTACCGGACAGCCATATCAACGCCTATTTGCGCTTCAAGCAGGCGCTGAGCGAGGCCACGCCTACGATCAAGCCGTACGATCAGGACGTGTGGGTTACGCTGCCCGACACGCCCGCGACTCCGGTGGACGTATCCCTGGCGCTACTCGACGCGCTGCATGCCCGTTGGGTCACGCTGCTCCGCGCGATGCGGCCATCGGATTTCGAGCGTGGCTACGAGCACCCCGAGTACCGGCGCGTTGTGCCGTTGTCGGAGGCGCTGGCCTCGTATGCCTGGCACGGCCGGCATCACGTGGCGCACATTACATCTCTCCGAGAGCGGAGCGGGTGGTAGCGATGATCGCGTTAGGAGAGGCCATGCAGCAAGCCACACAATCGCAGACGCCCGACCCGGCCGCGCTGCGCGCACAGATCCGGGAGCAAGTCAGACAGCAAGTGCAGGCGGCCCAAGCACAGGCCCGCGCGGCGCAAGAACAGGCACGTCAAGCGGTGCGTGAGGCCGAGCAGGCGCAACATGGACAGACGGCGCCGCCCGCACCTCCGGGCCCGATTCCAGGCGTGCCGGACGCACCCCCTATCCCGCAGATTCCGGGCACTCAGCCGCCCTTCGAGTTCCCCTACGGCATGCGCACGACCATCGAGCACGTCGCGATCGAGTTCTTCGTGATGATCGTCGCGATCTTCTTCGTGGTGCCCATCGCCCGCGCCTTCGCGCGACGCATCGACAAGAAGCCGGTGGCCTCTCCGTTAGACCAAGGCCTCACCGAACAGCTCAAACGCATCGAGAATTCGGTGGACTCGATGGCCATCGAGATCGAACGGATCTCGGAATCGCAACGATACATGGTCCGCCTGCAATCAGATCGCGGAGCGTCAGCCGCGCTTCCGTCGCAGGAGACAGCGGGCTAACCGGCGATCAATGCGCCCGCGTGCGCACGCCGCACGCCGCCAGCAGGCGCCGCGGCGCCGGTGCCGACGGAAAGAGCTCATGTGCCGCGCCGGCACGCTCGCGCACTGCATCGCAGCGGCCGCGCCGCGCATCGAGCGTCGCGAGCCGCATCTGAATCGGATAGCTCCCCGGATCCAATGACGCCGCGCGTTCGATTGCCGACGTGCGTCCGTCGCGCTCCACGAGCTGCATCGCCGCTGCCTGCGCCGCGCTGCGTCCCGCGGCCGCGACGCCCGCGATGAGCACGAGCGCCATGGCGGCCGCACGTCGACCGGCCGTGAGATCGATCGTCGCTCGCGTACGCGCTGGTACGGCGAGCGCGCCGAGCAGGCCCCACACGATGAGCGCCGGCGCCGGTAGGAGCAGCAGCGCATCGAAGGAACCGTCCACCACGACGATCACCGTCGTGGCCACGAGCACCAGTCCTTGGGCGAATTCGTCGGAGCCGGCGCGCGGCGACATCGCCATCAACCCGGTGACGCACAACCCGATGAACACCACCGCGAGACACGCCGCAGCCGGCGCGCCGCGCTCGGCCAGGTCGGCCATCCAGTCGCTGCTCGGCCACGGGTTGGACGTCATGCCGTCGTCGAGATCGATCGACGGATCGTTAGGCGTGGCCACGGACGGATACCGCACGCTCCAGTTTCCCGGCCCCACGCCCAACACCGGATGGGATGAGGCCAGCCGCAGCGAGTTGCGGTACTGCACGAGGCGGCCACGGCCGCTGCCCGCGCGGTAGTCGACGACGCCGCGCACCGAGTCCAGATACGGCGAGTCGCTCTTCCAGTTGAGTTTGTTAGGCACAAACATCGCCGCCAGCACCGCGGCGGCCACGGCGGCCAGGAGGCGGCCCGAGCGGGCGGCAGCCCTGCTCCGTCGCCACGTGCGGTGCCCGGCCAGGACGCCGATCACAGCAATGGGCACGCACAGCGCGAGCGCGAGCCACGCCGCGCGGGTTCGCGACAGCGTCAGGACCGCCGCGAGCACCACCGTGGCCGCGGCACCGGCGCGCGCCCCCCACGTCGTCCGCGCGCCGAGCGTGCGCCAGAGCAGCACGGGTGTGCCGATGGCCGCCAGGTGCGCCACGAAATTGCGGTTGCCTAACGTTCCGCCCGGCGCCCGGTTGAGGCTCACGTAGTCGCTCGGCAGGCCGTAGGCCTGGAGCAGCGCGGTCACGCCGGCCGCCACCACGCCGAGCACGAGGCAGGACACCAGCGCGTCGCGCCATCCCGCGCGCGCCACCGCCCGCGCGCACCAGAACACGACCACGCCCGACAGCGACACCGCGAGCGCGCGCCACGCCAGCCACCAGTTGGTGCTGAGCACCGACGAGATCACCGACAGCCCGAGGAATGCCGCGAGCAGCGTGTCGACACGCGTGAGCTCGAGACGAGGCGCGCGCCACAACAGCGCGAGCGCGGTGAGCGCCGCGGTTGCGTGCAGTACCAGCTCCTTCGGAACGAAAAAGCGGTCGAGGTCGAACGTCTTATACGGCAGCGCAGCCAGGGCGACCGCGACCGCGCCGGCGGCGAGCAGTCCCAGCGCCACCGCGTGCGTCCACGATCGGCGTGCGTTGTCCACTGTAGCGGATGATCGACTGCCTAACGAAAGACTTGTCCGGCTTTTTCCGGCCTTGTCCGGGTCTGTCCGTCTTATCACGTCGCGCGCGGCCGTCCGTCCATCGGGATGTCGGCCACCGACGCGAACGACGGCGGGCGGCGCATCTTGGTCGCCTGCTCGTACGCGTACGCGAGCTTGAGGAGCGCAGGCTCCGACCACGCGCCGCCGATGAACGACAGGCCCACCGGCAGCCCGAACGCGTATCCTGCCGGCACCGTGATGCTCGCGTAGCCCGCGACAGCCGCGAGCTCCGAACTGCCGCCACCGCCGCCCGCGTCGCCGTTCACCAGGTCGATGGGCGTCGGCGGCCCCTGCGTCGGCGCGACCAACGCGTCGAGTTTGTGCTTCGCGAGCACCGCGTCCAAACCGCGCACGCGCGCCAATTCGTGACACTTCGCCAAGGCTTTCGTATACGCCGGCGAAGTGAGCGGCCCTTTCTTCTGCGCCTGGATCATGGTCTCCTGCGCGAAGTAGGCGAGCTCGGTGGACGCATGCTGTTCATTGAACGCGATCACATCGGCGAGGGACTTCACCGGCGACGTCGTGAGCGCGCCGAGGTACGCATTCAGGTCGGCCTTGAATTCGTACAGCAGCACCTCGAACTCGGCGTCGCCGAACTTGCCCGCCGTGGGAAATGCGACTGGATCCACGAGCACGGCGCCACGGTCGCGCATCGCGTGCAACGCGTCTTCGATGAGCGCATCGGCGGCGCGGCTGTATCCCATGTAATGCTCGCGCAGTACGCCGATGCGCGCGCCCTTGAGCCCGTCGGCGTCGAGGTACGTCGTGTAGTCCGTGTGCGACTTGCCTGCGCTCGCGCGCGTCGCCTTGTCGAGCGGATCGACTCCCGTTAGGACGCCGAGCAGCGCCGCGGCGTCGGCGACCGTGCGGCACATCGGGCCCGGCGTATCCTGCGAATGCGAAATCGGCACGATGCCCGAGCGGCTCAGCAGCCCAACGGTCGGCTTGATGCCCACGAGCGAGCACGCGGCGCTCGGGCTGACGATCGACCCGTCGGTCTCGGTGCCGATGGCCGCCGCGGCGTAGCTCGCCGAGGACGCGCCGCCCGAGCCGGAGCTCGAGCCCGACGGCGTGCGATCGAGCGCGTACGGATTGTGACTTTGTCCGCCGCGTCCGCTCCACCCACTCGTGGAGTGCGACGCGCGGAAGTTCGCCCACTCGGACAGGTTCGTTTTGCCGAGGATGATCGCGCCGGCCGCGCGCA
The DNA here is from genome assembly GCA_035496295.1 of Gemmatimonadaceae bacterium. Lineage (GTDB taxonomy): Bacteria > Gemmatimonadota > Gemmatimonadetes > Gemmatimonadales > Gemmatimonadaceae > JADGGM01. The sequence continues at coordinate 24,477 of DATJET010000055.1, forward strand.
GCCGCGCCGCGATGAACGAGTCGCGCGGAACTTTTGCACCAACGAGCGCGAGCGACCCGGCGGTAGTCATCATCTTGTCGTCGGTCGCGATGTTGTCCTTGATCAACACCGGGATGCCGTGCAGTGGCCCGCGCGGACCTTTGCTCTTACGCTCCTGGTCGAGCGAGTCGGCGATGTCGAGCGCATCCGGGTTGAGCTCGATTACTTCGTTGAGTGCGGGACCGCGGTGGTCGAGCTCGTCGATGCGGGCGAGGTACAGCTCGGCGATGCGCCGCGCCGTATACTTGCCCGACGACATGCCGGCCTGGAGCTCGGCGATCGTGGTTTCCTCGAGCTCGAACGGAGCCGCGACGTAGCGGGCCGGCCGCGTTGCGTTAGGCGATGTCGGATGGGCGTGGTCCAGGTGCGGCAGCGAGGCGCGGGCGAGCGCGAGGGCGCCGCCGGCCAGGCTCGCGCCGACGAAGTGTCGCCGGCTCATCCCTCCCGCGGGCATTGCGGGATCGTCGTGCTGCGTCATCGCTCCTCCTCGTTGAGATCGTTTCGGCGCGCGATAAGCATGGGGCGCCGCGCGGTGCCACACAATGGCCGCGCCGCGGACGTCCTGCCGCGCGGCGCGCGCGTCGCAATATTGATTGCCACCTGCTGCCAGGAGGAACTCTGAGCGCTCGACGACGGTTCGACCGCGCGTATTACGATCGCTGGTATCGCCACCCGCGTCATCGCATCGCGACGCCGGCCGAAATCCGGCGACGCGCCGTGCTCGCGCTCGGCGTGGCGGAATGGATATTGGGACGCGCGGTGCGCCACGTGCTCGATGTGGGGTGCGGCGAGGCATTATGGCGCGCACCGCTGGTGGCACTCAGGCCCCGCCTCTCGTACCAGGGTGTGGACTCGAGTCCGTACGTCGTGCGCCGCTTCGGCCGTCGCCGCGCCATTCAGCAGGGATCGTTCGGCGAGCTCGCCGACCTGCCGCTCCGGGACGCGTACGACCTCATCATCTGCGCCGACATGCTGCACTATGTGAACGCGCGCGAGCTGGGCGCCGGGCTCGCCGGCCTCGCCGCCCGGTTAGGCGGCGTGGCGTACCTGCCGGTGGTGACATCGGCCGACGACGTGGATGGCGACGTGCACCGATTGCTGCGCCGCTCGCCGGCGTGGCATCGCGCGCGCTTTCGCGACGCCGGCCTCGTGCCGCTCGGACTCGAGTGCTACGTGCGGCGTGACGCCCTGAGCGGTCTCACGGCGCTGGAGCGGTGGCGGGCGTGAGGGTGGGCAGATACGCATCGAGCAGGGCGCGCAGCTCGTCGTGCATCGCGAAATACTGGCGTCCGTCGTCGTGGGCTTGCGGACATGCCGGCGGCAGCGCACCGTGCTCGAGCACCCACCGCACGACGTCGCCTAACGCAACGATCTGCGCGTGGTCCACGCGGTCGCGCAACGCCTGGATGTCGCTCGCGCCCGCCGGGCCGACCTCGCGAAACACAATGATGTCGCCGGTGTCGACGCCGCGATCCACCACGTGCACCGTGCAGCCGACCGGCACGCCGGTGAATGCGCTCCATTCGGCCACGTTCATGCCACGCATGGGTGGCAACAGTCCCATGTGCACGTTGAGCGTGCCGAGACGCGGCAGCGCGAGCATGGCCGGCCGCACGATGCCGAAGCCCGCGCAGACGAACACGTCGGCGTCGAGCGCGCGCAGCGCCGCCAGCTCCGCGGCGTCGTCGAGCGACGTGAATCGCACCATCGGAATGCCGCGCGTCGCGCAGTAGGCCGCAACCTCTTCGGGCGGTGTCGCAGGCGGGGCCGCACGCTGCGTGGCGGGTGTCGCGGGCGCGCCGTGCGGACGCGCGTGACCGCCCGTGGCGCGACGCAGCAGCCCGCCTAACCCGTGCTCGCGCACGTACGCCGCGATGCGCTCGCCCCGTGGCTCGTCGGGTGCATTCCGGATGATCACCGCGTCGGGCACGAATCCCCACGACGCCCACGACTCCGCGAACTGGGCGACCTTGCGGCTCCGTTCTTCGGCCAGGAGCACCACGCGCGGCCGCCTAACAGACGACGCGGCCGGCGACGCGGCCGGCAGCTCGCGCGGCACGCCCGCCGGCACCTCGCGCGGCGCGCCCGCCGCGCGACACGGAAGCGGCGCCATCGCGGCCATGGTGCGCGCCTTGGCCAGCAGCGCGTCGATGAAAAACTTCGCTGCCCAATTCGGCACCGCGAGCTCGATATACTTCCCCCACATCGGATCGGAGCCCGCGACGCCGCCCAAGAGTCCCGGATCGCTCGAACGCATCACCTGCGCGCGCTTCACGAGGTCGATCGCGCGCAGCGCCGCGTTGACGAGCGCCGGGTCGCCCTCGATGCGGTGCAGCTCGAACCAGATGAGCGCCATCTGCGCGTTTCCCGTTAGGCACGCGTACGGTGCCGCCGGCCGCCACCGCGCATCGAGCCGGCCGGGCAGCCACTTGGAGAGTCCGAGCCGCCGCGCGACCGCGCGTGCGGCCCGGCGCGCCACCGCCATCCCGCGTTGGTCGCCCAGGATGTGCGACATCATCAACACGCCCCAGATGGTGTACGCGATGGTGTGCGTCACGGCGGCGCGGTCGCCCGCGCCATCGTCGAATCCGCAGTCGTCGATCCAGCCCGTGGAATCGTCCACGTGCGACAGCACCCACTGCAAATGCCGCCGCGCCGCATCCAGATAACGCCGCTCGCCGGTGTGCGCCCCGAACTCCGCCACCCAGCATCCAGCGTGCGCCATGTACGTGTAGGTGCGCCCCGACCCGTACAGGTGCCGGCGCCATGCGCCGTCCGCGTCCTGCTCGGCCGTCAACCAGTCGGCCGCGCGCGTCGCCGCCTGCAAGACCGTGTCGTCGCCCGTCGCGCGGTGCCACGCCGTGAGGCCGTTCAGGATCTGCGCGGAATTGAAGATGGATGGCACGTCGCGATTCTGCGCGATCTCCATTCCGGGGAAGCCGCCGCACTCGAGCTGCGTGCCTAACAGAAACTCGATGCAGCGCCGCGCGCGCTCGTGGAACCCCGCGAGCCGGGCCTCGGATTCGAGCGCGAGCATGGTGGGCACGATGTAGCCCGTGGTCTCGGGGTACGACGACGACCATCCCCGCCCCAGGTGGTAGCGTCCCGACACGCCGCCGTCGCGTTGCGCGTCCTGCGCGCGCGCCAGCCAACCCGCCGCCGCCTCGAGGTGCTCCCGGTCCGTTAGGCCGAGCTCCTCGTTGCGGGCGCGGTGCATCACGCCGCTGCTCAGCGCGGCCAGTGTCGCCGGACGCCACGCCTGTGCCGTGAGCACCGTGTCCCCTATGCGACGCACCCGCGAGAATGTCCCCATGTTGGTCGTCACCCCTGAGCGGCTAGCTTGCGAAGATGTCTCGAAAATCGGGATTCACTTCTGCAGCCGAATACTCGGCGGAGGCCCCATGGCCATCAGTCAAAGAATAAGCCCCTGCCTGTGGTTCGCGGACCAGGCCGAAGAGGCCGCGCGGTTCTACGTGGGCATCTTCAAGAACTCCAAGATCACGGCGATCACGCATTACGGCGAGGCGGGGAAGGAAGCACATGGACGCCCCGCGGGGTCGGTGATGACCGTGCTCTTCGAGCTGGATGGCCAGACCTTCATGGCGCTCAACGGCGGCCCGGTGTTCACCTTCAACGAAGCCGTCTCGCTCATGATCAACTGCAAGTCGCAGGACGAGATCGACTATTACTGGGACAAGTTGTCCGCGGGCGGCGATCCCAAGGCGCAGATGTGCGGATGGCTCAAGGACCGGTATGGCCTATCCTGGCAGGTCGTGCCGGCGAATTTTGACGAGTGGTACAAAGACGGGGACTCGCCCGCCGCGGCCCGGACGATGAACGCGATGCTGAAAATGAAGAAGCTCGACATGGACGCGTTGCAGCGGGCCTACGAAGGCAAGGCCTGAAGCGACGTCAGGTGCTCTGGCCAATCGGCGTGCGCCGGCCGATCTTCGTGCTGCCGTAGCCACGAAGCCTTCGTCCAGGACCTCACATGCGCATCACCGTCTCGCACCGCCCCCGGGTCGCATCGCCCCTCGCCGGAGTCGCCCTGCTCGCCGCGCTCGCGTCCGTTGGGCGCGCCCAAACCACCGTTGCCCAACGGAGCGATGGCGCGGCACCGGCATCCGACAGCGCCATCCTCGCTTCCGAGACATACGTTAGGCCGCCGGCGGTGATCGAGCGGCTGGTCACCGCGCCCCGCGACAACAACGTGACGCTCGCGTCGGAGACGCAGAGTCCGAACCGCCGATGGTTCTTCAAGCTCGTGAGCGGCGGCATGCCGAGCGTCCACACGTTCGGGAAACCGCACTACTACCTGGGCGAGCTGCAAGTGGATTACGAGGCGAATCGCTCGCGCGCGCTCACCGATCGCGGTGCGGCGAAACTCGAGCTGATCGACGGCCTCACGGGCGCCGTGCGCACGATCGACGCGCCGCAGGGTGCGACGATGTCGAGCGCAGAGTGGTCGCCCGACGGCGCGCGCATCGCCTACATCGCCAACTTCGAGACGGCGACGCGCTTGTACGTGGCGGACGCCGCGTCGGGCAAGTCGCGCGCGCTCGGATCCGTGTCGCTGCTCGCGACACTCGTCACGGAGCCGCAGTGGACCACCGATGGGAAAGGCTTGGTGGCGGTGATCCTGCCGGAAGGCCGCAAGGCGCCTCCCGTACGTCCGGCCATCGCGACCGGTCCCGAGGTTCGCATCACCGACGGCAAGAAGGACAAGACGCGCGTGTACGCGACGCTCCTCCAGACGCCGTACGACGAGGCGCTGCTCGAGTACTACACCACGGGTCAACTCGCGGTGATCGACGCGGCCTCGGGCGCCGTGCGCCGCGTCGGCGCACCCGCAGTGATCGATGCAGTGGATCCCTCGCCTAACGGCAAGTACTTCCGCGTGACACTGGTCGAGAAACCGTTCTCGTACATCGTGCCGCTCTCGAGCTTCGCGCACGAACAGGAATTGTGGGACGCGACGGGCCACGTCGTTGCGCATCTGGCGCTCGAGCCCGAGCGCCTGAGCGACGACCGCGACGATCTCACTCCGGCCGATCGCCAGGTCGCGGACACCGTGTCCCGCGGCTTCGTGTGGCTGCCCGACGGATCCGGTCTCGCCTACCTCAAGCAGGATCCGTCGCCTAACCGTGGCGAGTCCGACTCGTCGGCCGGCGAGGACCGCGGCGGCGCGCGGGCGCCGCGCCGCACAGACCACCTCTATGCCTGGGCACCGCCCTTCGACTCGGCGAGCCGGCACGAGATGTTCACGAGCGACGCACGCATGAGCAGCGTGCTCTTTTCCGACGACGCGAAGATGGCCTTCGTCGCCGAGAATTCGGGCGGCGCCGGACATGTGTACGCCGTGTACTTCGCCCAACCGGACAAGCGCTACACGATCTGGCGGTTGCGCGGACTCAACGCCAGCGTCGGCACCGACCGCCGCGGATTCTTCGGCGGCGCGCGCGGCGGCAACGGCGCCGACTCGGTGACGTTCTACGAGAACCCGGGCTCGATCATGACCAGGCGCGGCCGGTTAGGCGGCGAGGTGGCGCTGCTCTCGTCCGACGGGGCGTCGGCGTTCCTCGAGGGCACGCACTACGATCGCGACTGGGAGCACCACGCGCCGCGCGGCTTCGTCGATCGTGTGGACATCCGGACCGGCAAGAAAACGCCGGTGTTCGAGGGGGCCGCCGATGCGTTCGAAACCGTGACAGCCGTGATGGACGACAGCCTGTCCAAGGTGATCGTCGAGCGCCAGACGCGCAGCGCAGTGCCGGACTCGTACGTGCGCGACGTCGCCTCTGGCCAGGTGCGCAAGCTGACGAACAACGTCGATTACACGCCCGAGCTCACGCACGCGCTGCACAAGCGCATCTGGGTCACGCGCGCGGACGGCTATCGCTTCCTCGTGAATCTCACGCTGCCCGCCGACTACAAGGACGGCACGCGGATACCGACGTTGTTCTGGTTCTATCCGTTCGAGTACACGGATCAAGGCGGCTACCTGCGCACGCTGCGCATGGAGAACATCGAGGAGTTCCCGCGGTCGCAGCCCCGGACCATCGAGTACATGATCACGCAGGGATACGCGGTGGCCGACTTCGATCCGCCCATCGTCGGTGCGCAGGGCCGCATGAACGACAACTACGTGTCCGACCTGCAGGCCGATCTCTACGCGGTGATCGACCAGTTGGACCGCGACGGCTACATCGACCGCACGCGGCTGGCGATCGGCGGCCACAGCTACGGGGCGTTCAGCACCGTGAACGCGATGGTGCACACGCCGTTCTTCAAGGCCGGCATTGCGGGCGACGGCATGTACAACCGGTCGCTCACGCCTAACGGATTCCAGAACGAGCGCCGCGATTTCTGGGTTGGCCAGAAAACGTATCTCGACATGTCGCCCTTCCTCTACGCCGACAAGTTGAGCGGCGCGCTGCTCATGTACCACTCGCTCGAGGACCAGAACGTGGGCACGGCGCTCGAGAGCTCGGTGCGCATGCTCCACGCGCTGCAGGGACTCGGCAAAACCGCGGCCCTGTACATGTATCCGTACGAGGATCACGGTCCGCTCACGCGCGAGACGGTGCTCGACCAGTGGGCGCGGTGGGTCGCGTGGCTGGACAAGTACGTCAAGAACGCCGCGCCGTCGTCCGCGACGCCGGACGTGAAAGCGCTCACCGGGTCGCGCTGAGTGGCGAGCCCTCGTTCCCTTCCTTCGACTCCTGCGCATATGCTCATGCGAACTCGTTTCCAGTGTGTAGTGGCGCTGTTCCTCGCCGGCGCGGCCGCGGCGCCGACTGTCCGCGCGCAGAGCGCGGACCGGCTGCCGGCCCAGGTGGACTCGATCGCCGGCGCCGTGCTCACCGCCACCGGGGTGCCGAGCGCGTCGGTGGCTGTCGTTAGGCACGGAGCCATCGTGTACGCGCACGCGTACGGCACGGCCAAGCTCGATCCGCGCACGCCGGCCGACAGCACGATGCGGTATGCGGTCGGATCGATCAGCAAGCAGTTCACGGCGGCCGCCGTTCTGCTGCTGGTGCAGCAGCGCAAGGTGTCGCTCGACGACCCGGTGTCGCGGTTCGTGCCGGGGCTGTCGCGCGGCAGCGAGGTCACGGTACGCGAGCTGCTGTCGCACACCTCGGGCTACCAGGACTTCTGGCCACAGGATTACGTGCCGCCGAGCATGGAGAAGCCCACGACGCCGCAGCAGATCATCGACCGGTGGGCCAAGCAGCCGCTCGACTTCGAGCCCGGCACGCAGTGGCAGTACAGCAACACGAATTTCATCATCGCCGGTCTCATCGTCGAGAAGGCGAGCGGCACGCCGTTCACGAAGTTCGTGCACGCGCAGATCCTCGACCGCCTTGGCCTAACGAGCGCGGTGGACTTCGACGCGCTCGGTCCGTCGGCCGCCCAACCGATCGGGTACATGCGGTACGGGCTCGGGCCGTTGCGCCCGGCCACGCCCACAGGGCCGGGGTGGATGTTCGGCGCGGGCGAGCTCGCAATGACGCCCAGCGACCTGGCGCGGTGGGACATTTCGATGATCGAGCAGTCGCTGCTCGCGCCGGCGTCGTACAAGGCGATGGAAACCACCGTGCTGCTCAAGAACGGCGTGAGCTCCGGCTATGGCCTGGGCGTCGAAGTCGGCGAGACGGCCGGTCATCGGACCATCTCGCACAGCGGCGAAGTCTCCGGCTTCACCGCCGAGAACATGGTGTTCCCCGACGACAGCGCGGCGATCGTGGTGCTCACCAACCAGGATGCCGCGCCTGCGTCGGGCGCGATTGCGCAGCAGATCGCGCGCGTGCTCTTCAGCACCGAAGACGCCATGACGACCGAGCGGACGGCGCGGGCGCGCCGGATCTTCGAGGGCCTGCAGCAACGCACGGTGGACCGGTCGCTCTTCACCGCGGACGCGAACGCGTATTTCAGCGACGCCGCGCTCGCGGACTTCAAGTCGGGGCTTGCCCCGTTAGGCGAGCCAACCGGATTCGTGCAGATTCGACAGCAGAGCCGCGGCGGGATGATCGAGCGCGTCTATCGGGTCACGTGCTCGGGGCGTGTGCTGCGCGTCTGGACGTACGAGATGCCCAACGGACAGCTCGAGCAGTACCAGGTTGCGCCGACGAGCTGAGTTGGACGGCGAGGGAAATCTTCGTGAGAATTCTCGAAGAATTCGGCAGGCCATTGTGCATCGCGCGACTCGCGAGCAGGCTTCAGATAGTCGTTGCCCACATACCTGTGCAGCGAGCTTTACACGATGCCTGATCCGCGCCGACCAACCCCGCCATTCGTCCTGTCGCCTGACCATCGCGAACGCCTGCGACAGGATATCGACTTCGATGCCTTCGAGCGCTTGCTCACGGTTCTGCCCGAGCAGGCGCGCAAGCTCCTGCTTCGGCTGGCTGCGCGCCAGCCGGACTTGCTCGCCATCTGGGAGGCCGCGCCGGCGCTCCGCGCGGAAGAGCGCGGGATGGAACCCCGCACAGACCACTATCGAAACCCGCGCTTGGAGATGCACGTCGTCCCGAGACTCGAAGACGTCTCGCTCTCGGACCCCGTCCTCCAACGCATGCTGAGCGAAGTCCTGCCGCCCGGGGCCTAACGCGGCACATGCCGGATGGACGACGGCCCGCCGGAGGGCGGGCCGTCGGTCGTTCCGGTGCTGCCTAACGAGCGGCGCTCATGCACGCCGCATCGCCCGCAGCCGTCCATCCGAAGCTTCGTCCAGACGCAGCGCCGGACGCGCCGGCTCCTCGTCGCGCACCGCTTCCGCGGGACGACGACGATACTGCACCAGGTCCTCCCCCAAGGTGACGAGCGCACGGGTCACCACCGTGCTCGCCAACGGCTCCGGAATACCCATCACGCGCACGTAGCTCTCGATCGCGCGGTCGAACGGCAGATCTTCGGCTAACGTGTCGACGAACATCATCGCGTTGTCCACGTGCGCCCGAATCACCGACTCCTCAGCGCGCGCCTGCGCCAGCCGCAACCGCTTCTCTGCGGCTGGGTTCAGCTTGCGCGCGAATATGCGTTCAGGGAACAGCTTGCCCAACATGGAAGGCTCCGACGGTGGAGTGGAGAGGCCGCCATCTGCAGCGACCCGGGAAACCTCGACCTCTCGTTCAAGCAGAGATCGTACCAAAGGGCCCCCTGTCAAAATATGACGTACAGAGGGCCCTGCTGGATTCATCCTTGGGGCGAGCCGCCCATTGTGCCGCTGTCGGAGGCCACGGGCGACGCCGCGCCGTGCGCATCGAAACGTTCCGCACGATCCGCGCGCCGAGAGCGCCCCAATTCGAGCAGGCTGGCCAAAAAGATCAGCGTCATGATCGTGGCAGACGTGACACACCAGATGCAGATGGCGTGTATCACGAACAATTCTTTCGACGTGAGCCACGCCGAAAAAAGCACGCTCCATCCAGACAACGCCACGAGCACCCACGCGATCTGCCGCTCGAGCGCGTCGCGCTGCACCGAGACCAACGCAAGCACCAGCAGCACGACGTACGTCGCGAGTCCCCACGCCGCGACCGGCACGCCAAAGAACATTGCCCAACGCGACGTGTTCACGCGCTCGCACGAGCCGATGTTGCACACGAGCTCACCGATCACGCCGACCTTGAACAGCGTGAGGTAGAGCGCCACGAGCGCGCCGACAAGCGCCAGAAGCGCGATGGTCATGCGCGCGCTGCGCGTCACGGCTTGGTGCCCGCTTCTTTCAGAGGTGCACTGTCACTCTTCGCGACGGGCTTCGACGCCGCCGCCATCGCCGCCGTGTCCACGTAGGCCCTGAACATGTCGTACGGAATCGCGCCCGGAATCTGCTTCGTGCCGATCACAAACGTCGGCGTCGAGTTCACGTGACGGCGCAGTCCTTCGTCATGGCTGGCCTTGATATCAGCAAGGTGCTTCTGCGAGTCGTAGCACGCATCCCACGCACTCACGTCCACGCCCAATGATTTCGCGTACGCCTTGAACACTGCCTTCGGATTGTTCTCGCCGCTCCAATCGGGCTGTCCCTGAAACAGTTTGTCGTGCATCTCCCAAAACTTGTTCTGATCCCCCGCACATGCCGCCGCGTTGCTGGCCGCGACCGAATTCGAGAACTCGCCGACCGGAAAATCAAAATACCGGTAGCTCGCCAGGCCGGCCTGCACGATGCGCTTACGCACGTCCGGCTCGGTGATCGTCGCGAATTCAGCGCAGTGCGGACACTCGAAGTCCGCGAACTCCAGGATCTGCACCGGCGCGTTGGGATTGCCGAGGAGATGGCCTTCGGCTTTGACGGGAGTGGCCGCGACGTTTGCGATCGTGGGGCGCGAGGCGTCACTATGCTGCGCCGTCCGTGCAATGAGCGCGATGCCGATGACCGCGACGACAACCAGGCCGATATAGAACGGTTTCAGGTTCGCTGCCCGCTGTGTACGCACGGCATTCGACCGCTGGGCGCGGGCGCTTTTCTGTGACATGGACCGTTAACTCGCTGGGGATAGAGGTGAAAGCTAGCGTCGAGTCTGGATGCCAGGTACTGGCGTGTCCCGGCGCAGCATGGCAGGTGCGCGTTAGGTCCTGATATCTTGTCGGCGCGTTTTTCTTCACCGACCAACCGAGGGAGTTCCCATCGATCCGGACGTAATACGCGTCCCGGCCGGACCAGGCGCACTGCACGTGGAACGATATGGTCACGGCGGACGCGCAGTGATGCTGGTGCACGGCTTCGCGACGTCGAGCTTCGTGTGGCGAGTCGTGGGCCCGTTGCTCGCTGCCGCGGGACACACTGCGTATGCCGTCGACTTGTTGGGCTACGGCGAATCTGATCGTCCGTTGGAAGCCAACTACTCGATCGCGGCGCAAGCGGAGTACCTCGACCGCGCGCTCGCCGCGCTTCGCGTGCCACGCGCGGCTGCGGTCGGTCTCGGCGTGGGCGGCGGCATCGTGCAGCGCCTCACGCTGCGCCACCCGGCTCGTGTGGATGGTCTCGTGCTCGTGAACAGCGTCGCGTTCGGCGAATGCCCAGGCCGCGACGTGCGCACCGTGCAGCTCGGCACAGCGCGCTTCGCACTGCGTGTGGCGCACGGAGTGCTGGGCGCGGCTCCATTGCTGCGCCGCGTCCTGGAGGACAGCGTGGCGCGGAAGGAGACCATGCCTGCGCGACTCGTGGCTCGCTATCTGGCACCTTACGTAGGTCCGGACGGCGTGACGCACCTGCTCACAATCGCGCGTGCACTCAAGGCCGACGACGTGGAGGAGCTCGATCTGTCGTTGATCCGTGCGCCCGCGGCGATCGTGTGGGGTGAGGAGCAACCATGGTTGGACAGTGGACTGCCGGAACGGCTGCAGACTGCGATCGCCGGCAGCAGTTTAGTGCGCTTTCATGGCGTCGGCGCGCTCGTACCGGAAGAAAACCCGGACGCACTGGTGCACGTCGTCCTCGAGCTGCTCGATCGCCAACGTTCACCGGCGTCCTGACGTAACGTATGGGCACCCCAATGAAATCGGCACCCATCGCGCGAGCGCTTCAATCCGCGCGTGCATCGCGATATATTTCTGTCACTTCAGCCAACAGGATGGAATGGGTAAACAGCGTAACCGTCGCCGTGAGACCCCTGCACCAACGCCGTTCGAGCAGGCACGCGACGAATTATTTCAGCACATCATGCGGTGTGGCGTGATACAGGCGGTAGCCGAGCATCAGGAAGAGTGGTTCAACGACACGATGCCGTACCTGCAGGACCGCTACCCAGAATTGTCGGACGCCGAGTTGACTGACCTGCGCACGCTCGGAACGCGGTTCTGCCGGCCTCCAAAAGCAAAAGCAGAAGGCGAAACGACAGAGCCCGCCGACGCAGTTTCGGCCGCCTGAAGTCCGGACTCGGCGCGACGGGTCACCGGCCGGCACGACGCGTCGCCCGGAATCCTACGCCGAGTCTCACGCCGCCACCAAAACCGCCCTCAGCGAACGGCACAACGCCGCTCCAATTCGGCCCTTCGATGCCGAGGACCGCGATGACCGTTCCGCGCCAGTCGCCGATTTTGTCGTAGCGCAAGCCAAGCCCGCCACCTGCGTACGGCGCCCAACGCATCTGAAAACCCGGGTCCAATAGAAAGCGTCCGACGAGGTCGGCGCGCGCACTAAATCCCGCGCGCCCGTGCGCCCAGGACTCGCCCGCGGCGATCGTGAGTCCGATTCGGACGTTGGTCGAAGCCCTCGCGCTCAGCTCGGCGCCTGCTTGAACCGCGGTAATGGTCGACGCCATTACATCCACTCGCGCACCAGTTTGCACTCGCGACTCGAGTTGTGCGGCCACGCACTGCGGCGCGATCACTCCGGCACAGACGAACGTGATGATTGCGGCGGCGCGTCCCCGCATTCACGACCGAACGCGCTGGCGGTGCAACACGAGCGTGTAGTCGGCGATCGCCCACGCGGATGCGAGCGCGATGAGCGGAACCAGCACCGGAAAGACGGCGGGACGCAGCAGCAGTGCAAAGAGCGCCGCGAGCTGCAGCACCGTGACAACTTTCCCAGGCCACCGCGCCTTGAACGCGCGTGGATCGAGACCCGGCAGCAGATACGCGACGACGAATCCAACTGCTGTCGCCAGATCTCGCGAGATCACAACGAGAAACTCGCCGGCCGTGACGGCGCCCTCGAGCAGGAACGCCAAAATCGCCACGAGGACGAACGTTTTGTCGGCGATCGGGTCGAGCAGCGCGCCGAGCTGCGATGTCTGCCCGCGGCGCGCGAGCCAACCGTCCAGAAAATCGGTGAGCGATGCCAGCCCAACGAGGGCCACGCGCGCGGACCGGCCTTCGACGACCAAGAACGCGGCTGCAAGCGGCAGTCGCGAGAGCGAAAGCAGGTTGGGAACGGTCCAAACGCGCGAAGAGCTCACAAGAAATCAACATAGGGACGGAGAGAGACCGCTTCCAGCGTGAACGGCTCTCACGACGAAATGTCCGAGCCGGGGGTTTCGCCACGCCAGCCGGTGTGTAGGTTGGAGCGGCTCACTGCGTGAGGGGGCGATGGCGGCCACGATCGACGTGTTGCGAAATCTGCAGATATTCAGCGGATTGTCGAACGACGAGCTCGAGCGCGTGTCGGAATTGTGCGAGGACAAAACGTACGCATCGGGCGAGCAGATCTTCCACGAGGGCGAACCCGGCAACCGGCTGTTCATCGTGATCGAGGGCGAAGTCCGTATCAGCCGTCAAATTCCGGGTGCCGGCGAGGAAGCCCTGGCCGTGCTCAAGGCGGGATCGATGTTCGGCGAGATGGCGGTGTTCGACCGGAGCGAACGGTCCACGGACGCGATCTCGCACGGCGGCACCACGGTGATCACGATTAGCCGAGCCGAGTTCGAGATGCTGTTGGATTTCCATCGCGACATCGCGTACAAGGTGTTGTGGGCGGTGGTGCGCGTGCTGAGCGGGCGGTTGCGCGCGACCAACGATTCGCTGCGTTCGGTGCTCGCGATGTCGATGTTCTGAGTGCGCGACCGAGTACGTGTGACGTGACCGCGGTGCGTCGTTCCGCGTCCGGAAGGGGATGAGCCGGCTCAGCGCGTGGCACCACCTGGCGACGGCGCACCTGGTGCTGTGCGCATTGGTCTTGATCTGGGATTTGTGGGTCGCCGGACGCGCGGCCCGCGTCCAGGGCGTGCCGCCCGCTCTCGCCTTTCTGAGTGCGTTAGGCGGACTCCTCCTGCTGCCGGCGCTGGTCGTGTCGCTCCTCTCGACCTCGCTGCTCACCGGCGCCGCTCTCATCTCGGTCGCGTGGATCTGGCCCGCGACGGTCGCGCTCGCGACCGCGCAGGCCGCGTATTCGCTCGCCAAGCGGCGCACGTCGGTGCCGATCGGTGCCGCGATCCTGACGTTCGACTTCCTGCTCGCGTTGATCACGTTCGCGCACTGGTTGGATTTCGTCGGTGTGTCGCCGAGCACGCCGCTCCTCACACTGCTCGCAGCGGACCGCGACGCGATCGCGCTCTCGGCCCAGTCGATGGCGCTCGTCATGCCGTGGTTCCTGTACGTGCCGGTCTTCGCGCCGGTCACGCCGGGGCGGCCCAACGGCCGCATGCTCGTGCGCGGCGTGATGGCACTCGTCGCCGCGGCATGGCTGCTCTTGATCGTCTCGCAGGTCCCGTCGGCCGCGCGCGCGGTGCGCAGCTACGACCGATACGCGCGGCAGCGGTTGCAGGAGCATCCGGACAGCGACTTCGTCGTCGGGCTGAAAGTGTTCCCGACCCTCTCCGATCCGCCGACACCGCTGTCGTTGACCAACGACCTCGGTCTCGCCGATTCGATCGGCGCCGGCGCGCTGACGATTTACTTCACGCCGAACGGTGCGAGCGCGGCGACGCTCGACAGCGTGGAGCACGTGATGGACGACGTGCGCGGATCGCGGCGCGTGATCGCGGCGCTCGATCTGTCGGAGGAGCGGCGCGTCCCGCCGGCTGCGCGCGGGGCGTACCTTCGCGACCGCGTGGCCGACGTGGAGCGCATTGCGCGTCGCCTGCACCCGGACTTCGTGGTGCCCGTGGTCGATCCCAACGGCGCAGCGGCGCGTGCGCTCGGCCCCGTACCGGTCGAGTCGTGGGAAGCCTACCTGCGCGCGGCCGCCGACGCGGCGCACGACGACAGCACGGCGGACAGCAGCGCGGTGCGCGTGCTCGCGCACGTGGGCGGTTTCACCGCCGCCGACAGCGCGCTCTACGCGTGGAGCGCGTCGAACGCGTCGCCGGTGGATGGCACCTCGCTGTCGCTCTATCCGTGGTTAGGCGGTGCGGCCACCCTCGACGCACGAATGCGCACCGCCGACGCGTGGGTGCGAACGGCGCGGTCATCGAAACCGGTATGGGTGCTCGAGGCCGGCGCGTTTCCGCTCGCACACGGTGAAGAGAGTCAGGCGCACGCGCTGTGGGGCGTATTGGCGTGGGCGTCGAGCCGCGCGGCGATCAAGGGATTGATCGCGTATCAAGCATCGGACTATCGCGTGCCGATCGGTCTCCGCACGGCCGCTGGTCGACTGCGTCCGGCCGCCGCCGTGTTACGGCGCGCCGCCGGCGAGCTGCAACACGGCGGCAGTTAGGCGGAGCCGGACGCGCCGGCCACCACCGCTTCCACGCGCCGGCTCTCCCCCAGATAGCGTTGGGCCAGCCGCTGCATCTCGGCGGCGGTCACCGCGCGCACACGGGCCTCGTACTCCTCGAGCTCGCCTAACGACCGGCCGAACATCCACGCGTCGAGCACATCGCCGAGCACAGCTGCCCCGCTCTGCTCACGGATGGCGTGCATGCCGATGGCGTACGCCTTCGCCCGCGCGAGCTCGCGGTCGGTGACCGGTGCGTCGCGGAGCTTGGCCAGCTCGTCGAGCATCCCGCGGCGCGCTTCTTCTTCACGCCGCGGCGACACCGCCATGAACGTGCGGAACACGCCCGCGCGACGCAGCTCGACCACGCCCGCGCTCACCGTGTAGGCAAGCGACCGCTTGTCACGGAGCTCCTCGAAGAATCGGCCGCCTAACCCACTGCCGACGCCGGCCAGGAGGTGCATGGCGAAGCGCGCGTCGTCGCCGCGGTCGGGCGAGGGGAATGCCATCGCCAGCGCCGTCTGCGCCTTGTCGCGCGTTTCGCGGACCATCACCGCCTCGCGCGTCCAGGCCGGCGCCTCGGGCGCGCGCGCCGCTGCACCGCCCAACGCCTGGAAGTGGCGCGCGGCGCTGCACGCCGCGTCGTCGGGATCCACGTCGCCCACGATGGCGATGACGGACGGACCCCCGAGACAGCGGGCCGCGTGCCAGGCGTGGAGCTGCGCGGCATCGATGGTGACCAGACTGCGTTCATCGCCGGAGGCCGGCACACCGTAAGGATGCCCGCGAAACGCGGCGCGGATGAGGAGGCGCATCGGCCACTGCTGCATGTCGTCGCGCAACAGCGCGAGAGCGGCGAGTGCGACCTCGCGCTCGGTGTCGAGCGCGGACTCGGCGAGGGTCGGCTGTTGGGCGACGTCGGCGAGGAGTGCGAGTGCGTCGTCGGCGCGCGAGGTGGGCACGGACATCGACCACCCGAAGCTTTCCGTGCCCGCGGAGGGTGTGATGCTGCCGCCGAGGAGCTCGGCGTCGGCGGCGATACGGTTGGCGTCGCGGTGGGCCGTACCCTTGACGGCGGTCCGCACGAGGAGCGACGTGAGGCCCGCGTGCACGGCGGGCTCGTCGGATGCGCCGCCGAGGACGGAGATCGCGAGGTGGACGAGGCGGGCGCCGGGGATCTGCCTAACGAGGATGGGCGTGCCGCGGGCGGTGCGGTAGCAGCGCACGCGGCCTTCGACGCGTTCGAGGGCGGGCGCGGGCGCGGCAGCCGCCGATGCAATCGGCGGCGCCGCGGGCGCGCCGCCCACGGGAATCGGACGCGGGGGCGCCTCGACGCGATCGCGCAGCGCGCCGCCGTGGGCGGCGAGCGGCGCGATCGCGTCGGGGCGGTACGAGACCACCCCCGCGGCATCGAGATCCAGCCATCGGCTCGTCACCACGGCGATGTCGCGGGGCTCGACCGCCATCCGCCGGTGATAGTTCTCCATGCCTAACTGCCAGTCGCCGAGCGCTTCCCAGTCGGCGAGCCAGTTGGCCTGGCCCTCCATGGTTTCGAGCGCGCGCGCGAAGCGCGCCTCGACCATCTGTCGCGCCCGGAAGATCTCGTCCGGGGTCGCGCCGTGCTCGCGCAGGTCGCGCACTTCCGCCCAGATGGCGCGCAGCGCGTCGCCCGACAGTGCGGGCGGCCCGTCGGCGTGGATCACGAACACGCCGAGGTCCGTTGGCGTGTAGTCGGACGCCGTGACCGACGCCGCCAGCGCCCGGTCGCGCACGCCACGATAGAGGCGCGATGCGCGCCCGCTGCCTAACACGGTGGCCGCCATCTCGAGCGGCGGCGTGTCGCGGTCCAGCGCGGCCGGCGTGCGCCAGCCGATTACGAGCTGTGACTGCGTGACGTCGCCGGCGAGATCGGCGAAGCGGAACCCGCGCGGCCCCGCGGTCTCCGCGGGGCCGCGGTCCCGCCTAACGGGGCAGTCGGACAGCCCGCCGTAGCGGCGCTCGACCGCGGCGAGCGCCGCGTCCGGATCCACGTCGCCGACGATCGAGAGGACCGTGTTCGACGGCTGGTAGAACGTCCGATAGAACGCCACCACCTGGTCGCGCGTCAGACGCCTCAAGCCGTCTTCCCTGCCGATGCGCCACCGCCGCATGCGGTGCCGGTCGTGCAGGAGGCGGTAGAGCGTCTCCAGCGCCACCGCGCCCGGCGTATCCGCCTTCCGCCGCGCTTCCTGGACGATCACCTCGAGCTCGCGCCCCAGCTCTCCGGCATCGACGAGGGAATTCGCATACGCATCGGATTGGATCTCGAGACCGTCGAGAAAACTGCTGGTCGGCAGCACGGTGTAATAGCTGGTGCGGTCGTAAATCGTGCCGGCGTTCAGGTAGCCGCCCGCTGCCTTGGTCGCCCGCGGAATCTCGCCCACGCCGCGGGCCGGCGTGCCCTTGAAGTACATGTGCTCCATCACGTGTGCGATGCCCGTGACGTCGTCGGTCTCGTCGAAGTAGCCCGCCTTGACGTGGGTCACGATGGCGACGACAGGCGCCGAGTCGTCGCGATGCACCAACACGGTGAGGCCGTTGCCTAACGCAGTGCGATGGACGCTGTCGGCAGAGAGTCCAACCCGTGGGGTCACGGCGCGGCCGGCGATGCCGCGCACGTGCTCCACGGCCCCGGACCGGCACGCTTGAGCCACGTCGCCGCGTCGTCGGCCCGTCCGAGGCGCGCCAGCGCGCACGCCAGGTAGCCCTCGGACGCGCTATCCGCCGCGTTCACCTGGATGGCGCGCACGTACGCGCGGCGCGCGGCATCGTAGTCCTGCGACGCGAGGTCGGGCCGGCTCTGCGCCGCGAACGAGCCGCCGCGTGCGAGGAAGAACGCGCCCAGCTCGCGTTGGGCGGCCGCGCCTGTGGGATCGAGCTGCACGGCGGTGCGCAGCTCCTTGCCCGCCGTCGTGTAGTCGGCGTCTTCGCGAGCCATGCGTCCGAGATAGAGATGCGGGAGCGCGTTACGCGGGTCCGCCGCCGCGGCGCGCGTGAAGAGCGCATGCGCGGAATCACGCTGGCCCGCGGTGTACGCGGCAATCCCCGCGTCGAGCGCCGAGGGCGCGCGGTGCCCGGCGACCAGGTAATAGATGCCGCCGAGCACGAGCAGCACGACCACCACCACCGCGATCACGGGCGCGCGGTCCGCCGGCGCGTCGTGCGGCGCCTCGCCCGCTCCGCCGGCAGGCGCTCCGCCTAACGGACCCCCCGGGCCGGCGGGTGCGGCCGGCGGCGCGCTGGGCGCAGCCGCGGAGGTCGGCGGCGGCAATGCCCCGGTCGTGCTGACCGGCGGTGTCGCGCCGGGCGGGGCCATCGCGGCAGTCGATGTCGTCGGCGTCGCACCAGCACCGGCCACAGGCGGCGTCTCGAAGCCGCGCACGAGCGCGCCGTATGCTTCGCGCGCCACGTCCAGATCGGCGCTGTCGACCTGTCCCGACGCGCCCAACCGGTCGCGCACCGCGAACAGCTCGAGCGCCGCGT
>DATJET010000056.1:0-28406 GCA_035496295.1 Gemmatimonadaceae bacterium
CCGGTGGCCCGGCAATGTGCGCGAGCTGGCGAACATCGTGGAGCGGCTGGCGATCTTCCACGCCGGCACCGACGTGCGTGCGGCCGACGTGGCGGAGGTGCTGCGCGTCGAGCCCGACACCGCGCCGTCGCCTAACGCGCCGCCGGACGCGGCGCAGCTCGATCGTCCGCTGAACGATGCACTCGACGAATACGAGCGCCTGCTCATCCAGCGCGCGCTGTCGATGACCAACGGGAACGTGACCGACGCCGCGCGACGGCTGCAGACTGACCGGCCGAATCTCTATCGCCGAATGCGACGGTTAGGCGTCGACTGGGGCGGCGCATCGTGAGGCCGCGGCGGCTGGTCGCCGGCGCCTGCGCGCTCGCGTGCGCTCTCACGGGCGCCCGCATCGCCGCGCAGGCCGCCGACACGGTGCAGCGCATCGACTCGTTGTCGTACGACGACGCGTCGGCTATCGCGTTCCTCTACAACCAACCGGCCGCGCTGCGCGCGACGAAGGCGACCACGATCGCGCAGGATCAAACTGTCGCGGGGAACGTCGCCGCGCTCGATGCACCGCTCGTGATCGGCGGACACGTGACGGGTCGCGTCGTCGTGATCAACGGCGATGTGACGCTGCTCCACGGCGCGCGCGTGGACAGCGAGCTCGTCGTGACCGGCGGCACGGTGGACGGCGCCGACAGCACGACGGTGGGCGGCGCGATCAGGGTGTACGGACCGCGTCTCCCCTATCGTTTGGAAGGCGACCAGGTGGTGGCGCTCCGCGACGAGTCGCAGGGCCTCGCCAATTGGTTCCGTCAATGGACGCGGCGGCACCTGCGGACGCACAACCGCGTGGTGCTGCGCAGCGGCACGTACAACCGCGTCGAAGGGCTGCCGGTGATTCTGGGTCCGACGATCCGGCAGAACTCGTCGCTCGGCCCGTTCAGCATTCAAGCGTTAGGCATTTACCGCTCGGCCGACCACTTCGCGTGGAAGGCGGACAACCTCGGCTACGACGTCCAGGCCGAGATGCAGCTCGGCTACACGCGCGGCGTGGCGTTCGGCGCGGAAGCGCTGGACGAGGTCGCGCCGGTGGAAACGTGGCAACTACGGGACAGCGAAATCGGGCTGGCGTCTTTCCTGCTCCGGCGCGACTACCGCGACTACTACAATCGGAAAGGCGCGCGCGGCTACGTGGCGCTCCGCGACGGGCCCACGCTGTCGCTCACGTTAGGCCTGGGGCGCGAACGGTGGCAGCCACGCGCGACGCGAGATCCGTGGACCCTCTTCCGCGGCGACGCCGCGTGGCGGCTCAACCCGGTGCTCGACGCGGGCACGTTCACGCTGGCGACGGCGCAGGTGCGCTACGACACGCGCAACGATCGCGACAACCCGTGGACGGGTTGGCTCGTGACGGCCGAGCTCGAGCACGGGTTCAGCGACCACGTGGTGCTCGGGCCGGCGTCGTTGGTCGCGCGGCCGCCGTCGGCCGACGGTCGGCCGGTGCCCGTGGCGTACACGCGCGGCGTGCTCGATCTGCGGCGCTACAACCGCCTGTCGCCGGAATCGCAGCTCAACCTGCGGCTGTTCGCCGGCGGCTGGTTAGGCGGAGATCCCCTGCCGCTGGAGCGGCGGTTTTCGTTAGGCGGGCCCGGGTCCCTGCCCGGCTATGACTTCCGCCAGCCGTTGGCCGGCGAACAGGACGTCATGTCCTGCAGCGCGGGGCAGAACATCCCCGGTACGCCGGCGCAGTGCGACCGCGTGCTCCTCGCGCAGGCCGAGTATCGCGGCGATCTGCACCTCCACCTGTTCGGCGGCGGAGGCGGCGGCTGGAGCTGGACCTTCTATCATCCGCTGCAGTGGGTGGCGTTCACGGATGCAGGACGAGGATGGCTGCTGCACGAGGCGGTGCCCGGCGGCATCCAGGACGCGAGGGCGTTTCCGGTCAGCAGTTACAAAGCGGACGTCGGCGTTGGACTCGACGCCGAAGTCCTCGGCATCTTCGTCGCCAAGTCGCTGACCGACTGGGCGAATCCGATCAACGTGGTTGTCCGCCTCCGGCACCGCTTCTGACACGTGCGGCTCGCGTGGCTGACCGCTCTCATGCTCTCGATCGCGGTGCCGCTCGCGGCGCAGCGCGATGCGCGCCTGGTCGTCGCACTGCCGAAGACCGGGACCGACGCGATGGCGCCGGAAGTGAGCGCCGTGAACGTGTTGAACGATCGCAGCCTGGACGAGCTGTTGCACAGCGGATTTCCGGCGCGCCTGCACTACCGTCTCGAGCTGTGGACGGCCGGCGGCTTGTTCGACAACCTGCAGCGGCACACCGAATGGGACGTGATCGTGCGGTACAACCCGCTCGAGCGCCGTTACAGCGCGACGCGCATCGAGGGTGATCGCGCGACGTCGCTCGGATCGTTAGGCGCGATGAAGGACGTGAATGCCGCGTTGGCCAAACCCTTCACGCCGACGATCGCCGCGCCGAAGGCCGGAGGGCGCGACCGCTACTACTGGATCTGCACGCTCGACGTCGAGATGCTGTCGGTGAACGATCTCGACGAAGTGGAGCGGTGGCTGCACGGCGAGCTGACGCCGGCGGTCCATGGCGACCGCAATCCGGGGACCGCGTTAGGACGCGGCGTGACGACACTGATCACGCGCGTCCTTGGCGGCAAACAACGACACTACGACGCGAGGACGAAGGAGTATCGGCCGTGACGCGTCAGGCCAACAACGTCCGCGACCGTCGGATCGGATGGCCCGACTCGAGCAGCTCCAGCTGGTGGAGCGTATCCTCTCCATAGAACAACTTGATGTACTTCGACTGCGTCGGCGTGAGGCGGCGCACGGCCCAACTCAGGTGCACGAAGTGCGGCTCGACCGGCGCGCTGAGCGGATGCATACCGATCTCCTCGGGCATGCGGTTGCCCTTGCGCGTGTTGCACGGCGAGCAGGCGGTGACGACGTTCGTCCAGTCGTTCGTGCCGCCGCGCGACATCGGAATCAGGTGGTCGCGCGTGAGCGACTCCCGCGGACGCAGCTCGGCCGCGGTGCGACCGCAGTACTGGCAGCGATAGCGATCTCGGGCGAACAGGAACGTGTTTGTCACCTGACGGCGGAACCGGCGCGGAACGTGGATGAACCGGACCAACCGGATGACCGCCGGGCGCGGCAGCGTGAGGCGCTCCGAGTGCACGAAGCGACCCGAATCGGCCTCGATGATTTCCGCCTTGCCGTCGAGGACGAGTCGCAGGGCGCGCCGCATCGGAACCATCGTGAGTGGCTCGAACGAGGCATTGAGCGCCAGACAACCGACGACCACGGAACCCTCCGTTACCTACGAAAAACTCCCGCCACGGTCGTCAGGGCGGGAGCGGGTCCTCTAGCGTGACACGCCGCGAGTCGCACTGCGCCGCGATTTCGCGGCGCATACGCCCTCTGTTACACTGACGAGACCGATAAAGTGCCGTAACCCCGCACTGTCCAACCGTGTCATCGACACCGATGCCGTGCGCCCGAGCCGTCGCACTAACGCTCGGCCTCCGCCGCCACGGGCAACGGTGTCAACCAACCATACCGGTCTTCGATACGACCGGTCGCCATACCCATGAACTGCTCCTGAATCGCGCGCGTGATCGGACCCGGCTTTCCACTTCCGATCTGGATGCGATCGACCGATCGGATCGGCGTGAGCTCGGCCGCGGTGCCGGAGAAAAAGATCTCATCCGCAATGTAGAGCATTTCTCGCGGCAGCGTCTGCTCCCGCACTTCGTACCCCAGGTCCTGCGCGATGCGCATCACGGAATCGCGCGTAATCCCGCTCAGGATACCCGACGCCAGTCCCGACGTGTACACCACGCCGTCACGCACAAGGAACAAGTTCTCGCCGCTGCCCTCGGCCACGTACCCGAAGGAGTCGAGCATGATCCCCTCGGCGTACTTGTCCATGCGGGCTTCGGTCTTTGACAACTGTGAGCTGAGATAGTTGCCGCCGGCCTTGGCCAACGCCGGGAACGTATCCGGCGCGGCACGCCTCCAGCTCGACACGCAGACATCCACTCCGTTGGCCAACGCGTCATCGCCCAGGTAGTTGCCCCAGTGCCATGCGATGATGAACGTCTCGACCGGGACATCCACCGGATACACGCCCATCTGCTCGCCGGTGCGAATGACCACCGGGCGGAGATAGCAGGCGCGTACTTCGTTGGCCGACACCGTGTCGAGGCACGCTTGGATCAGCGCATCGACACTGTGCCGCATCGGCATCCGGTAGATGCGACACGAGTCGTGCAGACGGCGCATGTGATCCGGCAGGCGGAACACGGCGGGGCCGGCGGGTGTGTCGTAACACCGGACGCCCTCGAACACGCACGACCCGTAATGGACCACGTGGCTCATCACGTGGATCGTGGCATCATCCCAGGGGACTAACTGGCCGTCCCGCCATATCTTGGTGGTGCGTCCGTTGATGCTGCTTTCGGCCATCGAAAGGGCTGGTGAGAGAGAGTCAACAATACACTATGATAATGCGTGGCCACGGGGACGGGGAATAGGGTGGCGCGAGGAGTGGTGGGTCAGTTTGAATGGCGCATCCCTGCGGTGGGCTTGTGCCTCTGTAGAAACGAACACCGCGCCGAGTGATACTCCCCATCCGGATCACACTGACACCAGTCCTCAGGCCGAGGGTCCTTCGCGCAGTAGCTGCCCTCGAACGAGTCAGTGGTGGGAAGTCTCCACGCAAAGGGTTCAAAGGATAACAAAAGTGAAACTGAAGGATGACAAAAGTGATCGTTCTGCGCGGCGGCAAGCGCGTTCGCGCATTGGTGGGAATAAGAAAACCACAATGCTTTTTCTGACCGTTAGGCAACGCACTTCCCGCTGCGCAGAACGATCACCTTTGTTATCATTGGCGGGTTGAATCGGTGAATGCAACATGTAGGGGCCGGCATCTCCGCCGGTGTGGAAACGGACACGACCGGACACTCCGGACACGACCGGACTAGTTTTTCTGGAGCGCAAACCTCGTCGCACGCGGTCCAAGCTCGTCGTTTTGTTAAAGAGAACCGGTATGTTTTGGCCAGTCACTAGCGATGGGACCACACGCCGCAGCCGGATGGTCCGGTCCTGTCCGGGGTGTCCGGTCGTGTCCGTTGCCGCATCAGCGTAGAGGCCAGTCCCCGCGCGTTAGGCAACGGACGGCGCCTCGCGACGAGGCAATCTTCTGCGTCCCTTTTGCTATCCCTTTTTGTTATCCTTTGAACGCTTTGCGTGGAGACCCGCCAACACGCCTGAAGGAGGCGTGGGCGGCGATCACCTTGCGGCTTGTGCCGTTCCGATGCAATTCACAGCTGACGTCGTGCGAGGCGCAGCGATGAAGCCGAGGCCCAGGTGCTGGTCCAAGTGGCCGCTCCGAGTGTCGGGCATCTTCCTGGTGGCCGTTCAGCATGGACAACAGTCCGGACGAGCACCTGCATCCGGACGACATTCTCGCCATCGAGGTGTACGACGGCGCATCTAAGATTCCGCCGCAGTACGCGGCGGGGTCGGCGGCGTGCGGCGTCGTTGTGATCTGGACGAAGCGCGCGACCCAGTAGCTGCGTTAGGCGGGCACCGGGGCGCGGGACACGAGGTGTTCGGCCAACCGCGACGCGGTGTCGCGCACGCGGCCGGGAACGTCGCGGTCGCCGGTGAGGACGCGGCCGTCGACCGCGCGCAGCACGCCGGCCACCGTGACGAGCCGTGCCGGCGTGCCGCCTAACGCAAAGACCGCGGCGGCTTCGGGGTTCGCGTCGCCGAACCCGGCCGGCAGCGGGAACGCGGCGAGGTCCGCGTCCTTGCCGACCTCGAGCGATCCAATGCGGTCGGCCAACCCGAGCGCACGGGCCCCGCCCACCGTAGCGAGGGCGAGGGCATCGCGCGGCGCGAGCGCATCGTGGCGCCCCGTGCGCGTCCGTTGGGCGAGTGCCGCCACGCGTGCTTCCTCGAGCAGATCCATGCGATCGTTGGCAGCCATCGAGTCCGATCCCAGTCCGACCGCCACGTTCGCGGCGAGGAGCCGGTCGAGCGGTGCGATACCGTGTCCCAGTTTCGCGTTGGACACCGGACAGTGTGCCACCGTCGCACGCGACGCGGCGATGGCGGCGATGTCCGCATCGTCGATGCGCACGGCGTGGATGAGCAGCGGCCGCGCGTCGAGCACGCCGAGTGCGCCCAGGAGTGCGATCGGCGACCGCGCGCGCGGCGCGACGGGGATGCCGCGATTGCGCCAACCGTCGGCGAACGGGCCCTCGCCGTCGCGCACGAAGCGTGTTTCGGCCTCGCTCTCGGCGATGTGCACCGCGAGCGGATAGCCGGCGCGCGCCGCGAACGCGAACAGCGGATCGCTCACCGTGTACGGTGCGTGCGGCGAGATGCCCAGCCGCACGAGCGGCGTTTGACGCGGCTCGAGCTCCGTTAGGCGCCGGTGCAGCCCGGCGACGGTATCGGCGACGCGCGCCTCGTCGGCCGACGGACAGAAGACTTCCTGATACATGATGCCGCGGACGCCCATCTCGCACATGGCTGCGAGCGCGACGCCCGAGTCACACGTGTCGGCGTACGTGGTGACGCCGGCCCGCACCCCTTCGGCGATGCCTAACCGGGCGGCATCGAGGTAGCGGTCGGGCGTCATGACCGTGACCTTGGCCATCTGCAGGCGCACGATCCACTCGCGGAACGGGACATCGGGCATGAGGCCGCGGAACGCCGTGAGCTCGAGATGCGTGTGCGCGTTGACGAGCCCCGGCAACAGGACGGCGTCCTCGAGGTCGACGTCGTCGCCGGGCGGCGCCGACGCCCGCGCACCGACGTACGCAATGCGGCCCTGGTGAACGACGACGGTGCCGTCGTGAATCGAGGGCGCGGTGATCGGCACGACCCACCGCGCGTGGTAGCGCTTCATCGGCGTGCGTTAGGCATCACACGCTCCACGGACGCGAGCCGTGTACCGCGGGATCGTAGAGCTGGTCGTCCGGCACGCCGATCGATCGCGTGAGCGCGATGGAGAACGAGATGTCGCCCACCTGATCCGGCTGGTGTCCGTCCGAACCGAGCGAGAGACGAACGCCGCGCTCGAACGCCCGCCGCACGAAGCGCACGTGCGGCCGATAGCGCGACGACACCTCGAACGCGATGCCGGCACGGTGCAGCGCCTCCACGGCGCGCTCCTCTCGCGCCTCGGTCCACAGATCCTCGAGCGGATGGTGGCGCAGCGAGAGCGGCAGCAGCGTTGGATGCGCCAGGATGTCCACCGGCATCTCGCGCGCGAACCGCTCGAGCGACGCGACGTGCGCGTCCATGTACGTCTCCAGGTCCAGCCCCTCGGGGAACCGGCGCGAGAACATGTTGAGCGGCCGCTCGACCGCGGGCAGATACACGGCATGCAGCGAGCCCACGTGGTGCGTGAATCGCGCGGCCAGATCGGGCGGAATCTCGCGCCACAGCGAATCGTGCCAGCAGAACTCGCCGCCGCGCGCTACGGGAAACTGGTCGAGCGTGTCGAGATATTCGCGCACGCCTTCCACGCTCGCGATGGCGCCCGTCACGTCGCGCGAGATGTGATCGGAGACGCTCGGCCTAACGCCGCGGGCGCGCACCGCGGTCACGAGCTCCGCCACGTCGAGCGCGCCGTCGGACATCGTGGTGTGGGCGTGGCAGTCGACCGGCTGCCAGCTCACGGGTGCGACATCGGGGTGGGCTGTGCCGTGAGCGGCGAGTGCACGTCGCACTCGCGGGTCGGCTCGGTGCCCGGGATGAAGTACTCGGTGATCACATCGCTGTCGGGACAGAACGGATTGCGCAGCAAGCCCGTCGTCCAGTCGATGTCGCGCGCGATGATGTCCTCGGGGCGCGGCCAGTCGGGCGGATCGGGACGCCGCGAGTACACCTCGTTCATGAAGCCGAGCCAGGCCGGCGCGGCAAGGCGTCCGCCTTGGGCGTCGGACATGATTTTCTGCGGACGGTCGAAGCCCATCCACACGCCGGCCACGAGGTCGGGCGTGAAGCCGATGAACCAGACGTCGGAGTAGTCGTTGGTCGTCCCGGTCTTGCCGCCGGCAGGAACGTGGAAGCCGGATGCCCAGATCGTTGCCGCCGTGCCGCGGCGCACGACATCCTTCATCATGTCGACCATGAGCCACGCTTCCTCGGGCGAGAGGACGACGTAGCGCTGCGGGTTCGCCTGGAAGATCACGTGGCCGCTCGCATCTTCGACGCGCGTGATGCCGAACGGCGTGGCGCGTACGCCTAACGTGGCGAACGTCGTGTACGCCGAGATCATCTCGAGCGGGTACACATCGGCCGACCCGATGTGGATGGACGGGTACGGCGGGATGGGCGTGGTAATGCCTAACTGCCGAGCCATGGCGATGACGTTCTGTTCGCCCAA
Organism: Gemmatimonadaceae bacterium; assembly: GCA_035496295.1. Classification (GTDB taxonomy): domain Bacteria; phylum Gemmatimonadota; class Gemmatimonadetes; order Gemmatimonadales; family Gemmatimonadaceae; genus JADGGM01. Next base: position 8,411 of record DATJET010000056.1, read on the forward strand.
CTGAATGCCTAACCGGATGGTCGCCAGGTTGCGCGACCGGTAGAGCGCCCGTCGCATGGGCATGATGCCCTCGAACTTGAGGTCGTAGTTCTGGGGCGTCCACTCCGTTCCGTTGGGCTGCGGCACGACGAGCGGCGAGTCGTCGAGCAGGTAGCTCGTGGGCAACCCGTTGTGGACGGCGGTCGCGTACACGACGGGCTTGAACGTGGAGCCCGGCTGCCTGAGCGCCTGCGTCGCACGGTCGAACTTGGAGTCGTCGAAATCGCGGCCGCCGACCAGCGCGCGCACCGCACCGGTACGCGGGTCAACCGCGACGAACGCACCTTGCAGATACGGCGAGTTCGCGGCATCGCTCTGCCCCGACGCCGAGCGCGCGGTGTACTGCTCGAAGGTGGTGTGCTTGAACGTACCGTATTTCCCGCCTTCGATCGCGCGCAGCTGCTTCTCGAGGTTGCGCTCCGCCGCCGACTGGAGGTCGACGTCGAGCGTGGTGTACACCTTGAGGCCGTCGGTGTAGACCTTCTCGCCGAACTGGTCCTCGAGTTGCCGGCGCACCCATTCCACGAAATACGGCGCGAGCTCGCCGGATTCCTCCTTGCGCGCGAGCTGTAACGGGTAGGCGCGCGCCAGTTGGGCATCTTCGGCGCTCACGACGTCCGCGCGTCGCATGAGCTCGATGATCGTGTTGCGTCGCTGGATCGCGCGGTCGGGGAAGCGGCGCGGGTTGTAGCGTTCGGGCGCCTTGGGCAGTCCGGCGAGCGTCGCCGCTTCGGCCAGATTGAGGTCGCGTACGGATTTGCCGAAGTAACGCTGCGACGCGGTCTCGACGCCGTACGCTCCGTTGCCGAGGTAGATCTGGTTGAGATAGAGCTCGAGGATCTTGCTCTTGGGATAGAGCCGCTCGATTTCACGCGCGACTTTGGCTTCTTTGATCTTGCGTGTGAGCGTCTTCTCGCGGCTGATCTTCTCGCTGAAGATGTTCCGCGCGAGCTGCATGGTGAGCGTCGAGAAGCCCTGCGCATACGCGCCGGCGCCGACGTTGTGCACCGCGGCGCCGAAGACCCGGATCCAGTCGATGCCGTGGTGTTGATAGAAGCGTTTGTCCTCGGTGATGACGAACGCTTCCTGTACGGTTTTGGGAATCTCCGACAGCGGCACGAGCGTCCGCCGCTCGAGCCCGAGCTCGGCGACGAAACGTCCATCGTCGGCGTAGAGCTTGGACGTTTGGTGCGGCTGGAAGGCGTCGAGTTGGCGCGGATCAGGGCACGCGCTGCCGCGACACACGAGGGTCCACGACGCGTAGGCGAAGCCGCCGAGGAACATCACCGCGAACGTCGCGGCGAGGAGGAACGGTCGCTTCCAGCGCGACGCGTTACGCTGTGCGGGCCGCCGGCCTGGCATCGCTGGCGCGGTGAGCGAGCGCGATAGCGCGGCTCACGCGGGAATCAGAGAGAGACAATGCGAATGATGAGGGCGAGAACGGCAAGCTAACCGTCGATCACGTAGCGGGCAACGCAACGCGCTATGAGGTCGCGGTTTAACTCCCGCTCCGGCTGGATCGAGCACACCGGTCGGATGGCACGCGCCTGCGCCGCCGGCATCGTTCCCCTTGACATTCTACAAGAGTCGGCGTAGCATGGCCTTGTCGAATGTCTAGGGGAGAGACATCGTGCCGCCGACCAATGCCGACGTTCTGCAAGGGACGCTCGATCTGCTCATCCTGAAGGCGCTGTCGATCGAGCCCATGCACGGCTGGGGCGTCGCGCAACGCATTCAACAGATCTCGCGCGACATGCTGCAGGTGAACCAGGGCTCGCTCTATCCCGCCCTGCACCGCCTCGAGCAGCGCGGTTGGATCGCCGCGTCGTGGGGTGCGAGCGACAACAACCGGCGGGCCAAGTTCTATCGCCTAACCGCGACCGGGCGCAAGCAGCTGCAGGCAGAGGTCGCGACGTGGCGGCGGTTCTCCGCCGCCATCGAGCTCGTGCTCGCGATTGGCTGACCACGGCGGAGGCAGAATGGACCGGATCCACGGGTTGCTCGTGCGTGCGCGATCGCTCTGGCGTCGCTCCGCTGCAGAGCGCGATCTGAACGACGAGTTGCGCTTCCATCTCGCGATGGAAATCGAGGCCGGCATGCAGCGCGGCCTCTCACCCGACGAAGCACGCCGTCGAGCACTCGTGAAATTCGGCGGCGTCGAACGCTTTCGCGAAGAGACGCGCGACACGGATCGGCCGAGGTGGCTCGAGGACGCGCACGTCGACCTCGCGCACGGATGGCGGTTGCTGCTCGCGCGGCCTGCCTTCTCGATCGCGGTGATTCTTACGTTAGGACTCGGCATTGGCGCGAACACGGCCATTTTCAGCGTCGTGAACGCGGTGCTCCTCCGGCCATCACCGTTCCCCGATCCCGATCGACTGGTGATGATCTGGGAAACCGACCGTGCGAGCGGCACACATCACGAGCCGGCGTCATGGCCGGACGTCGTGGACATCGGCGAGCGTAGTCGCACGCTGCAGGCCGTCGGGGCGATGATGGGGCGCGACGTCACGATCGCGCAGGCCGGCCGGGGCGATCCCGAACGCGTGACAGGCCTCGCGATCACGCCGAGCGTGCTTTCCGTGCTGGGCGTGCACATGATCGCCGGCCGTCCGTTCACCACAGACGAGGGCCGGCTCGGCGGCCAGCGTGTCGTTCTGTTAGGCGAGCAATTCTGGCGCACGCGGTTCGCGGCCGATCGCGACATCGTCGGGCGCACCATCATGGTGGACGAACGGCCGGCTCTCGTCGCCGGTGTGCTACCGGCTGCGGCGGATCTCGGGGTGCGTCAGATCCACGAGCGCGCAGACTACGCGGAGACGTTCAGCGGCGCGCACGCCGACGTATGGCTTGCGCTCCAGCCGAGCGCCGACTCGTTCCCGCGCGAGACGCATCCCTTCCTCACCGTGGGCAGGCTCGCACCGGGCGCCACAGTGGCAGCGTCACAGCGTGAGCTCGCGAGGATCGCCGCAAGTCTCGAGCGCGAATACCCTGTGGACGCGCATCGCGGGGTGAACGTGGAGTCGTACGGCAGCGTGGTGTTCGGCGCCATCCGCCCCGCACTCGCGCTGCTCCTCGGCGCCGTGACGCTGCTCCTCCTCGTGACGTGTGCCAACGTCGCAAACCTCCTGCTCGCGCGGACTGCGGCGCGCACGAGAGAGGTTGCAGTCCGCGTGGCGCTGGGTGCCGCACGGGCGCGCATCGGCCGCCAGTTTCTCGTCGAGTCGCTGCTCTTCGTCAGCCTGGGCACCGCTGCCGGCGTAGCGCTTGCCTTCGGCGCAGTGCACGTGCTCGTCGCGCTCGCGCCGAGCGATGTGCCGCGGATTGACACGGCATCGGTCGACGGCCGGGTACTCGCATACACCGCGGGCACGGCGCTGCTGATCGCGCTCCTCTTCGCGGCGCTACCGGTGCTCCAGATGCGAGGCCTCGACCTTCAACATACGCTCAAGTCTCACGGCGGACGACTCATATCGCTCGGTCGCTCGACGCGCCGATTTCAGGCCGGTGTGATCGTCGCCGAAGTGGCGCTCACAGTCATGCTGGTGGTTGGAGCGGGTCTGCTGCTGCGCAGCTTGTTACGCCTGTCGCGGGTCGATCCAGGCTTCGACGCGACGCGCGTGCTCGAGGCACAATACCAGTTGCCATCGACGCGGTATCCGGTCGATTTCAAACGCTTCCCGGACCTTCCCGAAATCAACGCGTTTCACGCGCGGATGCTGGCGGCCGTCCGCGCGATTCCAGGAGTGGCCGGCGCCGCATTGGCGGGAAGCCCTCCGCTCGACCCGGGGTTCACCAATTCCTTCACGATCGTTGGGCGTGAAGCCGAGTCGGCTCACTATCCCGAGATCCGCACGCGCTTTCTTTCGCCCGGGTATCTGGAGACGATGGGCGTGCCGCTCCTCGCCGGCCGAGCCATCGAGGACGGCGACGACGCGCATTCGCCTAACGTGATCGTGATCAATCGATCCGCCGCGTTGCGGTACTTCCCCGAGACCGACCCCATCGGTCAATCCATCGGGTTCTGGGGCAGCCCGCGCCGCATTGTCGGCGTGATCGGCGACGAGAAGTTTCGCGGCGTCGATGCTCCGAGTGAGCCCGCGGTATACGCTCCGATCGCGCAGGCGCCGCAGCAGCAGGCGACGCTCCTCCTGCGCGTCTCGCACGGCGATCCGCTGGACCTCGTGCCGGCCGTTCGCGCGGCGCTGCACGATCTCGATCCGCAGATACCCCTCTTCGGCGTGGAACGCCTCGAGCTCAGCGTCCGGTCGAGCATCGCCAAACCCCGATTCGACGCAGTCCTGTTGGCGGCGTTCGGCGTCGTGGCCATGCTGCTCGCCGTGATCGGCGTGTACGGCGTGTTGAGTTACACGGTGACCGAGCGCATGGCAGAGTTAGGCGTGCGGATGGCGCTGGGCGCGGATCGATGGAGTATCGTGCGCCTCGTTGCGGGCATGGGCGTCGGGCTCGCGGCCCTCGGCGTGGCGTTAGGCGTGGGCGCCGCGTATGCGGGATCGCGGCTCCTGCGCTCGATGGTGTTCGGCGTGACCACCACCGACCCGGTCACGTTCGCCGGCGTGATCGTGATCGTGATGCTCACCGCAGTGGCGGCGAGCCTCGAGCCGGCGTTCCGGGCCACGCGCGCCGATCCGATGCAGGCGCTGCGCGCCGAATCGTAGCCATCAGCCATGACACGCAGTCCCCACAGAAGTAGCTTTGTCGCATGTCGACCACATCCCTGCTCGCCGAGCTCTCGTGGCGCGGGCTCCTCTACCAGCAGACGGACGGACTGGAGGCTGCACTCGGCGCCGGACACCTGACGGCGTACTGCGGCTTCGATCCGACCGCGCCCAGCCTGCACGTCGGCAGTCTCGTACCGGTGATGGGACTCGTGCACCTGCAGCGCACGGGCAACGTGCCGATCGCGCTGGTGGGCGGTGGGACCGGGATGATCGGCGATCCGAGCGGCAAGAGCGCCGAGCGACAGCTGCAAACGCGCGAGACGATCGAGGCGAACAGCCGCGCCATCGGAGCACAGCTGGGGCGCTTCCTCGATTTCACGGGTTCGTCGGCGGCCATCATGGGCGACAACGCCGAGTGGCTCCTTCCGTTAGGCGCGGTTGAGATGCTGCGCGACGTGGGCAAGCACTTCACCGTGAACTACATGCTGGCCAAGGAATCGGTGAAAGCGCGCCTCGAGGGCGGCATCTCGTTCACCGAATTCAGCTACATGCTGCTGCAGGCGTACGATTACCTGCAGCTGCACCAGCGGCACGGCGCGACGCTGCAGATCGGCGGCAGCGACCAGTGGGGCAACATCACGGCCGGGATCGAGCTGATTCGCCGGGTGACGGGACACGAGGCGCACGCGCTGACGCTCCCGTTGGTCACGACCGCGGCGGGAACGAAGTTCGGGAAGACGGAAGCGGGCGCCGTGTATCTCGATCCCGCGATGACGTCGCCGTACAAGTTCTATCAATTCTGGATCAACGCCGACGACCGCGACGTCTCGCGCTGGCTGCGGTTTTTCACCCTGCTCGATCGTGAGGCGATCGAGTCGCTGGACCGCGGGACGCAGGAGCACCCCGAGCGCCGCACCGCCCAACGGACGCTGGCGGAGGACATGACAGCCCGCGTGCACGGCGCCGATGCGCTCAAGACGGCAGCCGAAGTGTCGGCGCTGCTATTTGGCGGAGGCGACCCCGCGGCCTTATCGCCACAGGCGCTGGAGGCGTTGGCGGCGGAGATTCCCTTTGCGCGCGCCAAGTGGGCCCGTGCCGATGGCGATGGCCGCTCGTTGGGCCTGCAGGATGCGTTAGTCACCGCCCAGCTCGCGACATCAAAGAGCGATGCGCGGCGGACGATTCAGCAGGGCGGCGTCACCGTGAACGGCGTGCGCGCATCGGGCGATGCGCCCGTACTCCCCGCGCAGTGCCTGCACGGATCGTACGTCCTGCTCAAGAAGGGCGCGCGCAACTACGCGCTGCTGCGGATGGAGGACTGAGCGCGATTACGGGTACGGCAGCAGCGTGAGGCGCCGCACGATCGGCGCGTCGGCGGCGCCGGCCGGGGCGAGCGCGCCATCGTCGTGCACGCGGCCCCACCCGCTCCGCGCAATGAAATAGAAGGTGTCGCCCACCATCACGCCGTGGGTGGGGTCGCTCACCGCGGGCTTGGCGCGCTCCAGCACTTGCGCGTCCAGCGCGCGCGTCCCCGCGGTGTCCAGCAGCACGCGCAGCACGCGGTTAGGCGTGGTCCCGTTCTGCACCGCGAGCAGCGTGTTGCCGACGCGATAGAGACCGTCAGTCCCCACGAGCGCGACATTGCCCGGGTGGCCGAGCCAGCTCACGCGCTTGGTCGAGAGGTCCACGACGGCGATGCCGCGTGCGTAGTCGGCCACGTAGAGCCGCTTCTCGTCGGCGGACAGCGCCGGTGTTTGCGGCGACGTGAACGAGCCGGCGGGGACCAGCACGGCGAGCACGCGCGCACCCGGTGCGGCGGTGTAGACGGCGCCGGACGCGGCGTCGGACACGTAGACGGTTCCGTCGGCGCCGATGGTCATGTCGCCTAACACGTGCGCGCGGCGCGCGTCCGATGGCTCGAGGCGCGAGCGCAGCGCACCGGTGGCGAGATCGTACGCGAGCAGCGCCGAGCGGCCCGAATCGGCGGCGCTGTAACCCTGTGCCGCTTTCACGGCGGCGGTGGTGGCCCACAGCACTTGGCGCGCCGGGTCGACCTGCACGGCGAACATTCCCCACGTGGAATCGGCGCCGGGCCGCGTGAAATCCGACGCGTGTCCGGTGCTGTCGACGGCCACGATCTTCCGCCGCCGCACGCTGGAGATCAGAAACCGGTGCCTCACCGAGTCGTACGCGATGTCCTCGGCGATGAGATCGGCGTCGGCGAGCGTGAATGCCACGGCGCCGTGCGTGACGGGGTCGAGGTTGGCCGACAATTGCCGCACGATGCGCGGGTACCCGCCTAACGATCGGACCGATGCCAGGTCCGAGTCATTGGCCACATCCTGAAAGAGTCCCATGCCGGCGAACGTTTCCAGCCACTCGAGCGCCCGCCCGCCGTTCCCGAGTCGGGCTTCGGCGACCGCGAGGTCGTAGTCGATGGCCGGGAGCGGCCCGATCTCGCGCCGCATCGCGAGCAACTCGGCGCGGAACGCGGCGAAATCGCCCGTCGTGTAGGCCTTGTGCGCGGCGCGGTCGTGATCCTGCCACGTGGAGTCGCGCTGCGCGCCTGCGGCCGACGCGCCTAACGCAAGCGCGACGACGACGACCGCCAGCCGCATCAGTCGTCCTCGCCCACCATGACCGCGAGCGCGCGCAGCACTTCCTCTCGCGTGTTGTAGCAGTGTGGCGAGAGGCGGATGCAGCCCTCGCGCACCGCGTGCGCCACCTGTGCACGCGTGAGGCGCTCGGTCGCGCCCCCCAGGTCCTTTGGCTTGAGCGCGATGACGCCGGCCCGGTGCACGCGGTCGGCGGGCGTCACCAGTTGCACGTCCGAACGGCCCGCGGCCCATTCAATGGAGACATCCGCAAGGGCGTTCACGGCACGCTCGACGTCAGCGGGTCCGAGCTCGTGCAGCAGCTCGAGGCTCGCGTTGAAGCCCGCGAAATCCTGGAACGGCAGCGTGATCACCTCGAACCGGCGCGCGTCGTCGAGGTAGCCGAACTCGTAGTCCACGAGGTGCGCGAAGTCCAATGACGCGCGCATCGAGAGCCACCCGACATCGCCCGGCTCGAGGGTGCGCGCAAGCTCGTCTCGCACATAGAGAAATCCCAAGCCCCACGGCGAGAGCAGCCACTTCTGTCCGCCGCACGCGAGCAAGTCGATGTGACACGCCGAGACGTCCAGCGTGGCCGCGCCTAACCCCTGGATCGCGTCGACCACGAACCAGATGCCGCGCTCGCGACAGAGACGGCCGATGGTCGCGAGGTCCGTGCGAAATCCGGTCGAGAACTGCACCCACGACACGGCCACCGCTTTGACGTGGGAATGGTCCAATGCGGCGATGAGCGCGCGCTCGTCGGGTACACCCTGCGCATCGGTGGCGAGCCGCATGGTGCGAATCCCGCGGCGTTCGAGCGCCATCCACGGATAGACGTTGGCGGGAAACTCGCGATCGAAGCCGACCACCACGTCGCCGGCCTCGAGCGGCAGCGCGCGCGCGGCGACGTTGATGCCGTACGACGTGTTGACCATGCACGCGATCTCGGATGGCGACGCGTTGATCAGCTTCGCCACGAGCTCCCGCGTGCGCGCCACGGTATCGAACTCGTCCTTGTCCGTTAGGCGCCAGGGCTCGGCGCGGAGGGCGTTGAAGGCCGACATCGCGCGCACCGTGCGCTCGGGCAGCGGCCCGGTGGATGCGTTGTTGAGATAGATGGTGGACCCGCGTGCGGTCCACGGGAATTCCTGCGCGCGCAGGCGCGCGACGTCGTAGGTCATACGGGTTGGGCGTGGGCCGGCGCGTGATCACGCCCGCCGAGGAATCGGGGGTCGAGGGCGTCGCGCAGTGCGTCGCCCAACAAGTTGAAGCCGAGGACGGCGGCGCCGATGGCGAGCCCGGGGAACACCGACGTCCACGGCGCGGTGCGGAGCTGCAGCAGGTCGCGCGCGTCGGCGATCATCGAGCCCCAGCTGGGCGTGGGCGGCTGCACGCCCAACCCGAGAAACGAGAGCGCTGCCTCGGCCATGATCGCGCCGGCGATGCCCAACGTGGCGGCGATGATCACCGGCGCCACGCAGTTGGGCAGCAGATGCTGGACGATGATGCGGCGGTCGGTCGCGCCTAACGCACGGGCCGCGTGCACGAACTCGAGCTGTCGCGTCACGAGTACCTGGCCGCGCACGATGCGCGCCATGCCCGCCCAGCCCACCACGCCGATCGTGACGAACACGGTCGAGAGCGACGGCTGCAGCGCCGCCGCCATCGCGATGAGCAACAGCAACGTGGGGAACGCGAGGGTGATGTCCGCCAGCCGCATGATCGATTCGTCCACCCAGCGTCCGTAAAATCCGCTCACCAATCCGAGCGTCACGCCGAGCACCAGCGCGATGGCTTGCGACACGATGCCCACCGTGAGCGAGATGCGCGAGCCGAACACGATGCGCGCCCACACATCGCGGCCCTGATAGTCGGTGCCCATCCAATGCGTGAGCGACGGACGCTGGAGCTGCCCCGCGAGATCGATGGCGGTGGGATCGTACCGCGCGACGAGCGGCGCCAGCGCAGCGAGCAGCACCAGCACGATCACAGTCACCAAGCCGAGCATGGCGCGCGGATCGGCGCGCAAGCGCCGCCAGAGCAACGTGAGCACGACCGTAACCTACGACGCCGGCCAGGGACAACGCCATAGTGGCGGGACCGCGGGCGAGTCGGCATCGACGAAAAAGTCACAGAGGATAACGAAAGGGATGCAAGAGATGGGGACGATCGCTCAAGCGCGAAGGAGAGCGCATCGCTTGCGCGCCGGAGCCGGGTTCGAGCGTTAGGCAACGAACTGTCCCTCGCGTTCGAGCGGTCATCCCCATCTCCTGCATCCCTTCCGTTATCCTTTGTGACGTTGTTCGTAGATACCGGCCCAACGAGCCGAAGCACCCGGGCAGCGGCGTCACTGTCCAACCGGGTCTCGCAATGCGGGCGGCGTGTCGGCGGGCTGCTGCTTCCAGCGGCGGTGGTGCCAGAAGTACTGCTCGGGCGCGAGACGAATGTGCCGCTCGAGAATTCCGGTGTACGCGGCGACGACGGCATCCACGTCGCGCTCGAGGTTGCCGGTGTTGGTCACCGGGACGTCTTCCACCAACAAGTGATAGCGGCCGTTCGGCTGGCGCAGCGCCGTGCCGAACACGATCGGCGCGTCGAAGCGCAGCGCGAACACCGCCGCACCGCGCGGTGTCTTCGCTGGGCGTCCGAAGAAATTCACGTATGTCGACGCGATGTTGAGACCGGCCTGATCGACGAGGATGCCGACCATGCCGTTGTCGCGCAGCGTGCGCGGTGTGCGGCGCACCGATTCCCGATCGCGCACCACGGTTAGGCCGAGTCGCGAGCGCACGCGGCTGATGTACGCGTCGAAGAGCGGATTGCCCATGCGGCGAATCACCGCGTCCACGTGGATGCCGTGCGCGGCCACGTAGGCGGCGCACAGCTCCCAGTTGCCCAGGTGGCCCGAGGCCGCAATGAGTCCTCGGCCCAGCGCGAGCTTGCGCTCCACCAGGTCCCAGTTGTCGACGCGCTCGAAGAGGTCGAGCACCTGCTCGGGACCCATGCGCGAGAGGAGCGCCGTTTCGACCGTCACGGTGCCCAGGTGGCGGTACGCGCGCGCGGCGATGTCGCGCACCGCGGCAGCGTCGAGCTCGGGGAACGCGGCCGCGATCTGGCGCTCGGCCACGCGGCGTCGGATGCCTAACGGGCGCCAGCCGAGTGACGCAAGCGACGCGCCGGCGTGGAGCGCGCGCTCGCGGCCCAACAAGCCCAACGCGCCGATGAAGGAGCGGAGCGCGCCGTATTCGACGCGGTGCGCGAGCGACGGCGTGCGCGCCGGCGGCGCCGCGGTCACCACGAGCTCCGGTCGCTGGCGGCGAGCGCCGCGCGCTCGAACGCATCGACCATGAGCGTCTCGGTGAAGTCGCGCGCCACGCGCACGCGGCCGGCGCCGCCCATCGCGGCGCGTTGGTCCTCGTGCGCCAGCAGTCGCGCGATGGACGCGGCGGCATCGTGCGCATCGCCCGCCGGCAGCACGATGCCGGTGATCCCGTCCGGCACGTACAGCGCCGCCACCGTGCCGCGCTCGGCGATCACGGGGACGCGCGAGGCGAGCAGGTCGAGCACCGCGAACGCGCCGTCGTCGCCGCCGGCGACCACCCATCCGAGGTCGGCGAGCGCGAGGACGGCGAGGTCGTCGTGGCGCTCGTCGAGGAAGATCACGTTGCGCGAGATGCGGAGCGCGGCCGCGTGCATGCGGAGATCGTCAGTGGGTGCGCCGGCGCCGAGCATGACGAGGCGCAGCTCGGGGTGCCTGGGGCTGAGGAGCGCGATCACGCGGAGCACGTTGCTCGCTCGCGCGCGCGACCGTGCGTCGTAGCGGCACACGAGCACGCGGTGCGCCCCGTCCGTTAGGCCGAGCGATGCGGGCGAGGCCGGGCGAACGGTTTCATAGAGGTGGGGGCGGACGCCTAACGGGACGACCGCCGGCCCGAGGCGCGCGTGCGCGATGGGCGGCGCGCGTTGGGCATCCTCGTCGGCGGCATACACGAGCCCCACCGCCGCCGCGCGGAGCGCCAGGCGCGCCATGGCCGACAGCCGGAGCGGTTCGCCCGCCGCCGCGCGCCGCAGCACCGCCGCGCGCTCGGCCATGCGCGCCGCGCCGGCCGCCACCGTTTGTTCGCGGTCGGTGTGCACGCACACCACCTGGATGAACCGCTCCTGCAATGCGCGGCGCAGGCGGCGCACGGCAGTGAGCAGCGGCAGGTCCACCGCCGTGGGCAAGACCTCGTACGAGCCGAACTCGAGGCGCTGCTCCACGGCACTCTCCGGCGGACACGCGACCGTCACCGCATGGCCGCGGTCGCTCAAGCCGCGCGCGAGCGCGGCGGCGGCGCGGGCGCTCCCCGTCCAGGCGGGCGCCGAGAGATAGAATAGGATGCGCACGTCAGGTGGCCGGCAGTTCCTCGCCCCGATTCCCGAACTGGAGGGAATGCAAGCGCCAGTAGGCGCCGCGCAGGGCGAGCAACTCGTCGTGCGTGCCGCGCTCGACGACGCGGCCCTCGTCGAGCACGAGAATCTCCGTGGCGTGCTGGATCGTGGACAACCGGTGCGCAATCACGAACACGGTGCGTCCGGCGAGCAGGCGGTCGATGGCCTCCTGCACGAGGCGCTCGGACTCGGTGTCGAGCGCGGACGTGGCCTCATCGAGGATGAGGATGGGCGGGTCGACGAGCAGCGCGCGGGCGATGGCGATGCGCTGTCGCTGGCCGCCGGAGAGCCGCGTGCCGCGCTCGCCTAACGGAGTGTCGTAGCCGCGCGGGAGCTCGGCGATGAACTCGTGGGCGTTGGCGGCGCGTGCCGCGGCCTCGATCTGCGCGTCGGTGTACTCGCTCGAGCGGCCGTACGCGATGTTGCTGCGCACGGTGTCGTTGAAGATCACGGTTTCCTGGCTCACGATGCCGGTGAGCGAGCGCAGCGACTCGAGCGTGATCTGGCGCGTGTCCACGCCGTCGAGCTCAATGCGACCGTCGGTCGGCTCGTAGAACCGCGGGATGAGGTCGACCAGCGTCGTCTTGCCGGCGCCGCTCGCGCCGACGATGGCGAGCACGTCACCCTTGTTGGCGGTGAACGAGATGTCGGAGAGCACGGGCCGCTGGCCGCTCTCGTACGCGAAGCTCACGTCGTCGAAGGCCAACGCATCCTGGAAGTCGCGCACCACGCGTGTGCCGCGGTCGAGCGCCTTTTCCGTTGGGCGGTCGATGACATCGAACAATCGTTCGGATGCCGCGAACGCGTTCTGCGCGACGGCCGGGATCTGCGACAACTGCTTGAGCGGCTGCAGGAGCCGCATCACGAACGTCAGAAAGACGAGAAACTGCGACGCCTGCAGCGAGCGGTCCACGAGCACGTATCGCGCGCCGATCCAGAGCAGGAGCACCGTGATGCCGGCGCCTAACGTCTCGGTGATCGGTTGCGCGATGAGCGCCACCCGCGCCATGCGCACGAGACCGGACGAATACGTGTGGCTCGCGCCGATGAACCGCTTCTCCTCGTACGGCTCGGCGCCGAACGCCTTGACCAACCGGATGCCGCTCACGCTTTCCTGCAGCACGCTCATCATCTCGCCGTGGTCGTTGCGCAGGCGGCGGTACCCGCGACGGAGCCGGCGCAGCAACGGCTGGAGCGCGAACGTGAGCAGCGGCGCGACGACGAGCGCGATGAGCGTGAGCCGCCACGAAATCCCGAACAGATACGCCACGTAAATGATGACTAACGCGGACGCCGAGAGCGCCTGGGTGACGATCTGCGTGACGAGGGTGCGCGTCTGCTCGGTGTCGGCGAGGACGCGCGACAGAATCTGGCCGGTCTTGGTCGTGGTGAAGTACCCGATGGGCAGGCGCTGCAGGTGGCGGTACACCGCGTCGCGCAGGTCGCGGGTGACGTACTCCTGCAGCTCGGCGCCCAACGTGCCGGCGATCCAGATGAAGAGGTTCTTGAGGGCGACGGTGGCCAGTATGACGAGGATGACGTTGCGCAGCGACTGCATCGGCTGCGCCGGGTCGAGCAGCCACCCGATCGTGGCGTGCAGGAAGCTGTTGACCCAGCCCTTGCCTAACGGAATGGGCGGCTGCTTGAACAGCTCGTCGAGGAAGGGAATGAGGAGCGCGAACGAATAGCCGTCGAGCGCCGCCCCGATGAAGTTGGCGACGATATTCCCGGCCATCCGCCACGCGTGCGGCCGGAGGAACCGGAAGAGCCGGCGGTACAGACCCACGTGCCTAACGGCGCGGCGTGAGCAGCGCCACCGGCAGGATGACTTCTTCGGGGGTCACGCCGCCGTGCAGAAACGAGCCGCGGTAGCGCGTCTGGTACTCGCGCAGCTTGGTCGGATACACGAAAAACGTGTCGCCCACGGCCAACAGCGTGTTGCCGCCGAGGCCGCGGCGCGGGAGTCGCAGGTCGTCGAAGTTCGAGAACAACAATGCGTGCTCGGCGCGCTCGGCGCGCAGGTCTTCGCCGAACTTGTAGCGCAGGTTGGCCGTCGCGTCGCGCTTCGCGAAGACGGTGGCCGGCGTCTGACAGTGGATGGATCCGTGGTCGCTCGTCACCAGCGCCGGAATGCCGCGCCGCGCCGCTTCCTTGAGCAACGCGAACAGTGTCGACCGCTCGAACCACTGCCGCGTGATCAGCCGCAAGGCGATTTCGTCTTTCGCCACCTCGTACAGAATCGCGGACTCGCTCCGTCCGTGCGTCAGCAGGTCCACGAAGTTGAAGACGAACGCGCTCACACCCTCGGACGCGATCGCGCTCGTTAGGCGCCGCTCGAGCTCCGCCGAGTCGCCCGACGTGGAGATCTTGTCGTAGCGAACGGGGACGTTGGTCTTGAGCTCCTCCAGGTGCGCCTCGAGCAGCTCGTGCTCGTGCGCGTTGAGCGATTCGTCCTCGCGCTCGCCCCACCAATCCGGGAATCGCGCCGCGATCTCGCCCGGAAACAGGCCGCTGAAGAGCGCGTTGCGCGAGTACGGCGTCGCGGTGGGCACGATCGAGAAGTAGTGCGTCGTCTCGACGTCGAAGAACGGCGCGAGCAACGGCTGCAAGATGCGCCATTGATCGAGACGCAGACAATCGATGACGACGAACAGCGTCGCGCGCGACCGGTCGAGGATCGGCAGCAGAAACTCGGTTACGATGTCGATCGACAGGGGCGGACGGTCGCCCTCGAGATCGCGCAGCCACTTCGGGTACGCGTCGCGAAAGTACGCCGCGAATTCGCGACGCAAATCGGGGTACAGCGCCTGCAACGATTCGTAGAGACTTTGCTCACGCGCCTGAGCAAGCTCGATATCCCATTCCACGAATTCCGCGTAGCGTGCCATCCAGTCGCGCCAGCTCAGGTTGCGCTCGCGCTCCATTTCCATGGCGCGGAAGCGCTCGACGAACGAGCGCGCGATGGCCTGCTGCCGAATGCGCGGTCCTTCGAGAACGCGCGTGATTACGCTCAGGACCTGTCGCGGATTGATCGGCTTGACGAGGTAGTCGCGCACGTCGACACCGATCGCTTCGCGCAGCGTCGCGTCCTCCTCGCTCTTGGTGACCATCACGATCGGGAGGAACGGGTCCAGCTCGCGAATTTCACGGTAGGCATCCAGGCCGCGCTTGCCCGGCATCTGCTCGTCCAACAACACGATGCCGTATTGCCGGCGCCGCAGCATCTCGACCGCGTCGTCGGCGTTGGACGCGGCGTCGACCTCGAACCCCTTCTCTCGCAAAAAGATGCGGTGCGACTCGAGAAGGTCGGCTTCGTCGTCTATCCACAGCACCGACTTGGGGGGTTGCGCCATGCTAGCGCAATGTAGTATTGCCGGCAGGTGCCTGGTAGCTACCGATCCATGCCCAACCACTTCCCATTTCCTGCACTTGCCGCGCAGGCCGGACGGGCACCGATAGGAGGCACGCGGGAAGTGGCGCTGGCGTGTCTCATGGCGGCGCGACTGGCGATGAATGCGCGATGCGCGTCGGCCGAGCTCAATCGACGTGCACACGCACACCGCACGAACAGCGCGCGAGGTTGGTTCGCATCGCTCGCCATTCCGCCGGCGGTGCGTGCGGCGTGCGTGCGACTTACCGACGCGACCGTACGCGCCGACCCGCTCGAGATCGGCGCTGCGCTCACGAGCGTGCTCGGGGCGGCGCGTCGTCATCTGGATAGCGCGGGCGCCGAAGAGCTGGATCGCGCGATCGCGTCGCTGCGCGCGGAGTAGACGTCCCTACCCGCTCCCGAGTCGTCTCGATATCGTAGACGTTATGCCGCCGTCCGCCCACACCGACATCTCACCGCTGTCGCAGCTCATGATGCATGTGGACGCGGTGGCCGACGGGACCGCGTCTGCCGACAGCATCCCGACCGGTTTTCCGAGTCTCGACAAGTTGTTGGGCGGCGGGCTGCGTCGCGGCGACCTGGTCGTGTTGGGCGGCGATGTTGGCGTCGGCAAGTCGGCGCTTGCGCTCGCGATTGCACTGCGAGCGCGAAGCGCCGGGACGGCAGTCGAGTTCATGTCCGGCGAGATGGATCTGACACGCGTACTCGAGCGCGTGTTGGCGATCGAGGGTAAGGCATCGGTCGACCAGATCCGGCAAGGCACTCTTGACGAAGCGACACGCGTCGCGCTCGGCGCCGCCGCGTTCCGGTTGCGCGAGACGATGCCGGGCATTGCCCGGCTTCCTGCCGGGGGCGCAGTGGAACTGGTGGCGGGCGGGCACGAATCAACCACGCTGCTCGTGGTCGATTCGCTGCAAGCGTTGGCCGGCACCGCAACCGGCGCGTTGGACGACGAGCTCGCGCTCGCCGTGCGCGCTCTCAAATCGCACGCGTTGGATGCGCGGATCGCGGTGCTGCTCACTGCGCACCTGCCGGCGTTGGACCGCGCGCGTCCGGACCTGCGCCCCGCGCTCGACGATTTCGGCGCGCGTGGCGCCGTGAAGCAGCTGTCCGACATCGTGCTCGGCTTGTTCCGCGAAGAGTTGTACGCGCCATCGCCGGGGCACGAGGGAGCAACGGAGCTGTCCATCCTCAAGAACCGAAGCGGCCCAACGAGCTACGTGGATCTGTTTTTCTACAAGCAGTGGCTGCGATTCGAGGACATGGTCGAGTAGCGAGGGAAGCGCGCGCTTCCCTCATCGCTTACTTTTCTCCCAGTTACGTCGCGAGATTTCTTATGGCCGGTCACAGCAAATGGAAACAGATCAAGCACTACAAGGCAGCAGCCGACGCGAAGCGTGGCGCTGTCTTTACCAAGCTCATTCGCGAAATCACGGTCGCGGCGCGGACCGGCGGCGGCGACCCTGCGGGTAATCCGCGATTGCGCACCGCCATCGAGGCGGCGCGCGCGGCGTCCATGCCGAAGGACAACATCGAGCGCGCCATCAAGAAGGGGACAGGCGAGCTCGAGGGTGTGGAGTATCAGGAGATCACTTACGAGGCGTTCGGACCCGGCGGTGTTGCGCTCCTGATTCATACGCTCACAGACAACGCGACGCGCACGGTTGCCGACATCCGGCACAAGTTGTCGCGCGGCGGCGGGAATCTGGGCGCGACAAACTCGGTGGCGTGGATGTTCGAGCGCAAGGGACAGATTTTCGTTCCTGCGCAAAGTGTCGACGAAGAAACGGCGTTGGAAGCCGCGCTCGAAGCGGGCGCCGAGGATCTCACCCGCGAAGACGATCGCTACGTGGTCTCGACCGATCCGTCGGCGTTGCACGCCGTGAAGGCGGCGCTCGACGCGAAGCAGATCGCGACCGAAGGCGCCGAGATCGCGATGATTCCGAAGACGACGGTGCACGTCGAGGGCAAGACGGCAGAGACGCTGCTCAAGTTGATGGAAGAGCTGGACGATCTGGATGACGTGCAGAAAGTCGAAGCGAACTTCGACATCGACCTCGCCGAAATGGCGAAGGCGTGAGCGCGGCGGCGTGATTGTTTTAGGCATCGATCCCGGCACGGCTGCCACCGGATACGGCGTGGTGTCGGACCATTCGGGGGAGTCGCGCGGCGGCTCCCTTTCGCTTGTCGAATGCGGCGTGATTCGCACGGCGCCGCGCGACGCGCTCAGCGTGCGCCTGTGCGGGTTGTACGAGGAAGTGCGCACGATCATCGTGCGTCATCGGCCGGACGCGCTGGCCATCGAAGACGTGTTCTACGCCAAGAACGTGCGCACCACCGTGGTGCTCGGACACGCGCGCGGGGTGGTGCTGCTGGCGGCGCAGCAGAGCGGCATGAGCATCTTCGAGTATCCGCCGGCCACGATCAAGAAGACCGTCGTCGGCGCGGGCTCGGCGACCAAGGAGCAGGTGCAGTTCATGGTCGCGCGGCTCCTGCGCCTCAAGAGCGCGCCGCAGCCTAACGATGCCGCCGACGGCGTGGCCGCCGCCCTAGCGCACCTGTTGACGGCGCGCATCCCGCGATTGGAGCGCGTGCGATGATCGCGCAGGTGAGCGGCACGCTGGTGGCCCGGGACCTGGACCGCGTGGAAGTGATGACCGCGGGCGGCGTGGCCTACGAGCTCACCATACCGTTAGGCACGTACGAGCAGCTGCCGCGACTCGGCGATCCTGTGACGCTGCAGACGCACGTCGTCGTGCGCGACGATGCGTGGATGCTGTTCGGGTTCACCAACGTGCACGAGAAGCGCGTGTTCCAGCGTCTGCTCACGGCCAACGGCGTCGGACCCGCATTGGCCATCGGCATGCTGTCGGCGCTGTCGGCCGAACGACTGGTGCGCGCGATCCAGGAGAAGGACCTCGCCACGTTGCAGGGAGTGCCGCGGGTGGGTCGGAAGAAAGCGGAGCGCCTGGTGCTCGACCTGGCCGACAAGCTGGACGACGTGATGCTGGCCAGCGACGGTGCGGCGCGTCCCGCGAGCGCGGCGGTGGACGACGCGATGCGCGCGCTCGTCTCGCTCGGGTACAACAGCGGCGACGCCGACAAGGCCGTTCGTCGTGTGGTCGAGGCCGACGGTCGCGGGCTCACGGCGCCCGAGATCATTCGTGCGGCGTTGGCGCGAATGTCGGGCTGAAGGCGGACAATAAGGCGGACAAGACAGGGCACGGCCGGGGCGAAACCGGACACCGTCCGCCCAACAACACCGGTCCGGTTTTGTCCGGCCCTGTCCTGCCTTGTCCGCCCTTCTGGCTTGTCTGTCTTCCTCTAGCCGGACCCGCGAATCGGTTCTAAGATCACCGGACTAATCCTATGGAGTTCGGGAGCGCATGATCGCTCAACGTGCCACGACGTTCACGGAGTCCGTGATTCGCGAGATGACGCGGATCGCGCAGCAACACGGCGCGATCAATCTCGCGCAAGGTTTCCCCGATTTTCCCATGCCCGCGCCAATGAAAGATGCGGCGTGCGCGGCCGTGCAGGGCGACATCAATCAATACGCCATCACGTGGGGCGCGCCCGCGCTGCGCCTCGCGATCGCCGAGAAGTACCGCCGCTGGTACGGGATGGAGGTCGATCCCGATCGCGACATCACCGTGACCTGCGGTGCGACCGAGGCCATGGCGGCGACGTTCCTTGCGTTAGTCAATCCGGGCGACGAAGTGATCGTGCTCGAGCCGTTCTACGAGAACTACGGCCCGGACGCGATTCTCGCCGACGCGAAACCGGTGTTCGTGCCGCTCGAGGCGCCCAGGTGGTCGCTCGATCCCGACCGGTTGCGCCGCGCGTTCGGCCCGCGCACCAAAGCGATCATCGTCAACACGCCGCACAATCCATCGGGGCGCGTGCTGTCGCGCGACGAGTTGTCGCTCATCGCCGAGTTGTGTCAGACGCACGATGCGTGGGCGTTCACGGACGAGATCTACGAGCACATTCGGTACGCCGGCGCGCACCACGCGTTGGCGACGTGGCCGGGGATGCGGGAGCGCACGGTGACCATTTCCGGGCTGTCGAAGACGTTCAGCTGCACCGGGTGGCGGTTGGGCTACGCGATCGCGCCGGCCGCGGCGTCGACCGCGATCCGCAAGGTACACGACTTCCTAACGGTGGGCGCGCCGGCGCCGCTGCAGGCGGCGGCTGCCGTGGGCATGGCGTTCGACGCCGACTACTACAATCACCTGGCGCGCGACTATCGCGAGCGGCGCGACCTCCTCTGCACGGCGCTCGGCGAGGCGGGATTTACATACACCGCGCCCGAGGGTGCGTACTACGTGCTCGCCGATTTCTCCGCGTTGAGTGACCAGGACGACGACGCGTTCGCCAAATGGATGACGCGCGAGGCCGGCGTCGCGACGGTGCCCGGGTCGAGCTTCTACCACGAGCCAGCGTTAGGCCGCTCGCTGATCCGGTTCGCGTTCTGCAAGAAGCGTCAGACGCTGGAGGCCGCAGCGGATCGGCTGGCGCAGCTGGCGGCACGCGTCTAACGCGCCGCCCAAGACGCTAGCCGGCGCGCAGCGCTTCCACGGGATCGACGCGCGAGGCGCGGCGGGCGGGCATCCACGCCGCCGCCACCGCCACACCCAACAGCAACGCGGTCACGGCGCCTAACGTAAGCGGATCGGTCGGGCTCACGTCGAAGAGCAGCGACTGCATCACGCGCGTCGTGGCCACGGCGCCGGCGAGCCCGATGAGGACGCCGGCCGCGGCCAGGCGGGCCGATTCCCACACGACGAGCCGCGTGACCTGTGAACCGCTGGCGCCTAACGCCAACCGGATGCCCATCTCGCCGCGGCGCTGGC
>DATJET010000057.1:0-58853 GCA_035496295.1 Gemmatimonadaceae bacterium
CATCTGTGCCTGAACACCGAGTGGCTCGGCATCGACGGCGCGGCCAGCATCGTCGTCCGCCTCGCCCGCGAACGGTTCGCTCCGCCTGCCTAACGGAAGATCAAAGCGTCTTCACCTCCGGCCGAACCCATAATACCCAGCTCGCGAACGCGAGCAGCACAAGTGCGCCCGCGCCGACCGCAACCGGCGTTCCCGCCACCTCGGCCACCGTCCCGGCGAGCAACGACCCGATCGGTCCCATCCCCACGAACACGAACGCATACGCCGCCATCACGCGGCCGCGCAGATGGTCCGGCGACAACGTCTGCAAGAGACCGTTCGCCAGCGCGTTGTTCTGAATCATGGCGAATCCCACCAGCGCCAACAGCGGCACCGACACCCACAACGCCCGCGTGAACGAGAACGCGAACAGAAACAAGCAGAAGGATACTGAGGCGTACGCCAACCACTGCCCGCGCCGCGCGCGATGACCCATCATCGCCAACGAAAGCGCGCCGAGCACCGCGCCGACGCCCACCGCTGCCAGCAGCGTCCCGTATGTCTGTGCGTTCCCACGGAGCACGTTCTGAGCAAACACCGGCATCAACACGAGAAACGGGATGCCGAACACCGAATACACCGCCACCAGCATCATGAGCAGCGCGACCGCCCGCGTGCGCCGCATGAACTGCAGGCCCTCCACCAGCCCCGCCATCGAACCGCCGTTCGCCGCGCGCGCGCTCTTCGCCGCGACACGCTCCTCACCCGCCGACAACCGGATCATCGACAGCCCGATGAGCACGAGCACGAAGCTCACCGAGTTGATCGCGAAGCACCACGACAGGCCTAACCGATCGATCACGATCGCCGCCAGCGCCGGCCCGATCACGCGCGCCAGATTGAATCCGCTCGAGTTGAGCGCGATCGCGTCGACGACATCTTCGCGCCCCACGAGCTCGATCATCAGCGACTGACGCGCCGGAATGTCGAACGCGCTGATGGATCCGGCCACCAGCGACAACAGCGTCAACCACGCTACCGTGATGTGGCCCGACCAGTTGAACCACCACAGCACACCCGCCTGGACGAGCAGCAATGACTGGGTGGTCTTCACCATTCGCAGCTTCGGGCGGCGGTCCACCACGACGCCCGCGTACAATGTCAGCAGCAACACGGGCAGCGACCCTGCCGCCGCCACCACGCCAACCATGAACGCGCTGTTCGTGAGCTGCAGCGCCAACCAGCCCGTGGCCACGGACTCCATCCACGTGCCGATCACAGACCCCGTCTGCCCCAACCAGAACAGGCGGAAGTTGCGGTGCACCATCAACACCCGAATCGGATTCCGGTAGCGAGGCACGGGTGCCACGCTGGACGGCGTTACCGACCGGCTGCGTTGTTCCAACGATCGGGGAGGAAGCGTCACCGAAACGCGAACGGCGAGTGGAGTGTTAGATATAGAGGAGCGAGCATCGCGCCGCGTCACGCGCGCCACAGGCGATGCTTGATCTTTCGCCCAACCGATGACAAGGTGGCTGCATGCGGTCGCACACGTATTCGAAGTTCAGTCCCGAGATGGCGGACGCCATCGACCTCCAATCGCTCCTCGACAAGCTCGCCGACTTTCTCCTGCAATCCGGATTCGCCGGCGGCAAGATGCAGCACCCGTACTGGGGCGAGTTCGGCGGAGACGCCGACCGCTCCATGGAAGCCCTACGCGAGGCGATTCTCAATGCATTGATGGATAGCGGACAGTTTACACCGGAGATGCTCGACGCGCTGCGCGGCGAAGCCGATGACGATGGAGAAAGCACCGCCAAGCTCGCCAAACTGCTCGACGACATCATCCAGCGCCTCGTGCAGGAAGGCTATCTCAATCTCGAGGCGCCGCCGCAGATGCCGGCCGGTCATCAGGAAGTAACCGGTCCCGGAGGACTCGCTCGCGCCGCCGCCCGCGACGTCCAATTCCAGCTCACCGAAAAAGGAATCGACTTCCTCGGATTCAAGACGCTGCGAAGCCTTCTCGGCTCGTTGGGCAAGTCGAGTTTCGGCAGCCACGACACGCCGTACCTCGCAACCGGTATCGAGGCAGACGCCGCGAGCCGCACCTACGAGTTCGGCGACACGATGAACCTCGACGTGAACGCCACGCTGCAGAACGCGCTCATTCGCAACGGCAATCTAGACGTCCCGATCGACCTCGATTACTCGGACTTGATGGTGCGTCAGGCGGAATACCGCTCATCGTGCGCGACGGTGCTCATGCTCGACACCTCGCACTCGATGATTCTCTATGGCGAGGATCGCTTCACGCCCGCCAAGAAAGTCGCGCTGGCGCTCACGCATCTCATTCGCACGCAGTTCCCGGGCGATACGCTCCGCGTCGTCCTCTTCCACGATTCGGCCGAAGAGATTCCGCTCGCCCGGCTCGCGCACGCCCAGGTGGGCCCGTACCACACCAACACCGCCGAAGGCCTCAAGCTCGCGCGGCGCATCCTCGCCTCGCAGAAGAAGGACATGCGCCAGATCGTCATGATCACCGACGGCAAGCCGAGCGCTCTCACGATGCCTAACGGGACGATCTACAAGAACTCGATGGGGCTCGACGCCCTCGTCGCGGCGCAGACGCTCCGCGAGGTGGCCGACTGCCGCCGCTGCGGCATCATGATCAACACCTTCATGCTCGCCCGCGACCGGGCCCTCGTCGAGTTCGTGAAGCGCGTCGCCGCCATCAGCCGTGGAAAGGCCTATTTCACCAACACGATGACTCTCGGTCAGTTCATCCTCATGGACTTTCTCCGGAGAAAAACCCGCAAGGTTTCCTGACCGCGTCGTTCGCTCCGAGCGACGCGCGTTACATCGCGGACACCGCGGCGTCCTTCGCGAGACTACCTTTGGCAGACGCCACGTGCCCGCCCCGTCTCGAAAAGAAGCTCCGCGGCCCAGCCGCTGGACCCTCCGCCGCCACATGTCTCGCCGTTCCAACCGTCAGCGCCCGCGCAGAACCCGCCCATGGCCTATCGTGGCCGCTATCGGCGCGTCGCTCGTTCTCGGTCTCGTCGCCTATCGTCTGCTGCACTCGACGACGGCGCCCAACCCCACCGTATCGTTCTCGGAGCTCGCTCAGGCGCTCGCCGCGCATGACGTCAGAGAGCTCCGCGTGGACGATGGCGGCGCCCGACTGGTCGCCACCTTGCGCGCGCCGCGCACGATATCCGGACAGCGCGCCACGGGCATTGAGGCGAACGTCCCGCAGCGCGCCGTCACGCTCACGGAGCTTCAACAGTGGAGCGCCGGCGGCGTCCGCGTCACCGTAGAAGACGCGGGCCCGACCGGCGGCATCGAGCTTCTGATCCAGATCCTGAGCCTCGTCATCATCGTCGGGGTCGTGATCTACGTCGTCATCCGCCAACGCGGCGCCGTTGCCTCGGCGCGCTTCGTTGCTACGCCACCATCGCGCCACCTCACCTTGGCCGACGTCGGCGGCGCACGTGAAGCGCGCGCCGATCTCTCCGACGTGGTCACATATCTCGCCAATCCCGACCGATATCGCGCGTTGGGCGCCCGCTGCCCGAGGGGTGTGCTGCTCGTGGGCCCGCCGGGAACCGGCAAGACGCTGCTCGCCCGCGCGGTCGCCGGCGAGGCGGGGTGTCCCGTCATCGTCGCTGCGGGCTCCGACTTCAACGAGGTGTACGTCGGCGTCGGCTCTCGACGCGTGCGCCAGTTGGCCAAGCGCGCGCGCGAACAGGCGCCCTGTATCGTCTTCATCGACGAGTTCGACTCGCTCGGCGGCCGGCGCGGCAGGCCTAACCGGTCGGGCGAAGAGGAAGTCACGCTCAACCAGCTCCTGGTCGAGATGGATGGCATGGAGGCCAACGACGGCGTCGTCTGGATGGCCGCGACCAACCGCGAGGACATGCTCGACCCCGCGGTGCGCCGGCCCGGCCGTTTCGATCGCGTGGTCGAAGTACCGCTGCCTACCGTCACCGACCGTGCCGAGATCCTCCGCGTCCACGCCGCCGGCCGTCCGTTCGGCCCGGACGTCGACCTCGAGCGCTTGGCGCAGCTCACCGTTGGGCATTCCGGGGCCGACCTCGCCAATCTGTTGAACGAAGCGGCGATCATCGCCGTGCAGGACGACTGCGAACGGATCACCAACTCGCACATCGAACAGGCCCGCGACAAAGTCCTGCTTGGCCGCGTCCGCACTGGCGTCATCATGGGAGAAGCCGAGCGGCGCCTGATCGCGATCCACGAGGCGGGTCACGCCATCGTCGGACTCGTCGCGTGCCCGGATGATCGTCTGCACAAGGTCACCATCGAGCCCCGCGGCCGCTCGCTCGGCGCGGCGCACTTCGCACCGGAATCTGATCGCCACGTCCATCCGCGCTCGTACCTCGAGGGCGTCATCGCCAAAGCGCTCGGCGGACGCGCCGCGGAGCTGGTGTTCCTCGGGCCCGATGCCGTCACGACCGGGGCGGGCGCCGATCTCGTGCAGGCGACTTCGATCGCGCACCGGATGGTCGCGGAGTTCGGTATGAGCGACGAGGTAGGACTCATCAGCGCCGACCCAACCGCCCAGGGTGGGCCGCCGAGCGCGCAGCTGCAGGGCGAGATCGACCACGCCACTCGATCGCTGATCTCCGCGCAGGCACGACGCGCCGAAGCGATCGTGCGCGAACATCAGGGCGCGGTGGATGCACTTGCCTCCGCGCTCCTGGAGCGCGATGTGCTGACGGCGACAGAAGTGTACGAGATCGCGGGAGCGCGTGGCGTAGCACCGGCGCGCAGCACCGCCTAACGAATCGGCTCGCGCGCTAGAGTCGCGGCGCGACCGCCAGATCCAGCTCGAAGCTGAATCGTGTTCCCTCGGTGGAGCTGGTGTCCACCTGCAGGGCGCCTCCCATCGCCGCCACGAGCTTGCGGCAGATGGACAACCCGAGTCCCGCGCTGGAGAACGTGTACTCGCCCGCGTTCCGCCGGCGCCGGAACGTCTCGAACAGACAACTCATCACTTCCGGCGGAATCCCGCGACCCGTGTCCTGCACGGAGAACTCGAGCCGTGTGCGCGACAGCTGCTTTGCGGTGAGCTCGACGTGCCCGTCGCTCGTGAACTTGAGCGCGTTCGTGGTCAGGTTGAGCAGCACGCGATTCAACGCGCCCGGGTGGCCTAACCGGAAATCCGCGTCCGGCGTCGTGAGCCTCACCGTTAGGCCTTTCTCCTCGGCCATCGGCAGCACGATGTCACGCACTGAGCGCATGAGGTCCGCCACCGAAAACGGCACCGGCGCCGTGTCAACCAGGCGATCGCCGCCGCGCGCCAACTCGATCACGTCGCTCGCCATCGCGCTCAACCCGAATGCCGCGCTGTAGATGAGCCCGAGCTGACGCTCCTGCACCGGATTCACCACACCGCTCTGCGCCTTTCTGAGCGTCTCCGCCAAAAACAGGATCGACGCCAGTGGGGAGCGCAGGTCGTGCGCCACCTCGACGATCAACTCGAGACCGCCCGCGCCCGACAAGCGCGACGCGAAACGGTGCGCCTCGTCGCGATCCAACGCCACCTGCACGTTCTCGATCGCCGTCAGGAGCGAAATGACCTCGGTGGCCGGCACCGGCTCACGCAGCGCCGACAGCTCCGAGACCAACGCCGCGCGCAGAAGGTTGAGAACTTTCTGGACCGGCACGGCCGGCGCGGCACGCTCGAGGAGGGGTGACTCACCCGCCGCCGCCTGTGCGATCGCCGCCTGCAACGCCTCCAATTGAAATCGGAGATCGTCCGCCTGCGTGCCCTGCTCCACCGCGACCGGCGCCGCGGCCACGCGATCAGCCGCGCGGCGGAGCGCCTCACGTAACGGCTTCACGATGCGTAAATCGGGAGCAGCAAGCGAAACGACGGGTGACACGGCGCGAACAACGCCGCTGCCACCCGATGAACGCTCGACACGCTCTGTTTCTCGCGCCGTTGCGGTCACGCGCGGAGCGCGCGACCTCACTCGCCAGAACCGGTCAACTCGTCACGCCGCACGTTGTGCTTCTCCATGAGGCGATACAGTGTCGTGCGGTCGATGTTCGCGAGCCGTGCTGCTCGCGACATGTTTCCGCCCGCCCGCGCGGAAAGGCGCGTCAGGTATTCCTTCTCGAACTCCGCGATCAGCCGGTCCTTTGCCGCGTGGTACGGCTCATCCATCATCGACATCGGCAGCGTGCTCCTTGCCGCCGGCATCGGACCGTCATCGTACACTGGTATATCTGACGGTTGGATCGGCTGTCCTGGCTCACTCAACACGGCAACATGCTCGATCGCGTTTTGTAACTCACGGACGTTGCCCCGCCATGGCCTGGACCGCAAGAAGTCGAGGGCTGCGTCGGTCAGCTTCGGCTGGCTATCTCCAGGTAATCGATGGCGAGCCCAATAATGCGCCAAGAAGTGATTCGCGAGCAGCGGAATGTCCTCCAATCGCTGGCGCAAAGGTGGCAGCTTGATTGGCACTACGCGGAGCCGATAGAAGAGATCCTCGCGCAAAACGGCTTTGTTCACCGCGTCCTGTGGATCACGGTTCGTCGCCGAAATGAATCGCACGTCCACCACCGCATCCTGCTGCTCACTGCCCACCCGGCGCACAACGCCGTCCTGCAGCACGCGGAGGAGCTTGGCCTGAATCGGGTGCGACATCTCCGTCAGCTCATCCAGGAACAGCGTCCCGCCGTTCGCGGTCTCGAGCAAACCGGGTTTGTCGCGATCAGCACCGGTGAACGCGCCCTTCCGGTGACCGAACATTTCGCTCTCGAGCAACGGCTCCGGCAGCGCGGCACAGTTGATCGGCACCAGCTTGCGGCTCGCACGCCGACTGTGATGATGAATGAACTGGGCAATCACTTCTTTGCCCGTCCCGCTCTCACCCGTGATCATCACCGACGCGTCGGTCGACGCGACCTTCCGCGCCAGCTCCACCGCCCGCCTGAACGCGGGCGACACACCCAACAGCGTGATCTTGTCGCTGTTGCCGCTCTGTTGTACCAGTTGCAGGCGAAGGTCGTTGGTCTCGCGCGCAACCATCACCGCGTGCGACGCGCGGCCTACGAGCACTTGCAGATGCGTTGCTGAAAACGGCTTTGGCAAATAGTCCCAGGCTCCAGCGCGCAACGCCTCGATACTCGACGTCACACTCGGATTTCCCGTCATCACTACTACGATGGTGTCGCGATGCGTCTCGAGCGTTGCTTTGAGAATGTCGACGCCCGACACCGGCGTGAGATAGAGATCCACGAGCACGATGTCGAACTTGCGACGCCGAACCATCTCGAGCGCTTCATCACCGCGCCCGATGAATGTGACGTTGTAGCCGTCGAGCTGTAGCACGCTCGCGCATCCCTCACGCAGCGTACGGTCGTCGTCGACTACCAGGATTCGGATGCTTGCCTTTACTTCGGCGGGGATCGATAGCGGGTCACGCGATGCTGCTTCCGGTGCCTGCGCGGGCGCAGGAATGTTTTCCGACTCTTCAACAAACGGCATCGACATGCGACAATCTCCTCTCTTGAACGCGAGGCGATCCCCTGCGAACCAGCGGTGATGTTCCGTTGGTCATGGGCAACATCGCCTGTAATCCATACGCTACATCGCTGTTGTCAACGTTCCACATGATGTAGATCACACGGAACGCCTAAAGGTCACAGAGGCGGACTCAAGCTAAGCAATCGTTGTGTCGGAAGCACGCCGTGCCGGGTGGGACCAGCGTCGTCAAGCCGTGCCTAGATGCGGGACAACGTGTTGTCGATTATATACATATGCCCGCTCGCGACATCGACGGGTCGCCGCACTGGCCGCGCAACTGGGCGCGTCTGCCATAGAACGCGAAGGCAGGCTCTCCGGTAACGACTTACCCCGTCTTTCAACCGCAGCTTACATCTCCCGTCCAAGCGAGCGCAGGCGCGTTCCTGTGATCATCCGCACTCATTCCTCGGCGCATGTTGGCACATAGTTGATCAGGTCCGAGGCCGTTACACGGTTGCTCACCGTGCACGACGTGTGGGCCCGGATTTGCATCCGCTCTACGCGTCGAGCCCAATTCCACGCTCGCGATGTTGAAGCGCGATGTTGGAGCACGATGAGCGTGAATCAACCTTGGAGAGTCGGTATCGAATGACCGGCAACTACATCCCTTCGAACCTTCCCGTCGAGCGCGGCCCCGATCCGAACTTCCCGGCGTTTCTGCCGCAAGGTGGTTGGCCGCAGTGGGGATCGCAGAACGGCGACGAGCCTGGAATACCATGGGCGCGGTACTTCGCTGCCCTACGGCGTTATAAGTGGCTGATCCTGATTTTGGTCCTCGTCGGCGGTGCAGCCGGCGTGATCGTGACCAGGTTTCTGCCGCCTGAGTACGCGACGCAGGGACAGCTCTGGATCAACGACTCCGGTGCCGCCGCGCAAAGAAGCGAGGCGCCGGGACCACTTCAGCCCGACGAGCTTCTCGCCGCCGGTGCATGGGCCGATCTCCTCAAGAGCTCGACCATCATGGACCGCGTGGTGAAGAAGATGTCGTTGTATCTGTGGCCAACTAATTTGGCCGACTCCGCGGTGTTTGCCGGATTCCAACCGGGACCCGGATTCCGCGCCGGCAGCTATGCGCTGCGCGTCGATCCCACCGGTCACAAATATTCGCTCGTCACCGACCAGGGCGCGGCCGTCGAGTCGGGAAATGTCGGAGACTCCGTTGGGCGGACGGTCGGCTTCCTGTGGAAGCCACGTCCAGAGACGCTCGGCAAGGGACGCGCGATCCAGTTCACCGTGGCCGATCCACGCGACGTCGCCGTCGGCCTGCTCGGCCGGATGGATGTCACGTTGCCGGAGCGGAGCGCGTTCCTCAAAGTGAGCATGACCGGGCGCAGCCCGCGTCGTACGGCAGCGATCCTGAACGCCGTGATGGCGGAGTTCGTAAGTACAGCCGGCGAATTGAAGCGCCGCAACCTCGAGCAGAGCAGCGCAATGTTGAGCGACCAGCTCGACACCGCGCGTGAAAACCTTCGCACGGCGGAGGCGGCGTACCAGGCGTTCCGACAGAATTCGATTACGCTGCCCACCGACCCTGGCGCGGGTGCGGCGAATGATCCGCTCACCGGCGCCCAAGCGGGCGCCAACCAGCTACCCGGCGGCGTCGGTCAGGCCGCTGCGCCTAACGACCCGCTCGGTGGTGGTGCGGTCGGCGGCAACCCCGTCATCGGAAACTATTTCACCGACAAGGCGCAGCTCGAGCTGTTACAGCACGATCAGGCAGCGCTACAGCAGCTCATTCAAAATCCGAATTCGATCAGTGCCGATGCGTTCGTGCCGATTCTCACCGCACACCAATCGCCGGCGCTGCAGAGCGCGCTGACCGATCTCGCCAAGCGCGAGGGGGAACTGCGAACGGCGCGCGAGGTCTACACCGACCAGCACCCGACGGTGCAGGCGCTACGCACAAGCGTGCAGGCCATGCGCACGCAAACGATTCCTGGAATCTTGCGTGCACTCATCGCCCAGATTCAGTCGCGCGAGACTGATCTCCAGGGACAAATCGCCAGCGCGGGCAAGCAGCTCAAAGCGATTCCGGCGCGCACGATCGACCAGATGCGCCTGGAGCGCGACGTGAATACCAAGACGCAGCTGTATCAGATGCTGCTGGCACGGTACCAGGAAATGAAGCTCGCCGAGGCGAGCGCGATTCCGGACATCAGCGTTCTCGACACAGCCATCGCGCCGCTGCTGCCCACCAAGAACACGACGCCGACCATCATCGCGTTTGCGATCGTCGCGAGCCTGGGTGGCGCGCTCGGTCTCGCGCTGTTGCTCGATCATACCGATCCGCGCTTCCGATATCCGGAGCAGGTGACGAGCGATCTTGGACTCACCATCCTCGGCGCCGTGCCGAGCATCAAGCGCGCGCGAAGCGGCGAGCCGAACGCCGAGGAAGCCGCACAGGTTATCGAGGCCTTCCGAACGATTCGCATGAGTCTATCGAACTCCTACGCCGGAGCAGGCTCCATCGCATTCGCGGTGTCCAGCCCCGGACCAGGAGACGGCAAGTCGTTGGTCTCGTCCAACCTCGCGCTGTCGTTCGCCGAAGCGGGCTATCGTACGGTGCTCGTGGATGGCGACACGCGCCGCGGCCAGCTGCACGCGATGTTCGGTGCCAACCGGCGTCCGGGCTTGCTCGACTATTTGAGTGGCGATGCGCCGCTCGAGACGATTCTCCGCACCACAACGCACGAGAAGCTCGCGCTGATCCCGTGCGGCACGCGCCGTCATCGTGGCCCCGAGCTCTTGCACTCGCAGGCGATGCTGCAGCTCATGGGCGAGCTGCGGGCACGCTACGACGTGATTCTGATCGACAGCCCGCCGCTCGGCGCGGGTGTGGACCCGTTCGTGTTAGGCGCGGCGACCGGCAACTTGCTGCTGGTCCTGCGGACCGGCACGACGGACCGCCGTATGGCCGACGCGAAGCTCAAGCTCCTGAAGCGGCTGCCGATTCGCCTGTTAGGCGCGGTGCTCAACGACATCCGCGCGCAGGGCGTGTATCGCTACTACACCTACCTCTACGGATACACCACCAGCGAGGACGACGAATTGCCGCAGTTGGCGCCGCAGGTTGGCGAGCTGTCCGGCAAGAGCTGATCGGATACTCGACGAATACAACAAAAATGGCCGGCCGCGGTGTACGCTCCGCGGCCGGCCATCTTTTTGTACCTGATCACATGTATCCGTCGCGCCGCAAGGACTCGAGGCCGCCGCCATCCTCCTTGTCCTGCGCACGGCCAGCCCGTTCCGCAATGTGCGAGAACTTGCCGGTGCGCAGCTCGACGATGATCTCGCTCACGTCGTGCGCTTCCGACTGCACCTTCTGCGTGCAGGGGCCGCAGCCTAACGAACGATAGCGCGTGCCGTCGCCGTGATTGTAGTAGAGTGACACCGTCGGAATCTGTTCGCGGCCGATGTACTCCCAGATGTTCAATTCGGTCCAGTCGAGCAGTGGATGGATGCGGACGTGCGTGCCTGGCGCAAACTCTGTTTTGTACTGGTTCCAGAATTCCGGCGGCTGATCCTGCACCTCCCACTCGCTCTGCGTCGTGCGAGGCGAGAAGTAGCGCTCCTTGGAGCGGCTGCCCTCTTCATCGGCGCGCGCGCCCACGATCACACCCGTGAACGGCTCCGTGTTGCGATCCCGCTCGTACGTGCGCGTCGTGTGGTTGAAGCGATACCGCGGCCCCTCGCCACTGAGCGTGCGACGCAACGCTTCCGTCTTGAGCAGGCCGCAGCACGTCAGGCGATCGACCGCGCCATCCGGGTACGTGCGACGCTCCGCGAGCGCGACCTCGTTCTGGCCGTACATGAGGTTCAGATGCCACTCGGCGGCCAGCCTGTCCCGGTAAGCGATCATTTCGGGAATCTTGAACGACGTGTCGATATGCACGAGCGGGAACGGCACGTGTCCGAAGAACGCCTTCCGTGCCAGCCAGAGCATCACCGTGCTGTCTTTCCCGATCGACCACAACATGCACAGCTGCCGGAAATTCGCGTACGCTTCCCGCAGGATGTGGATGCTTCGGTTCTCGAGTTGTTCCAGATGATCCATCATTCACTCCTGATCCACGGACCTACAGGTTTCCGCGAATCCGATTTATTATCTTCCCGCCGGATTCCTCGACGGTCACGCCGCGCGTGTCGATCACGACGTCGGCGTTGACCGGCGCTTCGTACGGGTCGTCGATGCCCGTGAAGTTGCGGATCTCGCCGCGCCGGGCACGGGCATATAGTCCTTTGACGTCGCGGCGCTCGCACTCCTCCAATGGTGTCGACACGTAGACCTCGACGAAGTTCCGGCACAGCCCGCGCACGAACGCCCGCGACTCCTCGTACGGCGAAATGAACGACGCCACGACGAATACGCCGTTCTCCTCGAGCTTGCTTGCCAGGTACCCGACGCGGCGAATGTGCTGATCGCGGTCGGTCCGCGTAAATCCAGTCATCGGGAAGAGATGGCGGATCGTGTCGCCATCGAGATACTCGGCCCGAATGCCGCGGCGCCGCAGGTCGGCGTGGACCCACTGCGCGATGGTCGTCTTGCCGGACCCCGACAGGCCGGTGAACCAGATGACCGTTGGCGTGGGCTCGTGCTTGCCTAACGGAATGCGCTCCCACAGGCGTTCGTGCAACCAGAACAACAGGATCTTGCCGACCAGCTCGACGACGCCGACGAACAGCGCCACCTGCACCCGCTTCGTGAAAACATATACGATGACCGTCGTGGTGAGGGACCCAAAGATGCGCCACGAAAACGCTTTGGCGAACGACCGGACATTGGTGTCACGATGCATGGTCGAGCCGGGTTGTGCGGAGCGTTTCGGCGCCGTTAGGCACCAAGAACGAACGAGCCATTGCGCAGTTCCCGCTTGTTGTACGTGAATGGTGTCTGCCGGCGCCCGCTGCGCGCCGACTCGCAGTAAATGCAATCTCCGGCCGCCACGTCCCACTCCATCGTTGGGCCGAAACGGGGGTAGACGTCGGCGCGGCCATCCGCCACCCAGCAAAACTTGAGCGAGCTGCCCAACGCAACGCGCTGCTCCACCTGGATCGTGGCCAGGTACGCCTCGAGCTCCGCCGACGGATGCGACCGGCTCTGCACGACGATGCGGCCGCCCGTCGCGGGACGATCGCCGCTGTAGACGCGCTCGGGCTGCGCGCCGTGCTCCTCGCGCCAGGTCCCCGCGCCGGCTCGCGCCCAGTAGAGCAGGTCGAGCACCGGTGCGTAGATGACCCCCATGGTGGATGCCCCGTTCTCGATGAGCGCGATGTTCACCGTGAACTCGCCGATGCCCTTCGTGAATTCCTTGGTGCCGTCCAGCGGATCCACGAGCCAGAAGCGCGTCCAATGACGACGCGCATCGTAGTCCGGAATGTCGCCTTCCTCGGACAGCACCGGAATGTCGGGCGTTAGGCGACACAATCCATCGGCAATCACCGTGTGCGCATCGCGATCCGCCATCGTGAGCGGGCTCGCGTTCTCCTTCCAGGCAATCGCCTGCCGCGTGTCGCTCGAGCCGTAGTATCGAAGAATCGCCGCGCCCGCATCGCGGGCCAGCTGGCGAACGTCTGCGATGAGTCGTTCGGAGTTCACCATGGACGATAGACGACGCCCAGGTCCTTGAGCCGCGTCTCGATGCGCTCGAGCGCCTCCGCCCTCCCTTCTCCGTCGCTGACGTATAGGTTGCACTCCAGGTCCGTCGTCATGCGGTCGCCCACCCAGATGGTTTCGATGCGCTCCGGCTCCACGGCGGCCCGAATCACCTCGAGGTCTTCGGCCGTGAGCTCGGCGGCCGTGACGATGAGAATCATGCCTGCATCGAGCATGATGTTGGCGACTTCGGCAAGGCGCCGCATGTGCTCCAAGCGGTTCTCGCGCTGGCGCCCGATGTCGGCGTCGACGCCGTACAACACGCTGCCGATGCCGAGGAAGTACACCACCTTGCCCTGCGCGAAGAGCCGGCCCTCGAGCTCCTTCGCCAATGCCTTACGCTCGGTTTCCTTGTCACCCGTGATGAGCAGCAGCGTCGCGC
Organism: Gemmatimonadaceae bacterium; assembly: GCA_035496295.1. Lineage (GTDB taxonomy): Bacteria > Gemmatimonadota > Gemmatimonadetes > Gemmatimonadales > Gemmatimonadaceae > JADGGM01. The sequence continues at coordinate 13,573 of DATJET010000057.1, forward strand.
GCTGGTTGAACCGTTCGGCGCGACGCTCGAGCGGGATCGATCCGCGCTCCCATTTCGAGTTGCGCACCAGCACTTTCTCGCGCACCCAACCCTGTTGGTCGGGCAGCGCTTCACGCACGATGCCGCCGCCGCGGATGTCGTACTCGTCCACGATCACAAAGCGGCTCGTCACCGGGAGGTCGCTCGCCAGGTCGAACGCCACCGCCTTCCCGATCTTGAGCACGCAGTCCGCGACGTCGTGTCGTTCCACGCGCGTTGCGTTAGGACGCGCCGCCAGCGTCGATGCATCGATCACGCGGTCCACCGACTCGAGGCGCATGGGCACGCGCGCCGCACCCATCTTGAGCGCGTACTCCTTTCGCATCTCGAGCGGGCGCTGCCCGAGCCAGAAGAGGCTCACGCGCAGCCTGGTGGTGACCTGCGGCATCGGATCGGACTCGCGCACTGCGAGCTCGCCGCGCGCGACGTAGATCTGTTCCGTGAGCGTGACGCCCGTCGCCCAACCAGCAGACGTCTCCGTCTGCGTTGGGCGGTTGAAGGCCTCGATGGATTTCACGCTGCTGCGTTTGCCCGACGGAAGAAACACCAGTCGGTCGCCCACCGAAACCTGTCCCGCGTCGATGGTGCCGGCCACGATGCGGCGGTCATCGCCTTGCCCCGTGAACTTGTACACGTCCTGGACGCGCAGCCGAAACGGAAGCCCAACCGGCGGCGCTTCCGGCTCGAAGGTGTCGAGTGCCTGAAGTACCGTTGGACCGCGATACCACGGCATCCGCGTCGACGCGTCCGCGAGATTGTCTCCGTCTCGACCGCTTACCGGGATGAAGCAGGCGGGCGTGATGTTCACCTGCGCGAGAAACGCGGTGAGCGACGTCACCAGCTTGTCGTACTCTGCTTGGTCGAACCCGACCAGGTCCATCTTGTTGACCAGCACCACGCACTGCTTGATGCCGAGCATCGCGAGCATGTAGCCGTGGCGCCGCGAGTTCTCTTGCACGCCTTCCTGCGCGTCGATCACGAGCAACGCGGCTTCGGCGCGCGAGGCGCCCGTGATCATGTTCTTGAGAAACTCGATGTGACCGGGTGCATCGATCACGATGTATTCGCGTCGCGCCGTGCGAAAAAAGACACGCGCGGAATCGATCGTGATGCCTTGCGCGCGCTCATCACGCAGCGCGTCGAGGAGGAACGCATACTCGAACGGCTTCGCCGTTCGTGCGCAGAGCTCTTTGACCTGCTCGAGCTTCCCGTCGGGAAGTGAGTGACTATCGGCCAGTAACCTGCCGATGATCGTGCTCTTGCCGTGATCGACGTGACCGACGATCACGATACTCATGCGCTCCTCGGTGGCGGTTTTCGTCATGCGAGGCTAATGGGCAGCTCATAGATGAAAGCGGAATCGGCACCGTCGGATGACGCACGGACCGGATGCGCGCCGCAACTGCGTGATGGACGCGCAGTCTGAATAATAGCAATGTTCGTGCGGGCAGTTCGCGACGCGCGCTAGAGCGCCGACCGGAGGGGCACGTCTTCGAACGCCCGGATCGGCACACTCGATTCCTCGGTACGGAGGTATCGGAGGGCCGTGGTAGCACGCAGCAGCATTTCGACTGCGTCCACCGTGGACTCGGAGAAATCCGGCACGGCGCAGTAGCCGGCCCGGATTCTGACTTTGTGCGCCGCGTCACCGATCGTAGTCGGTTCAGCGTCCATCGTTTCCTGAATGCGTTGCATCATGCGCACCGCGCCATCGCCGGCGGTCGCCGGTGCAATGATGGCAAAGTCCGTTGGGCCAAGCCGGCCGATCGCATCGGAGACGCGCCCGGCGCGTCGCACGAGAGACGCCAAATACTCGATCACGTGCTCAGTGTCACCATTGAGCGGTCGCTCCGCGAGGTCTGGTGCTTCGGCCACCGGCGCGAATGCAACGCAGGCAATGGGCGCCTTGAGTCGCTGTGCTTCTGCTGAAATCTCGCGCGCGCGTCGCACAAGTCCGCGCATGTTGTACAAACCTGTCGTGGGATCGAGCAGACTTTCGGCGCGCAATCGATCTGCCTCACGCTTGCTGCGCATGAACGCATCGAGCTTGAGCAGCAACACTTCACCGTCGAGCGGTTGACTCACGAACTCCCAAGCGCCGGCTTGCAACGCGGCAAGCCGTTGGCTCCGCTCAGCGGGACCAGATGTAGTGATGATGATTGGAGTGGACACATTGAAGCGAACATCATCGAGCAACTGCCGACACACATCCCCACCGTCCATGTCCGGCAGTCGAATGTCCATGATGACGAGATCCGGCTGCGCGCTCCGCGCGAGATCCAACACCTGCTTGCCAGTGTACGCGCGGAGCACCGCGTAGCCGTTGGGCCCGAGAATGCTCTCGAGCGAACGCGCCGACCATTCCTGGTCGTTCGCGAGGAGCACGAGCGGCGGGCGAGACGGCTTCTCGTTTTCGGACATACTCACCGGATACGGGCGTCGTCTTGCCCGGCGGGTCGTTTGGAGAGACACCTGAAGGAAGCGTTGTTGGTCGTGCCCGGACCATGCAGAACTCATGCGGAGCTGCAACTGCTGTGCTAACTGCATGTATACCAGACCGTTACGCTAGGATGAGAACGGCCTTAGCGGCGAAATTTGCCGCGCTGGTGCCACAGGACCGATGGAATGGCGATACGGGCGATTCGACGTGCCGCTGCGCTAGGTCACCGGAAATTCCAAGCTTTTCGTTCGCGACAGCAGTGTGGAGCGAATTTCTGTTTGCTCATGGAAGATCGATGAATGTGGGAGAGGTAACCCATGTTATGTTGTATCCCTGCTACACGATCGCCTCGCACCGGACCTTCCTGATCGAACGGCGCAATTCATGAAACGAAAGTCGCGCCGAGAGATTCACCACTTTCGAACCCAAACGGACGGCTAGCACAAGTGGTGCAACGTCGCCGGAGGACTATGCCAGCGCTCTTGGGCAGGGAGCTACAGAAGACCGCACGCCGATTCGGCCGCGTGATCACGATCATCGGCATGTCGGCACTCATCACGAGCGGGCTCCCCGCTCAGCAGCCAGTCCAACGCGATACGACGCACGTCGCGCCGGTCCAAGGAGACTCAGCGCGACTCGATTCGGCGCGAAAGGCACAGATCCTCAGTGACACGGCGCACACGCGTCTGACGCGCGCACAGTTAGAGTCGGAAGCAGAGGCCCTCGAACGACAAGGCAAGCAGGCGCAAGCGGCCGCGATAAGGCAGCGACTCAAGGACGGTGATTTTCAGGCGGGCGATCGAATTGCGATCGTTGTTCGGGGCGACTCGACGCTGAGCGACACGGCGATCGTTCGCGCTGGACGAGTGATTCAACTGAAGAATCTTCCGCCTATTCCGTTAGCAGGCGTGTTGCATTCGGAGTTGCCGGATTATTTGACGAAGCAGCTGTCGCAGTATCTGAAAAACCCGACGGTACAAGTTACGCCGTTGGTACAGATTGCTGTTGTGGGAAATGTTGGGCATCCAGGATTCTTCTGGGTGCCGGCCGACATCACGCTCACGGACGCGATCATGCTCGCCGGCGGTCCCACGCAAACGTCGGACTTGAACGGCACCAAGATTTCGCGTGACAACAAGGATCGGTTGAGCGACAAGCAGGTGCAACAAGCTTTTGCATCTGGTGCAACGCTGGACCAGCTCGATCTTCGCGCGGGAGACCAGATCAAGGTTCCAGAAGCGAAGAAAACGGATTGGGTGAGAATCTTGCAGATTACAGCCGCACTGGCCGCCGTCACCGTGAGCGTCATCGCCCTCAGTCGCCATTGAGATACATGCTTTGGGAAGACATGCCCGACTCCTGGAGTAGCGAAGCGTTGAGCGTGCGCGTGAACGACAGACGCCGCACGCACCACGGTCCAACGGAACGGGTGCGACGAAACACTCCCTCGGCGGCCGCATCGTTGGCCGAGGTAGCGCGACCGATCGAGCTCGTGCGCGAGCGCGCTGCGGAGCGACAGGTGGCGCGTCGCGAGATTCAACCGCGTACACGCTCGGAAGTGTTGAATCGCGCAGTGAACGTTCTGCTCGCCGCGGTCGCGCTGGTCGTCCTGAGTCCGATCATGCTGCTCGTCGCCCTCGCTGTGAAACTGACTTCGCGCGGACCGGTGCTGTACTCGCAGACGCGTGTTGGGCTCGATCGTCGTCGCGCGCGTGTCGATGCGTTGTACGAGCGGCGGAAGCAGGACGCCGGCGGCCGGATCTTCACGATCTACAAGTTCCGCTCGATGTACGTGAACGCCGAGCAGCAGTCGGGCGCGGTGTGGGCCACGCGTGATGATCCGCGCGTGACTCCGGTTGGGCAGTTCCTCCGGCGCGTGCGGCTGGATGAAGTTCCGCAGCTCGTGAACGTGATCAAGGGCGACATGAACATCGTCGGACCTCGCCCCGAGCGTCCGAGCATTTTCGCACGGCTTCGTCAGGACATCACCGAGTATCCGCTGCGTCAGCTCACGCGCCCGGGAATTACCGGTTGGGCGCAGATCAATCACACATACGACTGCAGCGTGGATGATGTGCGCACCAAGGTTCGCTATGACCTCGAGTACCTGCAGCGGCAATCGTTAGCAGAGGACCTCAAGATCATGGTGCGGACGGTGCCAGTGATGTTGTTCCGGAAGGGCGGCTGGTAGTTCCCACCTGTGCCCGATCGCTCCCCTTCACGAGATCCCATCTTCATCGTCGGTACCGGTCGGTGCGGGTCCACGATTCTCTACTCGCTGCTGGCCATGCACCCCGACCTGGCGTGGATTCCGTCGCATCTCGATCTGGCGCCATCGGTACTGCTATTCGCCGCCACCGCCCGCATCTGGAATCTGCCGGGCACAGACCGGTATCGGGAGGCGCGGTTTCTTCCGAAGCCGGTCGAGCCGAATCGCGTATTCGAGCACTGGGTCCCCGAGTACTACTCTGAGGCTGCGGATCCGCGGGCGGTCGCGAGGGGACGGGCGACCATCGTTCCCCTTCTAGAGCGCATCAGGCGCTACCAGGGCAAGCCGCGATTCCTCGGCAAGCTCGTCGGACGTCCGGTCAAGATCACTCTGCTTCGTGAGCTGTTCCCTGGCGCGAGATTCGTCCACATCACGCGTGGGCTCGGTGCCACTGTGTCCTCTCTCCTTCGGGTGGATTTCTACGCCCGCACCAAAGCGCGGATCGACGCCTGGAAGTGGGATGCGATGCCGTCGCCGTTCGTCGACTATTACCGTGAGACCGGGGAGGCCCCCGAGGTCGCCGCCGCTATCACAATCGTGCTGAATCGGTGGCAGCTCGCGCGACAGCTCGCGCAGATATCGGCCGACGATCGGGTCGAAGTGGCGTACCAGGCGTTGGTGCAGGATCCCGTCGAGGCCGTTAGGCGCATTGGCGAGCGCGCCGGACTCGAAGTGGATGAGGCGTTCCGTGCGCGGATCGCGCGGCGCCGGGTGTACGGGGGCGCGGATGAGCAGTGGAGGCATCACCTCAGCGACAAGCAACAACACAACCTGCTCGAGTTCGAGCGCCTCGCTCGGGACGTCCAACACGGGGAGATCGAGAGCCCGAGCCGCTGACTCAGGCGTGCCGAACCGCGATCGTTGACTCTGCCCGTCGTGCAGTCAGCGCCCTACTTAACCGTCTCGCCGCCAAGGTCGGGTCGGCGCGTGGGTTCCCAGCTCGGCATGCGTTGCCTGCGCAGGAACCTGAACCAGGCGAGCGCGCCGGCCAGGTTCGACACGACGACGAAGCCGCACAACGCAAACGGGAGCGGCACACGTCTGCCCTCGGGCCAGGCGATGGCAGCGTAGCCGGCGCCGAGCGCCAGAATCGCCACGACCGCTAGCGCGAGAGCTCGCCGGTCGGCGACGCACAGCAGTACGAGCCCACCAAGCGCGAGCGGCAGCGCCAGGTAGACCAACCAGCGAGACAGCTTGTGGCTCGTAAGCATGAAGGCAAAGGCGATCCCACCATGCCACGGAACGGTGAGGTCGCGGAAGTGCCACAGCGTCTCGAGTCCCTGCGCCATCGTGCGCACCTTGCGATGGAGCTCCGCACGCAAAGAGGTTGTTCGCGGCACGACGCACGTGGCGCTTGCTACCGATACGGCGCGCAGTCCCTTCGTGTGCGCAATGAGCGCACTCGCGAAGTCTCGGGCGAGATCGCCGGGTAGCACAGCGCGCTGCACATCGGCTCGTGCCGCGTAGCAGCATCCGCTTGCGCCGACGATCGACCCGAGCCTGGTTTCGAGCGCACGCACCCACATTTCGTAGCCGACGTAGCCGGACTCGCCGCGATTCGCTTCCTGCTTCACATCGCCCACGCTCACGTCTCGACCTGACGCCACGCCGACACTCGAGTCTTGAAACACACGCACGAGCGCTTTCACCGTGAGCGGGTGCAGGCGAATCGACGCGTCAGTATTGACGACGATCTCGCCGCGAAACGAGCTCGACGCGTGATTCTCTGCGTTAGTCTTTCCGCCGCGCGGCGCCACGTGCACGAGCTCCACACCACGAGATGCGTACTCGCGCACCACGGCATCGGTGCCATCCGTCGATCCATCGGAGGCGATCACGATCTGCCGCCGATCAGGCGGGTAGTCGATCTGCAGTAGACTCTCGATGGTAGACCGAATCCGCTTCTCTTCGTTGTAAGCGGGAACTGTGATCGTCACCATCGGCCATTCGGCCGGATCCGCAATCGGCGCGGACTCGCGGCGAAAACGCGAGGCCAGCCACAGTAGGGCCGGATACGCGATGTAGGCGTAGCCGAAAACGACAAACGGCACCGCGAGCAGCACGATACCTGTCACGATCATTGTTTGCGCGTCCGATTGGCGAGGACAGAGCGATAGATCGCGTCGTAGCTCTCGACCCACGACTCGACTGCGAAGTCACGCTCGAGCCGCTCGCGCGCCGCGCGGGCTCGACCCTTGGCCGCATCACCGTGTGCTCGGACGGCGTCGATGGCCGCAGCCAACGCGTCTGGTTGGTCGCTGGCCACGAGCAGGGCCTCCTTCTCATCGAGCATCTCAGGTACTCCTCCAACCCTTGTAGCAACAATGGGTACGCCAGCGCGCATCGCCTCCAGCAGCACGATCGGTATTCCCTCGGTACGCGAGCTGAGCACAAACACGTCGAAGGCCCTGAACAGCGAGGCAGCGTCTCGAACCATGCCCGGCCACTGTATCAACGAGTCCATGCCGAGCGAAGCGGCAAGATTCTCTAGCGATCCTCGGCGCGGACCATCACCGACAAAGACTGCTTTTACAGGTTTCGTGACTAGGCGGAGCGCTTGGACGAGCGTGTCCAAGCCTTTCTCGCTGCTCATTCGTCCGACCCAACCGATGGCGAACTCCTCATCAGCGAGTCCGAAGCGACGTCGTGCTTGGTCGCGCGGAGCGATCACGCCTCGTGGGTCGACGGCATTGGGAATCGAGTGGATTATGCTTTCCCGGACGCCTGCTTTCCTGAGGCGTCCAACCATGGCTCCTGATACAGGCACGACCGCGTCGAACTTGCGGAAGGCGCGGACTTGGATCCACTCGTTCGCTCTGTTCTTGATGCCGCCACCGGTAAAACCATGTACAGTGGTTACTTTCGGAATATTCAGGCTACTAGCGGCGAGAGCCCCGATGACGTCGCTACGATAACCATGAGTGTGGACAATATCAGGTTGCGTCGCCACGCAAAGGGCTCTCAAACCGCGCCATTCCCGCACATAACTCCTCGAACCGACGCGTACGACTGCACTTTCCACCCCATCCTCGGCCAGTACCCGAAGGAACGGATGGTCGCTTTCATCCGGTCCAACGGCAGCCGCGACAGTCACACGCTGCCCAGCCGCCTGTTGCGAGCGTGCCAGTAGCCGGACGACGCTTTCAAGCCCGCCGGCACGGGTCGGCGCCGTGATATGCAGAATTCGGAGCGAGCTCGACAGATGTTGAGATGGAATGAGAGTCGATCAGGCCGTTGCCGGAAGACAAACGGGCGAACAACCAGCGCGGCACGCAAACGGCAGAGATGTATGAAAAATTACTCGCGAGGCAATGCCCGCTCGTGCAAGGACGCGTCCTGGTATCCATCCGTAGGCCTGGCCGGTGCTGCGCGAGAGACATGCAGCAGCAATATTTCCTATTCCCTCGAAACGCGATGCTGCGGTGCTGTTCCCTGCGACGCCCACATGATGCCTCATGCGCTAGCTGACGCGCGTCCGTCAATAGACGGGCGACCGGCGTCGTCCTCGAAGGAAACCGGTCGAGTGCGCATCGGCATCCTCTCGTTGTCGCTTGACACGTGGGGGGCGCGGTGGAATTCGCGACACCAAGTGCTCACACGGCTGGCTCGACAGTTCCCTGTGGTGTGGGTCAATCCAGCCCCCGAATGGCGCCGTGCGGTTTCCGTGGGTCGATTGTTTTCGCGCGACCAAACGGTCGAGGGGCTACCGCGTGATTTCGTAGTGCACGACAGCTCGACGCTTACGCCAAGGGTCCACCGACCGCGCTGGTTGAACGATGCGTTGCTCCGGGCCCGACTAGCGCGCGCCCGTAAGAGTTTGGAACGGCGCGGCTGCACGCACGTCGTCCTCTATCTGTGGCACGTCGCCTTTGCCGATGCCCTCTCCGCGGTGAAGAATGATCTCAGCGTGTACCACATTTACGACGAGTACTCGCACTCCGAACACGAGGTCCCGCTGAGCGCCGACGAGGAGCGCCTTCTCCGACGGGTCGGGCAGGTGTTCACCGTGTCCCAGACGATGCAAGAGCGAAAAGGCGCTCTGAATCGTCACAGCACTCTGATCTCCAACGGCGTCGACTACGACGCCTTTGCCACACCGGGGCCCGAGCCCGTCGACTTGCAGGACATCCCACGTCCGCGGGTCGGATACACCGGATACGTGAAGAAGCAGGTCGATTGGGAATTGCTCCTCGGCCTCGCGCAGCGGACGCCGGATTGGTCGTTCGTGTTCGTGGGCGCGCGCCACGCGCACCCCGAGATTACGCCGCTGCTCGACCGCCTCGAGGCAATGCCTAACGTTTACTTTCTCGGCAGCAAGCCGACGTCGGAGCTCAGCCGGTACCCACAGCACTTCGACGTGTGTCTGATGCCGTATCGGGTGAACGACTACACGAAGTACATCTATCCACTCAAGCTGCACGAGTATTTGGCGACGGGGCGCCCGGTCGTGTCAGTGCCGCTGCCGGCGCTGCGTGGCTACGAGCATCTGGTGGAGATCGCGAGCGGCGTTGCCGGGTGGGAGCAGGCGATTCGGCGACAGCTCGCGGCGTCGGCCATGGATGTCGAGGTCCAGCGGGCGAGGCGGACGGAGGCCCGACGGCATGACTGGTTGGAGATTGCCGATCGCATCGCGACAGTGATTCGCGAGCGGATCGCCACCGGCGAGGCGAGCGCCTCATGAGCGCGGAGCCCTTTTTTGAGAAGCCGTCGCGTCCCGAGCAGGAGCAGCGTCGCCTCATCCTTATTAGTCAGCACTTTCCGCCTAACGCCACCGTCGGCGCTCGACGTTGGGAGCAGTTCGCGCGCTTCATCGCCGAGCGCGGATGGGGACTGGACGTCGTCATGTGCCGTCAGGATGATGACGGGGATGCCGCTCGGATGGCAGCGCTTCCGGATGGCGTCCGCGTATTCCACGTGCCCCAGCCACGCTTGATGGTCGAGCAGCTCGAGAACTGGGCCGCGCGTGTTTATCGCCGGATATTCCCACGGAGGAAGCCGTACGGTGCCGCTCTGGTGTCCGGAGAGAACGCCGCCGTATCCGATCGCGCGTCGATTGCGCGCGAGCAGATGCGGTGGCCTCCGCGCACGATGCGCGAGTTTACGCGCCTCGGCAGCGCGTACGTGGTGATCGCCCGCGACGAAGCGTGGGCCCGCCAGGCCGCAGTGATGGGAGCCTCCGTCGTCACGGGCGGCGTCCATCGCGCGGTTCTGAGCTCCGGCCCGCCACACATGGCGCACGAAGCTGCGCGCCGGGTCGCCGCCGTGGCCCGACTTCCTCTGATCGTGGATATGCGTGATCCATGGAGTCTGTTCCCGATGCTCCACGAGACGTACGCCAGCTTGTGGTGGTATAGCGAGGCGCGGCGCTACGAGCGCCGTGTGGTCGCCGACGCAGCGATCGTGATCGCCAACACTGACCATGCGCGCGAGGGTCTCGCCGCGGCATATCCGGAAACACGAGAACGCATGATCACGGTTCTCAACGGGACCGACTTGTACTCCGTGCCGCCGTCGCGGCGGGGAGGTCGATTCACGATCGGCTTCGCCGGAACCATCTACCTCGAACAGGATGTGCGCAATCTGATGCGCGCCTCCGCCGAGGTGATTCGTGCGCTCTCGCTGACACCTGCGGACTTCGGCATCGATTTCATCGGCGACTTCGGCGAGCCAGGACAGTTGCCGATCGACGTCTTCGCACGCGAGGCGGGAATCGCCGATTATGTGTCGGTCGGACCGCGCCGACCGCACAGCGCAGCGCTCGAGTTTCTAGCGCAGGCGACGATGTTGGTGGTTTTTGTCGGATTCGGACGCGAGTTCATTCCGGCGAAGACTTTCGAGTACATGCGATTCGACGCGTGGCTGCTCACGCTCACCGAACCAGGGAGCGCAACCGCGCAACTGCTGCGCGGGACCGATGCCGACATTGTCGCTCCCGGTGATGTGCCGGCCATAGCGGCCGCGATTCGACGCCGGTACGAAATGCATCGACAGGGCGTCGCCCCGACACGCATCGCGCGTGACGACCGTTTCAGCCGCGCCCGCCAAGCTGAGATTCTGTTGGACGCGATAGAACGTGTCACGGCTCAGGCGCCGTCGCGGCGCGATCGGAGCGCTCTCACGATCGAGTCCTGAACGCGCTCCACGCGATCGTAGCACCAGCGGACCACCGACAGCATCTCGAGCCGCGCACCATCCACGCCGGTGGTAGCATCGAAGCGCATCGTGCGCCCGCGGTTCTCGAACCGGCCCGCCCGCAGTGCGCCTAACGGATCGGCGGCGTCGGCGGCGCGCACCTCGACCCGGATCTCGCGATCATTGCGGCTGTCGTGTTGATCGAGACCGGCGAATCCGACGACCCCCGGCCGGGCGCGCTGCGTCTCGTGCAATAAGCGAAACGCGCGCGGGTCGGGCAGGTACCGGGTGTTGTACGTCGCGTTCCAGACCTCGATGGCATCGATACTTTGGCGCACCACCTCAGGGATGTCGTATCCCGCGAGTATCGGGTGCGCGAGCGCGGTGAGGCGGGAGGCTGGTCCCGCGAGTGTGATGAATTCATCCGGCGTGGTCGGCTCGATCCAGCGTGCGAGACCGAAGGCGAGCAGGTGCAGTCCGCGGAATCCGGCGAAGCGAAATTCGAGCCCGGGAATCAGACGGACGACATCGCTCGAGGCCGCGCCGCACGCGCGGACGTATTCGTCCCATCGCAACGCGGAAAAATCTTCGGCGTGGTCCGTTAGCCCGATGAAGCCAATGTCGCGCGCGGCCGCAAACTCGGCGAGACCGTGCAGCGTGTCGCGGCCGTCGTGCGAGTAGTCGCTGTGCACGTGCACGATGCCAAGCGTCGACGGCATCACACGCCTCCCCATCCGACAGCTGCGCCGCGGTACAACGCTTCGTAGGCGTCCGTCATGCTCGTGACGCTGAATTCGCGGTGCGCGCGACGTTGGGCCGCGGCACCCAGCGCGGCACGCCGCACGGGGTCGTCGAGCAGCGCACGAATGGCCGCTGCAAGCGCGGTCGGGGATGCGGCCGGCACGAGCAGGGCCTCCTGGCCTCGTGCCACAACCTCTGGAATGCCGCCTACGTCGCTGGCCACGATCGCAAGCCCGGTTGCCATGGCTTCAATCAACGCAAGCGGAAGACCCTCTGACAGTGAGGGAAGGACGAAGACGTCGCCGGCAGCGAGAATATCCGGCGCGTCGGAACGGAAGCCCAGCAGGTGTATGCGCGAAGCAATGCCGGCGTCGTCGGCGATAGATCGGAGGCGCTGCTCGTCCTCGCCGCGGCCGGCGATGGCGAGGCGCCACCGCGGCGCGCCACCTTGCTCCTCGAGCTCGGCCAGGGCACGCAATAGCACGGCATGGCCTTTCACGGGATACAAATTGCCGATGGCGACGATGACCAGCTCGTCGTCGGGCACCTTCAGCTCGCGGCGCACCTTCTCTCGCCGTCCGCTCGGCATCCGGATTCCGTTAGGCACTATGCGCACAGCGTCGTCCGGAACGCCGAGGGTGCGGCGCAAGTCGGCGGCGGTGGCGCCGGAGACGGCCGTGGTGGCCGCGCTCCGCTTCATCGCCCACCGGAGGGCGGCGCGCCTCCGCCAGGCTTCGGCGTAATACCGGCCGCCGTGCATCGTGATGACATGGCCTGCGCCCGCTCGACGCGCTGCCACGCTGCCGTACACCGCCATCGTGAACTCGTGGCTGTGCACCAGCTGCGTGCCATGCCCGCGCATGAGCGCGGTGAGCGATGTGACACAGCGCCAATCGATGGGGTGCCGCAGCTCGAACGTTCGTGGGGTGAACCCTCGCGCGGCGAACTCGCCGCCTAACCAACCGCATCCGGACGCCGGCCCAACGGGCATCACGTCGTGGCCGCGGCGCCGCAACTCCTCGGCCAGCTGCAGCAACACCGTTTCGGCTCCGCCGGGACCGTCGGTCTCCAGCATCAGCGCGATACGCAGTGGGCCGTCGGCTGCTATCGAATTGAGCCGAGCCATTGCGCCGTTTCGCGGAAGAAGGGGCGCGGGTCATCGCGGCGCCAAATTTCCTCGCGATCGGAGTGCGGCCGGATCGTGAGAAAATCGCGCACCGCCGCCCATCGGCCGGGTGCGCCCGGTGGGAGGGACAGCGCAGTGGCCGAGCGTCGAAGCCGGGTCAAGAGGTGATCCACGTCGCCCCAGAACCAGCGGCTTCGCACACCGGCTGTGTAGTTGGCGACCGGCGTCGGCGCGCCGCCTAACGCAGCCGACAGCAGCAGCGCCGGGAAGTCGACCCCCGAATCGATCGCGAGTTGCAGCGAGCCCCAGAAACGGCCATTCACTTCCATGAGATACGGCGTTCCGGTGCGCGCATCGATCTTGTACTCGACCATCGCCACGCCGCACCAGCCGAATGCGTCGAGCAGTGCGCGCGACCGTCGGACGAGTTCCGGGTCGGCGGCAACGCCCTCGCGGTACACGCTCACACCGCCCGCGGGCGGTTTCTCGCGGATGCGCCGGTGCGCGAACGTCGCCAGCGTCTGGCCGTGCCAGACGAGAAGGAAAATGCCTATCCCGGGCCCAACGACACGCTGCTGCACCAGCAGCGGGTACGCCGCGGGATCCAGTTCGCCCGCCGCCGCGACGACGTCGGACGCCGACGCCGCGTGCCTAACGACAAACTTGGCGCGCCGACCGCCCTGTTCGGCCACGGACCGCGACGGCTTGAGCACGACCGGGTACTCGAGCGTGGGCGCCAGCGCCGCCAGCGTGTCGCGGTCGGCGGCCGTGCGTTGATGCGGGATTGCGATCCCCACCGCGGTCGCCGCCTCGAGCACGGCGCCCTTGTCCGCTATCCGCCGCACGGCCTGCTCGTCGGCGAACGGCACCAGGACATTCGGGAGTCGCGTGCGGTCGGGGAGCGTCGCGAGGAGCGAGGCATCTGCAATCGGAATCAGCACGCCAATACGCCAGCCGTCGATCAGCGCCCGGATGTCGGCGGCGCAGCGTTCCGGGTCCTCGAGCGGATCGGTCACCATCGCCTCGGCCCGTGCGTAGCGCGACGCACCGGCGAGTGAGCGCCGTCGGGAGGAGCAGACGTAGACGGGATAGCCCGCCGCGCCGAGTGATCGCACGACGGCGAGCGCCGACCGTTGGTCACCGTCGGTCACCAGCACTGCTGGACGCGCCGTCACGACAATACTCCGCTCACGCGTAGCTGGAAGCCGGCTGGCGAGACGGCCGCCGGCACATCCATGCGAGGTATCGCGTATGGAGACCGCGGCTCGACGACCCAGCCGCCGTCGATGCAGAGCGCGGCCTCATATCCGGCCGCTGCCGCTGCACGCTGCACCGCCGCGGACTGCAAACCGTACGGATACGTGAGCACAGGCAGCACGCGCTCGTAGCGCTCGCGCAGCCATGCGAGCGGCCGATGCAGCTCGGCGTCGAGACGTTGCGCCTCGACCGCTGTGAGATTCGGGTGGCTCCAGGTGTGCGACGCGAGCGTGATGCCGGGCACAGCGGCGGCGCCGGTCAATTCGCTCTCCGTCGCGCTACACGCGTACCCCGGCAGGAGTGCGTCGCGGCCGACCTCGACCGACTGCAGGATGACGTCGCCGTCCCCTCGCCACGCATCGAGCGCCCTGTGGCGAAGCGAGGGATCCAGCGCACCACCGTGCGACGATGACACAACGTCCCACCAGAATCGTCGCCCGCCTAACAGGCCGGGCGGGACGAATATTGTCGCCGGCATTCCGCGGCGCGCGAGCTCCGGGACGCCGGCAGTGAGCGCACCTCGGTATGCGTCGTCGAACGTGATCGCAACCCGCGGCCGCCTCGTGCGAGACGGCGCGGGGGCGAGCGCGTCCGCGAGCGACACGACGTCGTGCGTGCTCGCGAGCGCATCGAGTTGTGCCGCGAAGTGCGCTTGCGGTAAATGCAGTGACGCGTCTCCGGCCGGTGATTCGCCGAACGGAACGATGTCGTGATACGCGAGAATGAGCGTGCGAGACCGATGTCCGGCGAGCGCGAGACGCGGTGCGCCGCTCCACACCAGGGTGAGCTCGGCCAGTCGTTTCAGATGGCGGCGCACGCGGCGGGTCGCTTCTCGTCGAGCATGTGATCCCGCCGTCGGCGAGCGCGGTACGACCACAAAGAGGAAACTGTGATGCTCAGGGCGCGGGCAGCGGCTGAGGTCCCATACTGGTGACCGGAACGGGCTGCGGCCCGCCTAACCGAACCTGGCGCGCCATGGCGAGCGCGGCCCAGCCGGCGTCGCACCGCATCTTGAGGACCTTGCCCAATGCGATCACCAACCCCAACAGAAAATAGAGATAAGAAAAATACTCGGCCGACACGAAAATTCCGGCGACGATGAAGCCGATGAACGACGCGATCAGCATCTGCGAGACAGCCAATTCTCGCTTCGACACCCAGGGGCCATAGCGACGTCCGGGGCGCATTGCCACCAACATGCGGATGGCGACGACGAAGATCGACACGAACACGATGAATCCCGGAATGCCCAGCTCTGCCGCCGTCTCGAGGAACGAGTTGTGGGCAACCGACCACTTGAATCCATGCCCCTGCGTTGTAAGCGAGAGCGCAATGTCCGACTCGCCCTCGGCGATCGGAAACGATCCGACACCGACGCCGAACAAGGGGTGGTGCTCGACGTATCCCAGTCCGCGCTCCCAAACCGCCTTGCGCCCGAATGAACCGGTCCAATTGTAGTCACCCTCGGGGTGGGCAATGGTGCTGATCTGGGTCCAGTACCTGTCCGACCCGAGTACCGCTATGAATCCGACACCCGCGATGGCGACCGACATGCGTACACGTCTCGGGAGCGCGCGATAGAGCAGCAATGCGTAGGTCATCACCGCGACCAGTGCGATGAAACCACCGCGCGATCCACTTTTCACGATGCCGATCAGGATGAAGCCGAGGGTGAACAGTCCGAGCAGCCGTCCGCGGCGCGCGTTGCCGGCGCGAAGGAAGTACAGCGCGAACGGAATCGTGACAACCATCACGAGCGCGAAGTCGTTCGCATCGTAGAACACGAGATTGCCCAACCGTCCGTCGGCCCCCACGTGGAAGAACAAGCTCACGATGAAGGAGAAAAAGAGCGCGCCGTAGAGATTGACTTTCGCGAACCACTCGATGTCGCGCATGCTGCGAACGCTCACTGCGACGAGACCCAACAGCGCGATGTTCTCCGTCTCGCTCTTGACGGCAAAGCTGAGGCTGCGCGCCGGCCACAGACTCGTTGGCACACCGATGAGCATGACCCCAAGGAGAATTACAACCAGCGAGATGAGGGGTGAGCGAATCAGCGTGAGTCTGCGCGCCCGCTGACGCGACGATAGGAAGAAGACGATCGCGAGTCCTGTCACGACCAGCGGAAGCTGGATCTTGGCGAGAACCGGGATGGCGTCCTGCACACGCCAGATGTAGACAAACAGCATCCAAGCGATGGCTTTAAGCAGCCGATCGGGCGGCGGCTCTTGCCACGGTAGGGCGGCCGGCACGAACGGAGCCGGCGGCACTGCAAGAGGATGTGGAGTAACTGTTTGCGGATGGGCCATTGGCCGAGTGGCTACCGGATCGCTGCTCGTAACTCGTAGAGACGGCAAGTCAATGCTAATACAGTGCCATTCTAACGTCGGCCTGGACCGCCCAAAAGCGAGCGACTGTGGCTCCGTGACCACAATGAGGCTCAAAGTCCGTCATAGTAGCTGACGCGAAAAGAAAATCGCCGCGATGGTAGGACCGCGGCGATTCCCTTCTCCCGGCGACACGGGTCCGGTCTTACTGCACTTTGCTCTGCTTTATCAAGATGGCTGCCTCGGAATTGCGCAGCGTGATGCTCGTCACGGCCGCACCCACCGTACCGTCGGCGTGCAGCGGTAACCACGTCTCGCCAGCCGGCAGCGGGAAAGTCACGGCGCTCGCATTCGTGTAGACCTGGGAGCCCCAACCGGACTGATGGCGGAGTAGCACCAGCGCGCGATCGAAATCACGGCTGTATAGCGTATACCCTTGGCCGACAGGGTCCGTCCCGCGTGTCTGGATGGCGCGTGATCCTGTGGGATGACCGATGTCCGCCTCCTGAGCGCGAAGCCAGATCGACGAATATGGAAGGTTCCACATGTTTTCGAGCTGCAAGGAGAGCAGTGTCGGAGACGATGGAACCACCATGTAGTAGCTGGCGAGCTCCCACAACTTCAGGCGCTGCGCGGTCGTTTGCGAGTTCCCCGGCGGTATGGTCGCGGCATACGTCGCTTCTTCACCGCTGGACAGTGTGCTGACGAAGTCGACGAATACACCGTGGGACATAAGGGTCTCGCACCACTGCCACAGCAGTGAGGTTTCGGAGTAGAGCGCGCTATTCGCCTTCTCGAGATGTACCGCCCCCGCTGCTTCGGCGTCTGCAAGATCGAACGGCGTAGTGTAGGTCGCGGTGTTGAGCATGAGCATCTTCGACCCGAGGCCCTGCTTGATCGCGGCAATCAGCGATGTGTGGGCGCTCTGATAGGACGCGGTCACCGCGTACTCCTGCGACTTCGAGACGTGAGCCAAGATGCCGCTCGATGATTCGACGTCGAGGAACACGCCTTGATGTCCAGTCGCGACGCGTGTGAGCCGGTCAACTTGGTAGGCACGTAAACCCGCGTCGGCCGGATCGAACGCCCACTTGTGGGTACCCCAATCAAAGAAGACCAGGCGATGCGCCGAATCCCTCGGTGCGTTAGGCATGTGCAGGAACGCGGTCTCGATGACGTACTGCGGATGCGCGGAGTACCACTGCTTCATGTCTGCGTAGTACGTCGTTGCGATACCCGGCGTGCCGCCATCGATTTCAATCGTCCACTCGAAGGCATACGCCAGGTGTCGAACGGTGGAGTTCGCGGCTTGCCACGCCGAGCCGTCGCCGGACATGGCGAGATCGTAGTGTTGGCCGGCCCACGTGCGCTCGGCGGGCGTCCATCCATAATAGAAATCCGTCATCATCGTCGTGATGTGCCGCCAATGCGGCGACACCGTGCTGTAGTCGTCGAACAGCGACGCCAGCTGCGGCGGCGGTGACAGAGGCGGAGGCGGCGGGGGCGAAGACGGCGGTGCGGTGGATGCCGGCGTGACGGTGACTGAGGCGGTCGAATGCCCCGTTCCCGCAGTAGCGGTGATGACGGCAGAACCCGGGTTGCTGCCCGCGATTGCGCCTGACGGCGCGACGCTAGCAATCGACGGGCTGCTGCTGGTCCAGGTGATCTGCGCCGTCGGTACCACGTTGCCGGACGCGTCCTTCACCGTGGCGAAGATTTGCGCGGCTCCCTGGACGGGAAGGCTCACCGACGCGGGGCTGAGGGTGACGAAGAGCGTTGGCGGAGGCGCGGTCGAAACGCTGACGACGGAGTAGGCGCTGGTCTGTCCGGATGCGGCGATGATGTGTGCGGTGCCGACCTTGCGAGCCGTGACCGTTCCGGAGGTATCGACGACGGCTATCGTACTGTCCGACGAGGACCACTTCACGGGTTGGCCTGAGAGGTCGCGACCTGCGCCATCTTGCAGCTCGACCTGCAGCGCGACGTTCTTGCCGGGAGCGACCTGCGCGGCGCCAGGTGTGATCAGCACCCACTTTACGGGCGACGGTCCGGGTGTTTGGGGAACGTCGACGAGCGCCGAGTTGTCGACGCACGACGCGATCACGAGAGCAACGGCCACCGGCGACAACGCGCGGATGGACCGAAGGTGCGATGACGCCACTGCTCCTCCGAGTGTGTGAAATGCTCACTTCGGACGAGCCAGCGAACGGCGTGGTTTCCCTCGCAATTACATATTCGCGCAGGGCGACACAGCTTATGAGAATCCTAACGCAGGCGTCGGTCCAATCGCCTGACCGTTGCAACGTAGCGCGTCAACGAACGCGCGAGACTGATCGAGCGGCCAATTCGAGTCCGTGCAGGAGCGCTTCGGTGTCGCGCTCCCAGTGGTACCGAGCGAGTACGGCCGCGCGACCGGACGCTCCGCAGGCGGTGCGCCGGCCCGCATCGGTTAAGCGCCGAATTGCGTCGGCCAGCGACTGGGCGTTGCCCGCCTCGAACACTTCGCCCGCCTGCGTGTCGCGCACGATGCGAGCGAACGGCGCCACGTTCGATGAAATCACGGGCAGCGCCTCCGCCATGTAGTCGAAGAGTTTGTTCGGGATCGTGGTGTTCCACGCCTCGTTCATGTGATTCGGCAGCACGCCGATGTCCGCGTCGCGCACGGCCGTCGCCAGAGCGGTCTCCCGATCGACGAAGCCGAGAAACCGCACCGACTCCTCGCCGAGATGCAGCGCGCGTGCTTGGCGGCGGAAGATCTCCGCGTCGCGACCCTTGCCCACGATGGTGCAGCGAACCGCGCACCCTTCGTCGCGAAGGAGAGCGACGGCGTCGAGCAGCTCGCCCAACCCGCGATCTATCTCGAGCAAGCCGAGGTAGACCAGCGTGAGCGGTTCGCCAGGTTTGCGCATGCGCACGGGAGGATCCGCTTCGGCGCGCCTCCGGGGCGGCGTGTTGGAGACAAGGTCGATCCGGTCGGCCGGGACGCCGAGGCGAACCAACCGCTCGGCCATCTCGTCGATGACCACCCACACGCGCGCGGCTCGCGTTAGGCAATAACGCTCGACGACCGCGACAGCCGCTGGATTGCGGAGCGCGTAGTCGAACAGTCGCTGCCTGCGCCCCTCGAAGATCATGCGCATCATTGCCGGATAGTTCTCGGCAAGGTCCAGCACGACAGGCACGCCGCGGCGGCGGCCGACGGAAATCGCTGTCGCCGCCAGTGGGATGTCGCGCACGATGATCACATCTGGCCGCTCCGCGCGGACGGTTCGGTCCAGCAGTCGCCGCCAACGCGGGCTGAAGAACAACGGGAAGCCGAGCACGCTATCGAGGCGGCGACCGGCGAACCGCCAGGGCCGCATGCGGTGCACCGTTCCCTCCGGCAGGCACTCACGCGTCGGACGCCAGGCACGGTTTCGTGCGACAACGTGAACATCGTGGCCGGCACTGGCGAGCGTGGCGCAGATCTTCTCGGTGCGCACGTCCCACGGATAATCGGCATCCCAGAGGTACACGACGCGCAGCGAACGATCGGCGATCGGCGAGCGATAGCCGACGATCCAGCGCCCCAGCGCCTCGCGCGGCGTGGCCTGTGCCTCGGTCATGACCGACTCCCCCACCGCCATAACGAGGCACCGCTCCCCGATACGGATGCCGCTTCGCTGAGCACTGGCCTGAGCACCTTCAGCGGGATGCGCAGCCAATCGATCATCTGCTCGAGGTCGCTGCGTGTGACACGGCTGTGCGTGGGCAGCGTGAACAGCGTGCGGCGGAGTTCTTCTGCCCCGGGCAGGTCGGGACCGCCGGGCTCGAGGCAGCGCTTCATCTCCGGCTCCTCGCGCAGTGTGCGAGGGTACCCGCGCAGGATGCCGAGATCGGGGCGTTCGACGCGGGCGCCGGTATCCGTGATTGGAAAGCGCAGCATCCCGCTCACGGCGCCTGGAATGGTGCGCACGGCCTCGATGTCGCCACCCTCGTCGGCAGCGATGGCGAGCGCTGCGGCGTTGCGCCGCCGTATCGCGACCTCCGCCGGCGCCGCGCGAAGCGCGCGCGCGACGAGGGTCGCGGCGCCGGCCGACACCGAGCGCGGGCGGTGCGCCGGGCGATACACCATCTCGCCTAACCGAAGGGCCGGGATCGCGGCGGGGATGCCATAGACCGCCGGCCGGCCCAGCGCCCACTGCGCGGTGGCAGCGGCAAGGTCATTCCACCCGTGGCGCGGCTTGCCCAAGTCGACGAGCTCGCGTGTGAAGGCGACATCGTGTGCGGCATCGTGCACGAGTAGCGCGCCGCCGTGGCCCCCGGTTGTTCCCTTGCCGCGGCCGAAGCTCAAGACCGCCAACGCGCCGAACGTGCCTAACGGACGGCCGCCGAGTGTCCCGCCGGCCGCCTGTGCCGCGTCCTCGATGACCGTCGCGCCGTGCCGTGCCGCCAGCTCGCGCACTGCGGGCACATCGGCCGGGAATCCGTACAGGTGAGCCACGACGATCGTCCGGGCACCGCCATGCAATGCGGCCGAAAGGGAGTCGAGGTCCGGACCGAGCGTGCGCGGATCAATGTCGTACAGACAGACGCGAGCGCGCGCGAAGCGCGCTGCCGCGGCCAAGTCGACGCACGCATAGGCGGGCAGCGCAACGATTCCCCGGTCGCCGTTGGCGATCCGCAGCGCGAGCACGAGGGCCGATGTGCCGCTGTCAGTGAGCGCGACTTGCGGCGTTCCGTACGCTTCACGCAAGAACGCCGCGGTCTCGAGGACGGGCCGCCGGCGACGAACGATCGCCGGCCACAGCGCGGCCGCGAGCGACGCGGCGGCGAGTGGCGACGACACCGGCAGCTGGCGGCGGCCGATCACGGAATCAACCGCGCAATGCGGGGGCCGATCGCAGTCGCCACCGCGGTTGGCAGGTGCTTCCACAGTCGCGGTCCCCACGAGTAACCGGGATCGTCCGGCGATGGCGTCTTGGCGACGTTGCCGCCGGCGCGCGTATACCACCACAGCGTCTCGTCGCGCGTGCCCCACTGGCGCTTGAACCGATGCGTCCCGGAGTCCGGCGAGCAGCGGCCGAAGTTGAAAACGGTCGCGCCATTATCGGCGGCGCGCTCCATGAAGCTCCAATAGAGGAGCATGTTCGGCGACAGCCGGTTGTACGCGTCGAGTGACGACGCCCACGTCATCTCGAGCTCGTGATTCCATCGGAAGGCGCAGCCGGCTGCGACCGGCCGGGTTCCATGATATGCACAGGCGAACCAGACCTCATCGTCGAATTGATCGGCAATCGCATCGAACAGCCGGCGCGGTTGTGTGGGCGTGCCTAACTCGCGCATATGGCGAGCAAAGACGGAGAAGAACGGCGCGCATTGATTGCGGCCGAACGTGACCGTGACTCCCTCCTTTTGTGGACGTCGGACCTGGCTGCGCACCTTCGCCGGGAGTCCGTTCCACAGCTCGGCCGACGTGGAGGGCAGGTCGAGCAGGACCGTGATCTTCCGGTGGGACACCGGCATCGCCAGCGGCAACTCGCGCCTGCTCCGCAGCTCGAGGAGCGACGCGTCGTCGCGCCGCGCGATCTCGTCGGCCTGGCCGCATAAGGCGCGCACCGCATCGTCGCTGCCTAACGGACCGCCGTAATTGAGGAACGGCATCGAAACCAGATAGTGGCCGAATATACGGCTCCGCACGCGGACCAGCGGCAGGACGCCGGAAATGCGCGATGCAGCGTCACGCGCGGCCAGATAGATGCACTCGTGGCCGAACACGCGCTCGATGACCGACTTCCAACCGTGGAGATGAAAATGCGTCCAGCCGGCGGCGGCGCGAACGAACGCATCCCACTCGCCTGCCGGCCCCGAGTACTCTTCCACGACGACCGTTAGTCGGCCAGATTCGAGACCCTGGCGCTCAACGGGCGTTTGGCGGGCACCTGCAGCTTCAGGCATCGCGCCGCCGCGGTGAACCGGAACTCGGCGAGGAGCTGCTCCATGCGAGGACGCGTGCGAGTGAGGCCACCATAGTGGCGCGCCCTGGTGATCCAGCCGACCGGGAGACGCGGCTGTTCGGGGTCCAACTCCCACGGATGCAAATAGAAGGTGGCCGGAATGCCGGTATGCGTGTGCTCACG
The DNA here is from genome assembly GCA_035496295.1 of Gemmatimonadaceae bacterium. GTDB lineage: Bacteria > Gemmatimonadota > Gemmatimonadetes > Gemmatimonadales > Gemmatimonadaceae > JADGGM01. The sequence goes on from DATJET010000057.1 coordinate 36,023, forward strand.
GAAACAGTGACGGATGACGCTGAACGGAAAGTGGCGTAGGTACGCGCCGCCAGCAGCGGGAATGCGCGCGCCGCGCCACGTCGTCGTCGCAAGCGGAAGCTCGAACAATGTTCCTGACGCGCGATGTATCTTGTGCGGCACGACCGGAGCCGCGCGGTATCCATATCCCGGCCGACGAATCGGAAATAAGCTGGAGTCGTAGCGAAATCCTTCCTCGAGCAGGACGTCGAAGGCCCACTCGCACCCAGGCCGAATCGAAAAATTGGGTGCTCGGAATCCCCAGACGACAGTACCGCACACATCTTCGAGCACCGCCTTTGACGCGCGGACGTCTTGCCGAAATTCCTCCGGCGCGAGTGAGTCCACGCGGCGGTGCCAGTATCCGTGCGACGCGATTTCATGCCCCGCTTGCGCGATACGACGTACGAGTCGTGGATTGTGATCCGCCACCCATCCAAGCGTGAAGAACGTTCCGGTTGCGCCGTGTCGCGCGAGAAGATCGAGGAGCAGATCGATACTCGAATCGATGCGACTCGGATAGCTGCTCCAATCCTTGCGCGATACGACTCGCTCGAAGGCACCGACGTGAAAGTACTCCTCAACGTCCACTGTAAAGATATGTTCCACCGGATCGGAAACAGTGCTCATGGGGCGGCGGACCGGACGATGAGGCGGGACCTGGTGTTCGTTGGCAAACGCGGGACGTCTGCAGGTAGGGTGCCAGGTCCAACACGAGCAGTGTCGTTCAAAGAAACGCTACAACAGCGAAACGTGAGCGCTCGACATTCGTAAAATTGCTCTCGCGCCACGACACTCGAGCACGAACCGGGATGATGCATTGACACCACATCGCATTACAGGTCGACTGTTGGCAGCGCTCGGATTCGCCTTCATCGCGATTACTACGCTCACGCCGCAATCGGGACCGCCAGCATTTGCGCCGAGCTTGTGCGTTCTCTGCGGCGACATGGCAGTGCAAGATATAATCCTCAACGTCATCCTGTTCGTGCCTTTCGGCGCTGGCATGCGCCTCGCCGGCGTTCGTCGCCATCGCGTGATCGCGATCGCCTGCTGCCTTACGGCAGTGATCGAGTTGCTCCAGATGCACATTATACCGGGCCGCGACTCGAGTCTGGGCGACGTCATCACCAACACGTTTGGCGGTGCGCTCGGCGTTGCCCTGGCGGACTCGTGGCGCGTGTGGGTTTTCCCGACCCTCAAGCAAGCGCGGCGACAGCTCTGGGGCGGCGTCATTGTTTGGGTCACCATACTCGGCGCGACCGTTTGGGCTTTACATCGCTCGCTGCCCGACACAACGGTCTGGGGCGAGTGGGCACCCGCGATTCTTCACTTCGACGTGTTCCCGGGGACGATCGTTAGCGCGCGAGCTGCCGGCTTTGCGTTTCCTCCCGGTGCGCGGGGCAGCGATCCGCTGTTTCGGCAACGTCTGCTGTCTGACAGCGTGCTCGTGAGCGCGGTCGTCGTGCCGGGGGCGCCCACGGAGCGGACGGCACCCATCGTTTCGGTTTACGATTCCGAACGATCGCAGGTGTTCTTGCTGTATCAGCGGCAGCGCTCGCTCGCCTTTTCGATCCGCATGAACGCCGCGCGCGCGATGGTTCGCGATCCGGTCATAGGCCTTGCAAACGTTTTTCCCGCGGCTGCGGCGCCCCGGGACAACGCCGACACGCTGCACGTAGCGGGCGGAGTTCTGCACCGGGCACTCGTGATTCGCGCTCGCGACGACGCGCGGCACATCGAGCGCGAGCGGCGCATCCCGCTCGGTCCGGCGTTAGGCTGGACGTTCTTCTTACCATGGGCGTACGCATTCGGCAGCGAGACGTCGGCGCTCTCGGCGCTGTGGCTGGGCGGACTATTTCTGCCGCTCGCGTATTGGGGTCGGCGGGCCGGACGGCGCAACGAAGCGGCGTTTGCGTTGGGCATCGCGATCCTGACTGGACTCGTCGCCGCTCCGCCGATCATGGGCGGCGCCTTCGTCGGCTGGGCCGAGTGGCTGGGCGTGATCGCAGGCGGTGGCGCGGGACTCTGGTTCGGGATGATGAGTGAGCGGTTGGGACATACGTCGCACCAATATACCGAGAGCCGGATGCGCGTTCGCGGGGACGAAAGCGTTCCCGCTTGATTGGAGGTGGCGCATCCATCATTGTTCGCCTCGTGACCGGATTACTCGGCGCGTTCGATTCCATTCTCAGTGCGCTGCGTCCGGCGCTGTTCGCGCTTGCGGCATTTTTGTTTGTGGTGTTCGCCTTCGATTGGTTGGTTCGGACGCGGCGCATCAATCCCTTCGGACCGGTGGCAAGATTTTTCCGGCGCGTCGTCGATCCGGCGCTCGTACCGATCGAGCGGCGCGTCGTACGCGCGGGTGGCATGCCGGCGAGCGCACCGTGGTGGGCATTGGTGCTCGTGGTCATCGCCGGCATTCTGCTCATCCTATCGCTGCAGTTCGTACGCGAGATGATCGTGATGGCGGCAGTCTCCGCCAGCGGAGGGCGCCGCGGCATATACGATCTGGTGGTGAGCTGGACGTTCGGCCTGCTCAAGCTGGCGCTGATCGTCCGGATCATCGCGTCATGGCTACAGATCAACCCGCACAAGCCGTGGATCCGGTGGTCCGTATCGCTCACTGAGTGGCTGTTGCGTCCGCTACGGTCGGTCATTCCGCCTCTCGGGATGTTCGACGTATCTCCGCTCGTGGCGTACTTCGTGCTCGTGCTCCTGGAGGGTTTCATGCACTCGATCGGCGTGGCTTGACGATCGGCGCGCTGGTCGCGGTGACACGCCTTCCACTCTCACCGCATGGCGCATGGCGAGCATCCTCTTGGTTGGCGGGGACGAGGCACTGCTCGAGGGGTTGGCGCAAATGCTTGCGCACGCGGGGCACGTCCCTCACGCAGCGCACTCGGTGCCTGACGCGATCGAAGTCGCGGCGAGTGCGCGTCCGCTGGTAGCGATTATCGAGCGGGATCTGGCGCTCGCGAATCCCGAGCTCGCGAGGCTGCCGCTCGAGAGCGGCGGGTCGTTTCTGATCTATCACAGCGGCGACAGCACGCGGCCCGCGCTCGCGTCATCCCTGCAGCGATTGGTGCTCGCAGACCTCGATCTGCCGCTTGAGCGCCATCGGCTGCTGGCGCTGGTGCAGCGGGTGGATGAGCGAGCGCGCGCGACGGGCCGGCGCGTGGACGAGAGGCCGGATCATCGGGCGCGCTGAACCTGTGGTACGTGCGGCCTTCGCCTAACGGATCAAGATTACCGCCTCGGAGTTCCGCAGCGTGACCGACGTCACGGGGGGACCAAGCGTGCCATCGCCGTGGAGCGGTCGAAGCGCCTGCGCGTCGGGCAGCGGGACGGTGACTGCGGTGCCGTCTCCGTAATTCGGATTCTTCCACGCGCCCGTGGGGCGCGCGAGGATGAGCGCGTGATCCAAATCGCGTGCCCAGATCTTGAAGCCGGTGCCGGTGCTGTCACGTCCAGTCTGAATGACGCGTCGCGCACCCGTCGGATGTCCAACGGAATATTCCTGGGCTTTGAGCCAGACCTTATCGTAGGGGACCTTCCACGCATTTTCGAGATCGAGGAAGAGCCGGTCGGGAGAGGGCGGGACCACCATGTAGTAACTGGCGAGCTCGAACATTTTGAGTCGCTCCGCGCTCGACGCGTAATTGCCGGGCGTATACGTCGCAAACGCGCTATGCCTGCTGTTGGCCTCGTCCCAACTGTCCAACGTGACGAGCTCGACGATCACGTTATGTGCGAGCAGCGAGTCGACCCAGTTCCAGTGCTCGGGCATGGCCTGGGTTAGCGGGTTGTTGAACCGCTCCAAGTGCACCGCACCGGCGGCCGTCGCCATTGCGAAGTCGAGGGGGCGCGTGTATTCGCCCGTGTTGATCATCACGATTTTTGGCGCGATGGCGGTAACGATGCCGCGCAGGTAGTCCACCATGTCGCGCTGGTAGGCCTGTCGATCGGGATACTCCGCGATTGCCGTCTTGCCTAACGCTGTGCCGAAACTACCCGAGGAGTGCGTGTCGAGGAACACGCCGTCAGCGTTGGCAGTGAGGCGTCGGATGCGGTCCGCGAGGTAGGCCCGCGCGCCGGGATCGCCGGGATTGATCGGCCAGCACCGCGATCCCCAGAACACGAATTGCACACGTGTCTCCGGGCTCGGCTCCGAACCCGCGGTGTGCAGGAACGCCTTCTCGAGTTGGTATTGCGGATGAGCCGCGAACCACTGCTGCATGTCGTCGTAGTACCCCGACGCGATGCTCGTGGACTTCTTGGTGCCGGGCAGCACGACGTACCAGTCGAGCGCGTACGGAATGACACGAATATTGGGATTCAGAGACTTGTATACTTGCGCGTCGCCGCCCAAGACAAAGTCGAAATGAGCGGCCGCCCACGCGCGCTCGGCCGATCGCTGGGCACCGTTCGATACGTAGCCGGTCCGAAAGTCCGTCACCATCGTGCGGATCTGCGGCCAGTGTGGCGACGTAGCGCTGTAGGCAGTGCGTGCGGCGCGTGGTACGCTTGCGGCTCGCCGCCGCGGTGCTGGCATGAAGGCGGGGCTATTCTGCGCTGGCGGCGTGGCGACCGCGCGGCCGGGCGGCACCGGCGAGACTGGAGCACGAGCTGGGCCTGGAATCCCGAAGCGGGCGAGCCCGGCCGTTATCGCCACCACGCCGAGGCCGGCGACCAAGACGACGGGAGATAGTAGACGCATGCGTGAAATTTCCTCCTTCGGCTAGACGCGAAGGCTGGATGTTGAATCAGCCATGGTAATTCGTCGAAATCGTACCCAGCTCGGCGCGCGTAATTCGGGCCGAACGGCTCAGCATATACTGTGCAGCTTCGCGGCCAGCGCCATCTGATGCAATAGCACAGCACGTATCGGTGAGGCGTGTTACCGCACGCGGATTGCTTCGCGCCGCGATTTCGTTTATGCTACGTGAGAGCGGTACAATTTGGTTCGTGGCGATTTAAGGCAACTTGCGGCCACGTTAAACATTCTGCTAAAGCGCCGGCCCGGTGCCTGTGCGCACCAGGGCTTTTTTGTCATCGGACGACCACATGAGTGCTCCTTCGGTTCTACCGGACTCTGGCCAACGCAGCGACTCGCCGTACCTTCGCGAGCTCGCGCAGCGCGTGCTCGTGTTCGACGGCGCGATGGGAACGAACATCCAGCGACACGCGCTCACCGCTGCTGACTTCGGTGGCGCGGCATACGAGGGCTGCAACGATTACCTGGTGCTCACGCGTCCGGACGTCGTGCGTGGAATCCACGAGTCGTTTCTGGCCGTGGGCTGCGATGTCGTGGAAACGTGCACGTTCCAGAGCACGCCGCGGCGGCTTCGCGAATGGGGGCTGGGCGACAAGGTGCACGAGCTCAACGTGCGCGCTGCCCAACTGGCGCGTGAGGCGTGCGAGTCAGCGGGCAACGGGCGGCGGCGATTCGTAGCGGGGTCGATCGGCCCAACTGGGATGCTGCCGTCGAGCGATGACCCGACGCTGTCCGCGGTGACGTTCGGCGAGTTGGTGGAAGACTACTACCAGCAGGCGAAAGCGCTGGTGGAGGGCGGCGTCGACCTACTGCTGGTGGAGACGGCGCAGGACATTCTCGAAGTGAAGGCGGCCCTGGCCGGCTTCGAGCGGTTGTTCGCGGAGATCGGGCGGCGCGTCCCGGTGCAAGCACAGGTGACGCTGGACACGAGCGGGCGGATGCTGCTCGGCACCGACATCGCGAGCGCGATGACGACGCTCGAGTCGTTAGGCGTGGATGTGCTGGGCCTCAACTGCTCCACGGGACCGGAGCACATGCGCGAGCCGATCCGGTGGCTGTCGGAGCACGCGACGCGGCCGGTGTCGTGTATCCCGAACGCGGGGCTGCCGCTCAACACCGGCACGGGCGACGCGGTCTATCCGCTGGAGCCAGACGCGTTGGCGCAAGCGTTAGGCGAGTTCGTGCGCGACTTCGGCGTCCGGGTGGTGGGCGGGTGTTGCGGCACGACACCGGCCCACCTCGACGCCGTGGTGCGCACGGTGCGCGGACTCGATGGGAAGGGGGTGCGGCGCGCGACGCGGCACGTGCCGCGGGTGTCGTCGGCCATGCGCGCGCTGACGTTGCACCAAGATCCGCCGCCGCTGCTCATCGGCGAACGCGTGAACGCGCAAGGGTCGCGCAAGGTGAAGCAGTTCCTGCTGACCGACGACTACGAAGGGATCGTCGGCGTCGCGCGGCAGCAGTTGGACTCTGGCGCGCACGTCCTCGATGTGTGCGTGGCGCTCACCGAACGCGCGGATGAAGCGCAGCAGATGGCGCGCGTGGTGAAGCTGCTGTCGATGAGCGTGGAAACGCCGCTCATGATCGACTCCACCGAGGCCGAGGTGATCGCGCGCGCGCTGGAGCACGTGCCGGGGCGCGCGATCGTCAACTCGATCAACATGGAAAATGGGCGCGTGCGCATCGATGCCGTGCTCCCGCTCGTGAAGCAGCACGGCGCGGCGGTGGTGGCGCTGACCATCGACGAGTCGGGGATGGCCAAGACGCGAGCGCGCAAGCTGGAGATTGCGCGCCGCATCCACGACATCGCGGTGAATGAGTTCGGGCTGGCGAGTGAGGACCTGATCTTCGACGATCTGACGTTCACGCTGGCGACCGGTGAGGCGGAGTGGGTGGACAGCGCGGCGGAGACGATCGAGGGCATTCGGCTCATCAAGCGCGAGCTGCCGGGCGTGCTCACATCGTTAGGCGTGAGCAACGTGAGCTTCGGCCTGTCGCCCGCGGCGCGTGCGATCCTCAACTCGGTGTTTCTGCACCACTGCGTCCAGGCCGGCCTCGACATGGCGATCGTGAACCCGGCGCACATCCGCCCCTACGCCGAGCTCTCGCCTAACGAGCGGGAGTTGGCGGACGACCTGGTATTCAACCGCCGGCCCGACGCATTGCAGCGGTTCATCGAATTCGCGGCGAGCGCGGAGCAGTCGCCCGGCGGCGCCGGGGTCGATGCGTCGTCGGACTCGGATCTGGCCGGGCTCGAGCCGGACGCGCGCATTCACTGGCAGATCCTGCATCGGAAGAAGGACGGCATCGAGGACGCGCTCGATGCGGCGGGTGTGCGCGAGCAGCCGGTGCGCGTGCTCAACGACGTGCTGCTGCCGGCCATGAAAGAAGTGGGCGACAAGTTCGGCGCCGGCGAGCTGATCCTGCCGTTCGTCCTGCAGAGCGCCGAGGTGATGAAGCGCGCCGTTAGGCACCTGGAGCAGTTCCTCGAGCGCGCCGAGGGCTATACGAAGGGGAAAGTCGTGCTGGCGACCGTGTACGGCGACGTGCACGACATCGGGAAGTCGCTCGTGAACACGATCCTCTCCAACAACGGCTACACCGTGTTCGACCTCGGCAAGCAGGTGCCGGTGAACACGATCATCGACAAGGCCGTCGAGGTGGGCGCGGACGCGATCGGATTGTCGGCGCTGCTCGTCTCGACGTCCAAGCAAATGCCGATCTGCGTGCAGGAGCTGGATCGGCGCGGACTCAAGATGCCCGTACTGATCGGCGGTGCGGCGATCAACCGGCGATTCGGCCGGCGCGCGCTGTTCGTGGATGGCGAGCGGGCGTACGCGCCCGGCGTGTTCTACTGCAAGGATGCGTTCGAGGGTCTCGACTCGGTCGAAGCGCTGATGGATCCCAAGCGGCGCGACGCGTTCGTGACCGGCAACCTCGATGACGCGCGTCGCGATGTGTTCTTGCGGTCAAAGGTCGGAAAGGACGTGGCCGCGGGCACCGACGCGACGACGCGCTCCGACATCGCGACCGACAACGCGATCCCGGAGCCGCCGTTCTTTGGAACGCGCGTGCGGCACGACATTCCGCTCGACGAAGTGCTCGCGTTAGTCGATCTCGACGAGCTGTTCCGGTTGCAGTGGGGCGGCCGCGGATCCGGTGAGGCGTTCGACGCCACGGTGCGCGACGAATTTCGGCCGACGCTCGAGCGGTTGTCGGCGAGCGCGCGCGCCGAGAAATGGCTCGTGCCGCAGGCCGCGTACGGGTTCTTCCCTGTGCAAGCCCAGGGGAACGAGCTCGTCGTGTACGACGCGGCGGCGTACGGCAGCGATGGCGGCGCCTTGCGAGAGGTCGCGCGATTCAGGTTTCCGCGGCAAGACGGGCGCGAGCGGTTGTGTCTCGCGGACTACTTCCGGCCGGCCGAATCGGGCGAGGTGGACGTGGTGGCGCTCCAGATCGTGACCGTGGGCGACGCCGCCCAACGCCGGTTCGACGAGCTGCAGGGGCGCGGTGAGTACACGGAGGCGTACTATCTGCACGGGCTGGCGGTCGAAGCCGCCGAGGCCGTCGCCGAGTGGATGCACCGCGACATCCGGCGCCAGTTGGGCATACCGCTGGCGCAGGGCAAGCGCTATTCGTGGGGCTATCCCGCGTGTCCGGACCTCGACGACCACGCGACGATCTTCCGTCTGCTGCCCGCCGCCGAGTCGTTAGGCATGACGTTGACGTCGGCGTTCCAGCTCGTGCCGGAGCAGTCGACGGCCGCGATCGTGGTGCACCATCCCGCCGCCAAGTACTACGCCGTGCGGAGCGGCGGCGAGCGCGATACCGGCCCCAGCGCCGGAGGCGCGTCGTGAGCCCTCGGCGCGATCCGCACGAGCTGCTCGAACCCGAGCGCATCGTCGTGTTCGACGGCGCGATGGGCACGATGCTCTACTCGCACGGCGTGTTCATCAATCAATGCTACGACGAGTTGAACGCGCGCGCGCCCGACCTCGTGCGCGACGTGCACCGGGCCTATGTGAAAGCCGGTGCGGAAGTACTGGAGACGAACAGCTTCGGCGCCAACCGCGTCAAGCTCGCGCCGCACGGGCTCGAGGCGCAGGTGCGCGACCTGAATTGCCGCGCCGCGCGGTTGGCACGGGAGGCCGCGGGCGACCACGTCCTGGTCGCCGGCGCCGTCGGCCCGTTAGGGATCCGCATCGAGCCGTTCGGTCCGACGAGCCGCGACGAAGCGCGCGCGATGTTCCGCGAGCAGCTGGAGGCGCTGCGCGAGGGCGGCGCCGACCTGTTCATCCTCGAAACGTTCGCCGATCTCGACGAGATCGAGCAGGCCATCCGCGCCGCCCGCGAAGTGGATGCCTCGGTGCCGCTGATCGCGCAGATGACCATCGGACAAGACGGCCTGACGCCGTTCGGCGCCACGCCCGAGGATGTGGCGCGCGCGCTCGACTCGTGGGGCGCGGACGTGATCGGCCTCAACTGCTCCGTTGGTCCGCAAGCGATCCTCGAGGCCATCGAGCGCATGGCGGCGGTGTCGACGCGCAAACTCAGCGCGCAGCCGAACGCGGGCATGCCGCGCGATGTGGGCGGCCGCACCATGTACATGGCGAGTCCGGAATACGTCGCAAACTACGGACGCCATCTCATTCAGGCGGGCGCCAAGGTTTTAGGCGGTTGCTGCGGGACCACGCCCGATCACATCAAGGCGTTGGTCGAGGGCATTCGCCCGCTCGTGCCGCGGCAACAGTGGCGCGCCTCGGTGCGCTATCAACTGCCGCACACCGACGATTCCACGACCACGCGCCAGGAGGAACCGCGCACCGACGGCGCCGAGCCGGCCGTGCCGTTCGCCCAACGCTCGCGTTGGGCAGCGAAAATCGCGGCCGGTGAGTTCGTCTCGTCCGTCGAGATCGTGCCGCCGCGCGGCGTGGACGCGACCCGGATGCTGGAAGGCGTTCGCGCGCTGCGCGAGCGCGGCGTCGATGCCGTGAACGTTCCCGACGGACCGCGCGCGCAGAGCCGCATGGGTGCGCTCATGACGAGCCTGCTCATCGAGCAGCAGATCGGCATCGAGACGGTCACGCACTACTGCTGTCGCGATCGCAACCTGCTCGGCATGCTGAGCGATTTGTTAGGCGCGTCGGCGATGGGGCTGCGAAACCTGCTCATCATTACGGGCGACCCGCCGAAGATGGGCCCCTACCCCGACGCGACCGCGGTCTTCGACATCGATTCGATCGGCCTGACGAACCTGGTGAACCGCCTCAACCGCGGACTCGATCCCGGCGGACACGCGATCGGCGCACCGACGCAGTTCGCCATTGGCGTCGGGGTCAATCCTGCGGCCATCGATCCCGCCTACGAGCTGCGCCGCTTCGAGTGGAAAGTAGATGCCGGCGCCGAGTTCGCGATCACGCAACCGGTTTTCGACGTGGATCAGTTGCACCGGTTTCTCGCATCCATCGAGCACGTACGCATTCCGGTGATCGCCGGCATCTGGCCTCTCGTCTCGGCGCGGAACGCCGAGTTCCTCGCGAACGAGGTGCCGGGTGTCGTGGTGCCGGACGCCGTCATCCAACGGATGCGGCGCGCGAGCGAGCAATCGAAGGAGCATGGGTTGGCCGAAGGCATTGCGCTCGCGCGCGAGATGCTCGCCCAGGTGCGCGATACCGTACAGGGTGTGCAGGTGTCCGCGCCGTTCGGCAAAGTGGAGCTGGCCCTCGACGTGTTCGACGGGGCCCCGCGTTAGCTTTCGGCGTCGTCTCGCAGCTGCCCCGGCGTGGAGCCCAGCCCATGAAAGCCATCTTGCTCGTCGATCACGGCTCGGTCAAAGAAGCCGCCAATCGCATGATCGATTGCGTTGGGCATCTCGTGCAGTCGATCGCCGGCGATGCGGCGGTCGTGCGCGTCGCGCACATGGAACTGGCGGAGCCGACGATCGCGCAGGGCTTCGCGGCATGCGTCGAGGCGGGCGCGACCGACGTGGTGGTGTTCCCGTACATGCTGTCGCCGGGCAAGCACTCGACGCGCGACATTCCGCGAATGGCTCGCGAGGCCGCGGCTCCCTTTCCGCACGTGAACGTCTCGGTGACGCCGGCGTTCGGCGTACACGACAAGCTCGCCGAAGTCGTGCTCGAGCGGGCGGGCGTCGAAGCGCAGGGACGAGGTGTGCCCGCACCGTGCACGTGCATGCGTCCCGATGGCACGCCTGAGCGCTGGTGCGGCGACGCGTGCCGCGAAGCCGCGTCGAACGTTACAGTCGCGCCGTGACGCCGAGCCCAGCCGTTCACGCCGGCGGCGGCGACCCGGTACATTGGATCGCATGACAATCGACCTCGACGCGGCGCGCGCGCCGCTCACCGTGCTGTCCGAAGACGAGAGCATGTTCCGCGACGCCGTCTCGGCGTTCGCCGACGAACAGGTGCGGCCGCGCGTGCAAGCGATGGATCGTGCCGGGAAGCTCGACCCCGACTTGATTCCAGAGTTCTTCGAGCTGGGCCTGATGGGCATCGCGGTGCCGGAGGAGTATGGCGGCGCTGCCGGCACCATGATGATGGTGACGCTGGCCGTCGAGGCCGTGAGCCGCGTGGATGCCTCGTCGGCGATTCTCATGGACGTGCAGAACACGCTCGTGAATTCTCCGCTCACGCGCTTCGGCACCGATGCCCAACGCAAGCAGTACCTGACGAAGCTCACCGCGGGGACGGTGGGCGCGTACGCGTTGTCGGAGCCGGGTTCCGGGTCGGATGCGTTCGGGTTGGCGACGCGCGCCGAGCGCCGCGGCGACGACTGGGTGCTCACGGGCCGCAAGTTGTGGATCACGAACGGCGCCGAGGCCGAGATCTACATCGTGTTCGCGACGGTCGATCCGTCGGCGGGGTACCGCGGGATCACGGCGTTCATCGTCGAGCGCGGGTTTGCCGGATTCTCGGTGGGCAAGAAGGAGGACAAGTTAGGCATTCGGGCTTCGAGCACCACGGAGCTCATCCTCGAGGGATGCGTCGTGCCGGCGTCCAACGTGCTCGGCCCCGTTGGGCAGGGGTACAAGATCGCAATCGAGACGCTGAACGAGGGTCGCATCGGCATCGGCGCGCAAATGATCGGCGTCGCGCGCGGCGCGCTCGACGCGACGGTGCAGTACACGCGCGAGCGGACGCAATTCGGCAAGCCGCTCGCCGAATTCCAGGGCATCCAGTTTCAGCTGGCGCAGGCGGCCACGGAGCTCGAGGGCGCTCGTCTCATGGTGTACAACGCCGCGCGACTGAAGGACGCCGGCCGGCCGTTCACGCAGGAAGCGGCGATGGCCAAGCTGTTCTCGTCGCAGGTGACAGAGCGGGTGACGTCGCTGTGCGTGGAGCTGCACGGCGGGTACGGGTACACCAAGGACTACCCCGTCGAGAAGTTCTACCGCGACGCGAAGATCGGGACGATCTACGAGGGCACGTCGAACATGCAGCTGCAGACCATCGCCAAGCAGCTGCTGCGCGCCTAACGGAACGTCACGAGTCGATCGTCAGGACCGCCGCGCCGTGCACCTCGCCGGCGCGGAGCCGCCGAACGGCCTCATTGGCCGTGTCGAGCGGCATTGGTTCGACATCGGTGTGCACCGGCACGCGCGGCGCGAGCGCCAAAAACTCCTCGCCGTCCCGTCGCGTGAGATTGGCGACCGAGCGAACCACGCGCTCGCCCCACAGGATGTCGTACGGGAACGACGGGATGTCGCTCATGTGGATCCCGGCGCACACCACGGTGCCGCCTTTGGCCACAGCGCGCAGCGCGGCGGGGACCAGCGCGCCGACGGGCGCGAAGAGAATCGCGGCGTCGAGCTCCACCGGCGGCGGTTGGTCGGAGCCGCCCGCCCATTCCGCGCCTAACTGACTGGCGAACTCCTGCGAGGCCGTGTCGCCTGGCCGCGTGAACGCGAACACGCGGCGGCCCTGCGATTCGGCGACCTGGGCGATGAGGTGTGCCGCGGCGCCGAACCCGTACAGGCCTAACGTCGTGGCGTCGCCGGCGGCGCGGAGCGCGCGGTAGCCGATGAGCCCCGCGCACAGCAGCGGCCCCGCGTGCACATCGTCGTAGGAATCGGGGAGCGCGAAGCAGAATCGCTCGTCGGCCACGCAGCACTCGGCGTACCCGCCGTCAATCTGATAGCCGGTGAAGCGTGCGCGGATGCACAGATTTTCGCGGTTCGACCGGCAGTACCTGCACTCCCCGCACGTCCAACCGAGCCACGGTACCCCGACGCGCGCCCCGACCTCGAACCGCATCGCGTTCGCTCCGCGAGCGGCCACCGTGCCGACGATCTCGTGGCCTAACACGAGCGGAAGCTTGGCGTCGTGGAGATCGCCGTCGATGATGTGGAGATCGGTTCGGCACACCCCGCACGCGCGAACCTTAAGGAGGACCTGACCCGGGCCAGGCACCGGGTCAGGAATCTCGCGCGCCTCGAGCGGTGCGCGCGGCCGCTCGAGGACCATCGCGCGCACGGGTCGACTCTACATCTGCCGCAACGCGCCGAGGAGGGGAAAGACGCTCGACAGCGCCCACACGATCACCGCAGCGAGCATTGCCTTGGAGCGCGGAATCTTTCCGATCACGGCGAGTCCGATGCCCAGAAGAATGGTGCACCATATCGTGAACACATCAAACCGCTGTAACATCGCGAGCGCGACTGGCGATGTGGTCGAGACGTCGAAGAAGTGGGCCGGGCTGGCGGTGATCTTCGTGGCGGATGTGAGCGTCGACGGATCCGAAAAGAATGCAATGAGGGCGCTGGCGACGGGCTGGAAGATCTTTGGGAACGCGGCGTACCCTGCGACCAGTAAGGCGGCCCCAAACCCAATCGTTGCATCGAACAATTTCCCCACCACCCACAGGAACAGGCCCACGAAAAACGTCGCGACGGGTACGGAAAACAATACGGCAAGTGCAAAAGCCGTCGAGGCAAAGCTCTTGCCCTTCTCTATCTGGTCGGGTGTCAACTGCGGGTTCTTGCGCATCGCAGTCGCCATCTGTCGCGCAAATTCGGCGTCGAAGACTGACTGCGTCATCGATTTCGTCCCGAGGTAGATCGCAAAAACGACAATCGTGACGACGATCATTGGGATGAACCAATTCCCATTCTGCCTGCGCGCGAAGACCTCGCTCGGCGATATGAAAATGTCGATGAAGTCTTCCCACACCGAGGGCGCTTTGGGTGCTGCAGTGGCCGTCATGCGAATCTCCGATCTGAGTCTTGGGAGGGAGTCAGACTGCGGGTGGGCGCGCTTCACGGGTACAGTGTGGCGCCACTCACCGTACGTGCAAGAGGCCCGTGCGGATTCGGATCGCCTTGGGACTCGCGGCGGGATCGGGCGCGACGCGAACGGTGACACGCTCCTGCACCTGCAACTTCCCCGTTACATCCAGTGTGTCGTCGCCACGTTGCAAGTGGAACGATACCGGCGTTCCGCTGCGCAAGCCGACTTTCTCGCGAAGCCGATTGATGAAACTCGGATCCGTGACCGGAACACCCGCCACCGACAAGAGATGGTCGCCCGGTTGGACTCCGGCCTCGTCCGCCGGCGAGCCGGGCGCGACCCGAGCAACCCGCACGCCTGCTGAATCGTTTTCCGCCGACACGCCCAACGTCGGTGTGCGGACGGTGTCGATGGTGGCACGAAGTCCCGCCAGCGGCAGCAGCGCTTTCCACGGATACGGATCTCGGCCGTCGATGTACTTGGCGTTGAAATCCGCGAACGACTTGCCCCCGGCCGCGGCACTGACGGCGGCCCACCATTGTGCGGCGGTGAAGCCCGTGCCGTGCTGATAACACTCGCGGTACAGTGCGCGCATCACGTCATCGAGCGACACGCGGTTGTCGCTCGCATCACGAATCATGATGTCGAGCATGAGTCCGGCGAGCGATCCCTTGGGATAATAGATGTCGGCGGTGCCATCCTCGGGATGGATCCACGTGGTGAGCGATGCATCGGTGAGCGCGACGGGCGGCGCGTTAGCCACTTCGGCCATTTTCCCGGCCGTGAGCTCGAAGAAATCCGCGGAGTCGATGACGCCGGCGCGCACCTCGGACAGGTCGGCGTAGTAGTCGGTGATGCCTTCGCTCACCCAGAGCCACGGTGTCGGCTGTTCGTGCGCGTACTGATACGGCCACAGATCGGCGGGCCGAAGCCGTTTGACGTTCCAGGCGTGGAACATCTCGTGGGCGTAGATCGACATCTCGATCGGCTCGCCGATCGCGAGCGGCGTCGTGACATCGACGTGCGAGTTTTCATGCTCGAGGCCCGCGATGCCGCCGTAGCTCGAATCGGCGATCTGCATCACCGTATATGTGGAGAACGGAACGTCGCCGAACACCGCACCCTCCACTGGCAGAATCCTGGCCAGTTGGGCGAGCGATGAGGTGAGGGTCGCCCGCGGCATGCTCCCCGATGGATACGCCGCGAACCGCAGCCATCCGTTAGGCGCACGCACGCTGTCGAGGTCGAAGCGCCCAACGAAGAACGGCATGTCCACCAGCTCGTGATACGTGGGCGATGAGTACGTGGACGGGCTCGCCGCCCGCGTCATGCCGGTGACCACACGCCACGCGGGCTCGGTACGGATGGTAACCGTGGATGGGAAATCGAACCCGCGTCCTTCCGGATACAAGAACACGTTCGTGCCGTTGAACATCACGAAGTCGGAGCGCGCCCACGCCATCGCGTTGTCCAACGTGTCGGCGAGATAGTCGAACGACACGGTGACCGCGTTACTGCCTTGCGGATGTACGCGCCACGTGTCGTAGTCGACCTTGTCCCACACGAGCGGATGTCCGTCGCTCACGGCGCTGAAACGCAGGACCGATCGGGCGAAATAGTCGAGCTCGTAGGAGCCGGGCGTCCACGCCGGGAGCGCAAGGATCACCGGTTGGTCACCGCCGACCGTGAAGGACATATCGACGTGCAGCAGGCGCCGGCGCGCGTCGGCCGAATCGAACGTGACCTGATACGCGACATTGCTGATCGGTGCGGAGAGGGGCGCGGCGCTGCGCGCGTCTTGCGCGATACCGGCGCGTGCGTCGAGCAGCGACACGGCGAGGATCGCGAAGATCAGCGGGAGACGCATCGGGTGTCCTCGTGATAGGTGGCGCGGGACGCGAGGTGACAATATCGCCGCACCGTCGCGCAACGACAAAGGGCTCGGCGTCCGCGTTGCGTGCGGACTAAGGCCCAACGAGCGCGTGTGCAAGCGCGGGAGGGGTTCGGCGTCTCATCTCCACACGTCTCGTGCGAACACGAGCGGCTGATAGGCCGCGCGTTCGCCCGGATCACCGAGGACCTGCCGACCATGAAGACCACAATCGTCGTCTGGACCGTCGCGGCGATGCTCGCGCTGGGCTGCGGCCAGTCCGAGCGCGCGCGGCAATTCCAAGCCGGGAACGCCGGACAGGCGTCTGCCGCGCCATCGGCGTTCGCTCGCCGCGATGCGCTCGAAGCGAAGACCGCCGTGGCGGACGCGCCGTCGAGCGACGAATCCACGGAGGACGATTCCGTGTCGGTCCCGGAGCAGACGGTCACGCCGGCGATGCTCATCCGGACGGCACAGGCGAGCGTGGAAGTCTCGGCCCTCGACACGGGCGTGGCGGGCGTGCGCGCGCTTGCCCAACGCGTGGGCGGGTATGTCGCCGATGTATCGGTTCAGGACGGTCACGACCAGCCGCATTCGGCGACGCTCGAGGTGCGGATGCCGGCGGCGCGCTTCGACGACGCGCTAGCCGGCCTTCATCCGTTAGGCAACGTCGAATCGGTGAACGTCTCGACCGCCGATGTGGGTGAAGAATACGTGGACGTGAATGCACGCATGGACAACGCGCGGAGGTTGGAGGCGCGCCTCATCGCGCTGCTCGCGACGCGGACGGGCAAGCTCCGCGACGTGTTGGACGTGGAGCGCGAGCTGTCGCGCGTGCGGGAAGAGATCGAGCGATACGAGGGACGGCTGCGTTATCTGCGCACGCGCGCGGCGGTGAGCACCATCTCGGTGACGGTGCACGAGCCGCTGCCGGTGGTGGGCGAGCGCGGGAGCCGCAGCGTGCTGGCGGAGGCGTTCCGTCAGGCGTGGCGGAACTTCGTGGGCTTCCTTGCGCAGGGCATCGCCGCGCTGGGCGTCCTGATACCACTCGGGGTGATCGCGACCGGCGTGTTGATCATCGCGCGGCGGTTGGTCACGAAGCCGCGGCCGACGGAGACGCCCGCGAACGCCTGAATATGACAGCGCGGACCACGGAGCGCGGCCTTACCTCGACCGTGGACGACCCGCATATTGCGGGGCTCGCAGGCGGCGCGCCGCGGCCATCGGGCCGCGCGCGCCGCGGCCGGCCGTCGCGCGACAGCGGCCGTGTCCCGTTTTCATCTGCCTAACGGAAGTCGGCTGTGGGTGCGTTTTCGACACGTCTCGTCGTCAGTACCGCCATCCTCGTGCTCGTCGGCGCCCGACGCGGCCGTGCCCAACGTACGCGGCGTTCGAGGACTCGGTGATGGGCTCGCTGACGCCGGGCAAGTACGCCGACTTCGTGGTGCTCGATCACGACATTATGCGCGCGCCGGCCGACGGGATTCTCGCGACGCGCGTCGTGGCCACGTACATCGGCGGCACACCGGCGTACGAGCGCGGCGCCGACAGCACCGCGCACTGACCGCTCCAGTCTCCTAACGGAACGATACCACGATCATGCTGCCTTCCACCGCAGTGGCGTTTCTCGAGCGATTGTTGGACACACCGGGCCCGTCGGGTTTCGAGTCCGCGCCCGCGCGCGCGTGGCGCGAGGAGGCGGCGCGCTTCGCCACCGTGCGTGGCGACGTCCACGGCAACAGCATGGCCACCGTCGAGGGCGGCGGCGCCCCAACGATCATGCTGGCCGGTCATATCGATGAGATCGGTGTGATCGTTCAGCACGTGGACGACGACGGCTACGTCTACATCGCGCCGATTGGCGGCTGGGATGTGCAGGTGCTCGTCGGCCAGCGCATCAGATTCCTCGGCGCCGACGGAGACGTGTTCGGCGTGGTGGGCAAGAAGCCGATCCATCTGCTGCGCGCCGACGACCGAGAGAAGGCCTCGAAGCTCGCCGACTTATGGGTAGACATTGGATCGACGAGCGCGAAGGAGACCACCGCTCGCCTCAGCGTCGGTGATGCGGGCGTGATCGATTCGCGCACGCTTCGCTTTCCAAACAACCGCATCGTCTCGCGCTCGATCGACGATCGGATCGGCGCCTTCACCGTGCTCGAAGCGCTCCGCCGGTACGCCGAAAAGCCGGGAGCGGCACGCGTGGTCGCGACCGCGACGACGCAAGAGGAAATCGGGTATCGAGGAGGCGGCGCCGGCGTGAGCGCGGCGGGGATCGGCGCCCACATGGCGATCGTGGTCGACGTGTCGTTCGCCACCGACCATCCCGGCATTGAGAAGAAGGAGTTAGGCAACCACCCGATCGGCAGCGGCCCGGTGCTGACGCGCGGTTCGATCATCTCGCCGGTGGCGTTTCGGCTGTTGCGCGATACCGCTGACGCGCTGTCGATCCCGTACACGCTGCAGGCGGCGGGTCGCGACACGGGCACCGACGCGGACGCGATCCACATCGCGCGCGAGGGCATCGCGACGGCGCTGGTCTCGGTGCCGAACCGGTACATGCACTCGCCCAACGAGCTGGTCAGCCTGGACGATGTGGATCACACGGCAACGTTGATCGCGGAGACCTGCCGCCGAGTGACGCCGGCGGTCGACTTCACACAGCGTTAGCCTGGTCCGCGGCGGCGCGGCGGACGGAGACGTCAGGCCGGCGTGGCCGCCGCGTCGCGCTTGCCGAGGATCACCCACGACGCAGCGCCGCGAATGGCGGGCGACTTGTCGCGCAGGAGCGCCTGCAGCGCCTGCTGTGCGTTGGGCGACTTGGCCTGACCGATCGCGTGCACGGCCGCGACGCGCAACGGGGTCGGCCGCTGCCGGGCGAGCAGACCGCGCTCGGTGCGCGCAAGCTCCACGAGCTTGTCCACCGCCTGGGCCGTGCCCAGTTGGCCCAACGCAGCGACCAACGTGACCTGCACGCGCGAATCCGATTCCTTTTCCAGCGCCTTGATGATCGAGTGCACCGACGGCTGGCCGTGGCCCGGCGCGCGGCCGTCGCCGTTGCCGTTCTCGGACGCCACCGGCGTCGCACGCGACCCGCGGCCCCGCCGCGCCGATCCGATGCGCGCCAACGCGTTTGCCGCCGCCGCGCGGATGCGGTCGTCGCCGTGCTCGAGAAGCCGCATCAGCTCGACCTCGGCCTCCACCACTTTGAGCTCGCCTAACAACTCGGCGGCGTTGCGCACCACGTACCAGCGGGAGTCGCCGAGCATGTGGATCAGCGTGCGAATACCGGTGCGCAGGCGGATCAGCGCGTCGTAGAACACGCGACGATCACCGATCGTCGGCGCGGCGATCAGCGACTCCGCCAGCGCCTCTGCGCCCGCCTCCTCGCACCGCGCGATCACGGTCATGTATTCGTCGTGCCGGTCGCGCCGCCGTGGCAGCAGCGCCGTCACGCTGCGCAGAATCGGCGATACCGCGATGCGGCGGATCGCCACGCCGTACTGCCGGCGAATCGCTTCGTCCTGGAGCGCCGTTTCCCGGGCGATGAGACCGTACAAGATGTCGGCAACGACGTCGTGCCGGGCGCGCGCAGACCCTTCGGCGACCACCTTGAGCAGCGCGTCGAGCTCGCGCGCCGCATCGCGTGGCGTCGTGACAGCGTCCAGATGTTGGAACACGGTGGCGGCCGATCCGTCCACGCCCTGGCTGGACGAGAACACGCCGAACATCTCGTTGAGACGCGCCGTGGTCGCGATGTTGGCTCCGACGTCGGGTTCGGGACCGTGGCCGTTCGTCGCGCCGTTTCCGGTTCCGGTGCGTGCGGCCGGTGCGAACACCGCGATGTCGGGAATCATGTCGGTCCCGATGGCCGGCGGAACGGACGTGCGCGCAGGCGGCGCCTCGACGGACACCAGCGAGACGTGCACGGTACGCACTTCGAGTGAATCCAGGCGTGCGACCACGGACCGGCCGCCGTCGCCCGCGATGGGCGCCGTAGCGAGAATGCGCGCTACGAGCAGCGCGTCGGCGGGAGACGACGGCTGTTCGAACGCGATATGGTGAATCGAGTGACCGATCAACTGCGCGACGAGGTCCTCGGCCTCGGGACCACCTTCGCCTAACGGAGCGCCGTTCACGAGCAGCGTCTGGCCGGTCACGCCGATGGTCACGGCGCCCGCGCGCGACGCGCCGACGAGAAGTTGCAGCGACGCCAGTTGCAAGTCGTATGCGTCGCTCTCGTTGAGCAGCTGCCATACAAGGCGAGCGAAGTGTCGCGCGAAAGTCGGTGCGTGATCCATGCCGGAGAAAACTCCTCGAGAGGGGCCCGATGTGGGCACGTCCGTTCTACTTAGGGACAATCGACCCCCGTCGTGCGTAACTCCCAAGCGGACGGTGAGTAAGCCCGTCGAGAGCACGGCTGGTACTGCTTCCGGCAGCGGCATAACATACGCAGCACTTCACACATCGCCGACGCATCGAAGCCTTCATGCTGTTCGCTTGGTCCTCCGCCTCGTACGTGGTGCCCCTCCCGCCCGGACACCGATTCCCGATGGCGAAATACCGTCTGCTCAAGGAGCGGGTGATAAACGACGGCATCATCCCGCCATCGCGCGTGCTCGAGCCGGATCGCGCGCCCCGCGACGACGTGCGGCTCGTTCACACCGAGCCTTATGTGGAGGACATCGACGCCGGCCGTCTCGATGGCGCAGCCGAGCGCCGGTTGGGATTTCCGTGGTCGCCGGCGTTGGTCGAGCGCTCGTATCGCTCGGTCGGCGGCACGATCGCGGCGTCACACGCGGCGCTTGAGCACGGCATCGCCATCAATTTGTCTGGCGGGACGCACCACGCATTCGCCGATCACGGCGAGGGATTCTGCGTGTTCAACGACGTGGCGATCGCGATTCGTACGCTGCAACGCGACGGCCGCGTCAGGCGCGCGGTCGTGATCGATCTCGACGTCCATCAGGGGAACGGCACCAACGCCATCTTCGCCGGCGACGAGCGCGTGTACACGTTCAGCATGCACGGCGCAAAGAACTATCCCTTTCACCGCGTTCCGGGCTGCGTGGACATCGAGCTGCCCGACGGCACGGACGACGACACGTATCTCGACATCCTGGCCGCCGCGCTGCCTAACGCGCTGCGGTCGGCCGGGGCCGACGTCGCCGTCTACCTCGCCGGCGCCGACCTTCTGGCCGGGGACCGCCTCGGCCGCCTCGGCCTAACGCAAGGGGGGATGGCGCGGCGCGATGCGCTGGTGCTCGACGCCTGCCGCGACATCGGCTTGCCGGTGGCGATCGTCCTCGGCGGCGGGTACGGCGCGCGCCTCGAGGACACCGTGGACGGTCACGTGCAGACCGTCCGCCTCGCCGCCGCCTACGCCTAACGCCATATGCCCGTCACGACGACCACCGCGGTTCCGCTCTATTGGACCTCCTACGGACCCGCCGACGCGCCGCGGCTGCTCGTGCTCCACGGCGGACCCGGCGCCTCGCACGACTATCTGCTGCCGCAGATGCTCGAGCTGGCCGACCGATACCAGCTGGTGTTCTATGACCAACGCGGGAGCGGCCAGTCGCGCGCCACCGACCAGTCGCCGGTCACCTGGCACACGCACGTCCAGGACCTCACGCGGCTCATCCCGGAGCTCGACCTCGACCCACTGTCGATCATCGGCTATTCGTGGGGCGGATTGCTGGCGCTGCTCTACGCGATCGAAGCGTACCGCGGCCGTGCGCCTCGCCCGGCGCGCATGGTGGTCATCGATCCCGCGCCGATCTCACGCACGCTGCGCGAGGTGTTCGAAGCCGAATTCGCGCGGCGACAGAGCTCGGACGCCGTGGCCAAGTTACGCGAGCAGCTCGCCGCGTCGGGCTTGCGCGAGCGCGACCCCGATGCGTACCGCCAGCGCGCCTTCGAGCTGAGCGTCGCCGGCTACTTCGGGCGTCTCGAGCGCGCGCGCGCGCTCACGCCGTTCCGCGTGATCGCGCGCGTACAGAAGTCGGTCTGGGCGAGTCTCGGTGACTACGATTTACGGAAGGGGCTCGAGACGGTTGAATGCCCAACGCTGGTCATCCACGGCCGGCTCGACCCCATCCCGATCGAGTCATCGGAGCAGGCGGCCCGTGCATTGCCACACGCTCGGCTCGTGGTGCTCGACGGGAGCGGTCACGTGCCTTACGTTGAAGCACCAGACGCCCTGTTCGCAGCCATCCGGCGATTTCTCGACGAAACCGCGTCCCTCGCTTCTCCTTCGTCACCACCGCCCGAGGCCACATGAGCGCTTCTGACGAGACGGTCCAGCCATATCTCGCGACGATCGAGGTTGGCGGCCGTCGGCTCGACGTATCCGTGCTCATCTCGTACGACGGGATCGAATACGGCGGTCGGCTCTGGTTCGCAGAAACCGACTGGGAGGATGAAGGCATTCCTGACCGTGGCCACCTGCCTGGCCGAAGCCGCCAGGAAGTCGAGCAGACGGCGCGCCGCCTTACGGAAGACGAGTTGGTGGCGCGCTACCGCCGCGCCGCTGCGAGTCGCAGGCGATTCATCGCCCTGCGCTCGGTGACCGAAGACTTCCTGGCGAAGGTGCGCTACCTCAATCAAGTCGCGATCTCGATGCGCGCGGGACTCATCGACACCGAGGGCGCGGCGCAGGAAATCGACTACACGGAGCACCAACTTCACGAGCTCGTGCGTCAGTTCCGCGAAGTGGCCGGAGTCGAACAGCGCGTCGAGGCGTGAACGCGCGACGCACCTCGTCGTGAGCGCAGAGCCGCGCGTCACGCCCTACGAGCTGATTCTCGAACCGCTCGAGCAGGACGCCTTCCCCGAGATTCGCGCCGAAGCGGAGCAGCGCGGACGCGACGCGCTTCGACACGACGACTTTCTATTGTTGGGACTCGTCGGCGCAACGCTCTC
>DATJET010000058.1:0-5039 GCA_035496295.1 Gemmatimonadaceae bacterium
GGGCTCCTCGTCGCACTCACCCTCGCGGCGACGCCGCCGGCCCACCCGACCCCCGCCGATCCCGCAATTGTGAGCGGCACGTTATCGGAGTGGAAGGTCGAACTGTCGCAACGCACGATCGCGGCGGGCACCATCACGTTCAACGTCACCAACACCGGCGCCATCCCCCACGCCTTCGAGGTCGAGGGGCAGGGCATCGAGAAGGCGACGAGCGTCATTCAGCCGGGGGCGAGCGCGAAGCTGACGCTCACACTCAAGGCCGGGAGCTACGATGTGTACTGTCCGGTTGGAAATGACTCGCACAAGCACTTGGGCATGGAGACCCATCTGAAGGTCGTGAGCGCCAAACTCACGAGTGCTTCCGGCCACAGTGCCAGCGCGATGGGCGAATCATCGAACCATGAGACGAGCGAACCGTCCGCCAAAATCCAGGCGATCCGCGTGACGGGTGCGGGGCCAGTCGTTCAAATCCTCCCGGGACCGTTCCCATTTCCCGACAGTGCCGGTCCGATTCTGCGGCAGTTCGGCGACGAGAAAGAAGGGCTCGAGTCGCAGGTAAAGGACGGACCGTACTCGAATAACGTGGTCCCGATTGCGGGCACGTTCACGATCTCCGCGTGGGACAAGGGTGCGGTTCGCGATTCAGTGGACGGCGTCGCTGAATTCACCGCGCAGGACGGAGCGCGCTGGAAGCTGGCGCTCGATCGTGTGCAGACGAAAGACGTGCCGCACCATCCACGCTTCGGCGGTGTTATCATGGGCCTCTACTATCACGGGAATACCGCGGTGCATACGCCACTCGTGCCGACGATCAACAGCGCCGTCGCGCTCTGGGCGGTCGGTCACCTCTATAAAGACGGAACGCTCGTGACCGACAACGCGATGGTGCACGTGATGTTTCTGTCCCGTACGCGGCGCGATGGCGACTTCGCGCTCGACTGTTGGGATTGTTCGAAGAACAAGATCGAAGAGTTGCAGCTCCAAATCCTTCCCGGACCTGGTGAGAAACTGGACGCGCCGGGTGGATTCCTGTTCATTAACTGGGAGAAGTCGAACGCCGGCAAGCCGGTCGGCTGAGGATAACATGCGCCTGATCACAGCAGCCATTGGTTGTCTCGCGCTCGCGTCGCTTGCGGGTTGCGGCGGCTCGTCCGGCGCGCCGAGTAGCACGACCGGCGTGCCGGGGAACAATCCGAACCCCGGTGGCGGCCCCGTCGGGGCGGTCACCGTGGGTCCGAACGTCGAATTCGTGAGCAGTCATAACGGAAGTCAAAACCCCGCGGTGGACACGATTCCAGTCGGGGGCACCATCACGTGGACCTGGAGCGGCGGGCTGCTGCACAGTGTCCAGTCAGTCGGTTCGACGAGCTTCGCGAGTAGCAGCACCAAAACTGCGGGAACGTACGCGGTCACGTTCAGCGCGGCCGGGACGTATCAGTACGATTGCGCCGTTCACGGCTCGGCGATGCGGGGCACGGTTGTCGTTCAGTAGGGAAGACGCAGAGCATCGCCCCGACATCGCCTGCCCGCTGTGCGGATATTCGCCGGTCGTTGGCATGCAGTGGCTGTGTGCTCCCGACGGCTGCGGCGGTACGTTCGATACGTTTGCGACCCACGCGCGCTGCCCGCATTGCAACGCGCAGTTCGCGTGGACCGCGTGTCCCGGGTGTGGCAAGTCGTCAGCGCACCGGGCTTGGTACCGCCGCGGCGGCTAGGGCTTCGCCGATCGCCGCGAGGTTGGACCAACGCTCTTGGCGGCCGGACTGTCCAAAGGAACATGCGCAATCTCCGGCTCGCCTTCCGAACGCTGTTCAAGACGCCGTTCGTCACCGTCGTCGCCATTCTGTCGCTTGCGCTAGGAATTGGCGCCAACGCGGCGATCTACTCCTTGTTCAACGAGATGCTGCTCGCCCCGCTTCCGGTGCCGCATCCGGAGCAGCTCGTCAATCTCGGCGGCAACAGCCCGAGCCCCGGATCTCACCAGTGCGGGCTCGCCGGCGACTGCGAATGGGTCTTCAGCTACCGAATGTTCCGTGACCTGGAGGCGCAACCTGGACCGTTCAGTGGCCTCGCAGGACACGTCATCACATGGCCGAACATTTCCTTTCGCGGGAGCACCGTGAGCGGATCAGCCGAACTGGTGTCGGGTTCATACTTCCCGGTGCTCGGCGTAAAGCCGGCGCTTGGACGAGTGTTCGGCGTCAAGGATGACGATGTCATCGGCGCACATCCGATCGTCGTGCTCAGCCACTCGTACTGGACGAGTCAGCTTGGCGGCGATCCATCTGTCATCGGGCAGATCATCACGGTGAACGGGAAGCAGCTGACGATCATCGGCGTGTCGCCGGCTGGATTCGAGGGAACGACGCTGGGGAACAAACCGGATCTGTTCGTGCCATTGTCGATGCGTGGCCTGATCAGCTCGGGGTTCAAGGGCTTCGACGACCGGCGGCGATATTGGCTGTACATGTTCGGCCGGCTCAAGCCGGGCGTAACGATCGAACAGGCGAGCGCGCGCGAGAACGCGCTCTATCACAGCATCATCAACAACGTCGAGGTGCCGCTTCAGAAGGGCGCGAGCGCAAGTGTGATGGCGCGGTTCAAGGCCAAAAAGCTCGCCCTTGTCGACGGGCGCCGAGGGTTGAGCTCCCTCCATCAGCAGACGCAGACACCCCTCGTGCTGTTGCTCGGCATCACACTCTTTGTGCTGGTGATTGCGTGCGCGAATATCGCGAACCTGCTCTTGGCGCGCGCCGCGAATCGCTCGCTCGAGATGGCGGTGCGATTGTCGCTCGGGGCGACGCGCGCGCAGCTCCTTGCGCAATTGCTCACCGAGTCGGTGCTGCTTGCGGTGCTTGGTGGACTGGCCGGACTCGTCGTGGCGTGGGCGACGCTCCACGCGATCGTGGTGCTCCTTCCGAATAACATCTCGTCCACGTTGTCCTTCTCCCTGAGCGGCACGGCGATCGCGTTCGCGGGGCTGTTATCGATGGTGACGGGATTGATGTTCGGACTCTTTCCGGCGTTACACAGCACGCGGCCGGATCTCGCAACCGCGTTGCGCGATGGATCTGGCAAGACATCGGCGACACGTGCCGCGGCTCGCTTCCGCACGTCGCTCGTCACGGCGCAGATCGCGTTGTCGATGGCGCTGCTTGTGTCGGCCGGACTCTTCATCAAGAGTCTCGATAACGTCAGCCGTGTCGCGCTCGGGGTCGACGTCGAGAACTTGGTCACGTTTGGTGTCTCGCCCGCCCTCAACGGCTATTCGCCGGTGCAATCGCAGCAGATGTTCGCGCGCATCGAGCGCGACATCGGCGCAATTCCGGGCGTGCGTGCTGTAGCCGCGGCCATGGTGCAACTCTTGGCGAACGATAACTGGGGGAACGGCGTCAGCGTGCAGGGGTTTGCCAAGACGCCCGACACCGACGCGAATTCATATCTCAACGCGGTGGGACCAGGCTTCTTCGCCTCGATGGGAGTGCCGCTCCTCAAAGGCCGTGAGTTCACCGCGGCCGACGTCGTCGGCGCGCCCAGAGTGGCGATCGTCAATGAAGCGTTCGTGAAAAAGTTTGGGCTTGGTGCCAACGCCATAGGCAAGCTGATGGGCGAAGGCGACAGCCTCAATCACGTGATCGTCGGCGTGGTCAAAGATTCGAAGTACAGCGACGTCAAGCAGAAAATAGTGCCGGTGTACTTCTATCCGTACAAGCAGGACACCACGGTGGGATCGCTGGCGTTTTATGTGCGCAGCACAGTTCCACCCAAAACGTTGATGCCGGAGATCCGCGCGGCAATGGCGCGGATCGATCGCACGCTGCCGCTCGAGTCCTTCAAAACGATGCCGCAGCAAATTCGCGACAACGTGTATCTCGACCGGATGATCAGCATGTTGTCGGCGGCGTTCGCCGCGTTGGCGACGCTCCTCGCGGCGATCGGCTTGTACGGCGTGCTCGCCTACTCCGTTGTGCAACGCACCAAGGAGATCGGCGTGCGCATGGCACTCGGCGCCGATTCATCGAGCATCGTGGCAATGGTGCTCAGACACGTCGCCGTGATGACGATCGTCGGCGCGGCGATCGGGGCGGCGGGCGCCTATGGAATCGGTCGTGGAGCGCAGTCGCTGTTGTTCGGCATCAACGGGCGAGATCCGCTGGTGATGGCGGCGTCGGCGGCGCTGCTGGCACTCGTCGCATTGGTGGCGGGATCGTTGCCGGCGTGGCGCGCGTCGAGGGTTGATCCTGTGCACGCGTTGAGGTATGAGTAGCCTCAAGGCACCGCGCGATTGACATTCATATTCTTTTCGTCCGATTCCCTGAGGGTCAGGTGCGGCGGGCACTTCCGTGCGGTCCGACGGTATTACTCGAGAAGTAGCTCAGTCGCGCTCCATGGCTGAGCGCGGTAAGCCCACAAAGCCTCACGGTTTCATGGTGGTGTACAATGCGCGCTGTTCGATGCGATGTTTGTGGCGCCAAGGCGATGACGGCGGCGGCGAAGTGTCCGACCTGCGGCCACCTGTTCGAGCTCCGTGATGGATTCGGCGAGTTGCTGCCGCTCGCGTACTGCTCCAGCTGCGAGTCGTACTATCCGGAATCGTTGGGGCAATGCAAATGGTGCGGGACGAAGCCCGAACGCGCGCCAATCGCACCGCAGCTCTGGAGAGGGGTCGGCGCGGCCGCGCTAATCGGCGTCGTGGCCACCATGTGGGTTCTGCGGAGCAGATCGCCGCAAGACGTGGCTCGCGCACGAACCAAGCCCATATCGCCGTCGGCGCCGACGCCGGTGCAAGTCGACACCGACACCGGTGCGACGCGCACGGTGGTCGCGAACACCGACAGCGCGCCCTCTCCGCCGCCGCCGATTGCCGTCAGAGACACTGTCGTTCCAGTCAGCACCGCACCGCCGAGAGTAGAGAGCGGCGTGGTGCCGGGTGCCGCGACGCCGAGTGTCCCGAGCGTAATGTCGCGAACGGCACCCATTTCGCCGTCGCGTCGTTCCTCGCGGTGGGTCCGTTCCTACTCGCGACACTGGGTCGTGAT
>DATJET010000059.1:0-12291 GCA_035496295.1 Gemmatimonadaceae bacterium
AACCTGTCGCGGCCTGGGCGGGAGCTCGTCCACCGCCCGCTGCATGGTGGCTGCCACGTCCAACGCCACCAGCCGGACGTCGGCCGCCGCCGACGAGGAGCCGCCCGCCGCCCGCGATTCACGGCTTGTGACCTCCAATGACCGGCGCTCCACGAGCTCCCGGCGCAAATGATCGATCGCCACGTTGCGCGTCGCGCTGAAGAGATACGCGCGCACGCTCCCGTGCACGTCCCACCGCGCGCGCTGCGTCCAGATCCGCAGGAACACATCGCTCACCAGCTCCTCGGCGATGGCGCGCGAGCGCACGAAGCGGTACGCATAGCGGCAGAGCACTTCATAGTGGGCGCAGAACAGCGCCCGGAACGCGGCCGCGCTGCCGCGGCGTACAGCCGCGACGATCTCGCGATCATCATCCCCGCTGGACCGCTCGTCGCCCATCGGTTCGAGGGATGGCTTCATCACCGATCTCCCGCGTGGCGTCCTTGGGCGACGGAGTACCGTCGCCCGCTCTACTGACCCAAGCCGCGACGCGCTTCGGCACAATCGCACAAGACACACAGTGTATGACGACGTATGACACGACGCAAGGCATCGGTTGGCGGCACAGACGGCCCACGAATGCGCCGCGCTGCTGCTCCGGCAGCCGCTCGTTCGACGCAAGCCGGAGTGTTAGGCAGCGAGCAAATAGGGAAAGGGAAGCGCTCGCTCGTTCGCGCTTCCCGTTTCCCGTGGGGACCGGACCATCCCGCGCCCAATCCTTGCGGGCCAGGGAAAACTCGCTCCATTCCATTATCCTTTGAAACGGAGTCGCTCCACGCCTGGCGCGCACGGCCCGAAAGGGGGGGCGACTTTACAAGGAGGACCTATGCACTCGCTCTCGCAATGCACGCACCTCGGAGAAATCCGCGACGTCGAGCCCAAGACGCCGCAAGGCTGTGAGGAATGCCTCGCTACCAACGGGTGGTGGGTGCATCTTCGGCTGTGTCTCGAGTGCGGCCACGTGGGCTGCTGCGACCAATCGCCCAACAAACATGCGACGAAACACTTCCACCAGACCCATCATCCCATCATGCGGAGTTTCGAGCCTGGCGAGGAATGGGGATGGTGCTACGTCGATCAGCTCGAGCTGACGCCCGATGAGCTGCAGCGCTGAGCGCACCACCGGTGGTGCTGTCGGCCTATCCTAACGCAACGCGATCATCCCACGAGGTGCTGCCATGAGCGATGCGCGACAATCGGACTCGTATGAGGACCGCGAAGAGGCACTAGACCCGCATCGGCGCGAGGAGCGCCTCCGGGTGCGGCAGGAGACCATCGCCCACCTGGAATCACGCGGCGTGCACGTCACCGGCGCCGAAAGCGACAACGAGATCGGTGACCTCGAGGACGCCGTCGAGCGCTTCGAGCAGGAAGTCGACGCCCACGGCGGGGATCTGTTCGTGGACAGCGGGCCGGCCCGCGAGCCGGACGACCCGCTTTTCGTGCTGCCGAAGCGCCGGGGACACGAGCCGGTGGCCGAGTATCTGGGGCGCATCGACGATGCCACGACGCGCGTGCATCGTCGCGGGGACCACGGCCGCCAGGCTTAGAGGAGCGCCGGCGCGCAGCGTTAGGCACGTGTGACCCATCTGCTCACGATCACGCGGCGCCCACCGCCGGCCAACGCGCCGCAGGTGGAGACGTTTCCGTTCAGCGTGCCGGCCATCCGGACGCTGCCGGTGCTCGACCTGTCGGCGCCGGTCACGTTCTTCGTGGGAGAGAACGGCTCCGGCAAGTCGACGCTCCTCGAGGGCATCGCTGCCGCGGCGAGCCTTCCCTCCGTTGGCAGCGACGACGTCGAACGCGACGCGTCGCTGGCTGCCCAACGTCGTCTCGCTCGTGCGCTGCGCCTCTCATGGGCGCAGCGCACGTCGCGCGGATTCTTCCTGCGCGCGGAGGACTTCTTCGGCTATACGAAGCGGTTGTCGCGCGAACGGTCGGAACTTCTCGCGCGCTTGAACGAGATCGAGGCCGAGTATCACGAGCGCTCGGCGTACGCCAGGGGACTGGCCGAGCTGCCGGTGCGGACGTCGCTCGCCGAGATGGAGAAGCGCTACGGCATCGACCTCGACGCGAACTCGCACGGCCAGAGTTTTCTCAAACTGTTTCAAGCGCGCTTCGTCCCGGCGGGTCTCTATCTCCTGGACGAGCCCGAGGCCGCGCTTTCACCGCAAAGCCAGCTGGGGCTGCTCGCGATGATGCTGGAGATGGTGCGGCAGGACGGTCAGTTCATCGTGGCCACGCACTCACCGATCGTACTGGCGTTTCCCGGCGCGCGCATCTACAGCTTCGATACGAATCCAGTCGCCGCGATTCCATACGAGCAACTCGAGCACGTGTCGCTCACGCGCGAGTTTCTCG
The DNA here is from genome assembly GCA_035496295.1 of Gemmatimonadaceae bacterium. Classification (GTDB taxonomy): domain Bacteria; phylum Gemmatimonadota; class Gemmatimonadetes; order Gemmatimonadales; family Gemmatimonadaceae; genus JADGGM01. The sequence continues at coordinate 2,401 of DATJET010000059.1, forward strand.
CCAGCCCGGAGCGCTTTCTCCGGCATCTCGAGTGAGCGACGGGTTCACGAGCACGTTAGGCACGCTCGGCGCGGCGGCGCCGTCGATGCGTTGGGCATTCAGCAGATCGCTGCGTCCATTCCAACGCTCAGCGCCGTGCGGCTCGCCACGGGTATCCCAGTAAATCTCGAGTCCGTTGCCATCGGGATCCGCGAAGTACATCGCCCAACTGATCCCGTGATCGACGGCTGCCACGGGAACGCCGCCGGCGTCGAGCGCGTGATACGCGGCTGCGAAGCTTTCCCGGTCCGGAACCTCGAATGCAAGATGGAAGAGACCGACCGCATGACGCGGCGTACCCGGTGCCGCCGTGCCGAGCGCTTGCAATGCGAGGTCGTGGTGGAGGGTGCCGCCGGAGAGAAACGCGAACTGACTGCCGACTCGTTCCGTAAGGCGGAGTCCGAGAAACTCCGTGTAGAACGCGATGGCCCGCTCGAGATCCCGCACCTTGAGGTGCGCGTGGCCGAGCGTCACGTGAAAAGAGTTCATGCCTGCACCACTCTGCGAGGGTCACCGGTGCGTGCGGGGAATATAATGACGTTCGGTCCACCGTTCGCCAGTACTATGCGTATTTCGCGCGCACGACCGTCATGACCGGCATCACACGGCCAGGCCTGAGTCGAGCGGGGATGCTCGCCATCTCGTTCGCGGGCTTCTGCACGTTTCTCGACCTGTACGCGACGCAACCGGTGCTGCCGCTGTTTGAGAAATTGTTTCACGCGACCAAAGCAGAGGCCGGTCTCACGGTGAGCGCGTCGACGATTGCGGTGGCGATCATCGCGCCGTTTGTCGGCGCGTTGGGCGACCGGGCCCGTCGCAAGAGCGTGATCGTGCTGGCCATCGTATCGCTCGCGATTCCCACGCTGCTCGCCGCAACGTCGCGAGGCCTCGGCGCACTGGTGTTCTGGCGATTTCTGCAGGGCGCGGCGACGCCGGGCGTGTACGTGATCGCGCTCGCATATGTGACCGAAGAAGCAGGTCCCGGTCGTGTGGGCACCGTGATGGCGGCATTCGTGACCGGGACGGTGTTGGGTGGATTGAGCGGACGCGTTCTCACGGGGCTCGTTGCGGCGCATACAGGGTGGCGCGAGGCCTTCGTGGTGTTAGGCATCATCAATCTGGCCGGCGCGGCGGCCACGTGGCGGTGGCTGCCGGCGTCGCGGCATCACACGCCGCGCGCGCGGGGCGCGGGGCCCGCCGCGCCGCTCGCGGGGCTGCGCGACCGGCGTCTCGTGGCCACGTACGCGATCGGGTTCAACGTGTTGTTTACCCTCGTGGCCCTGTTCACGTACGTGACCTTCTACCTCAGTGCGCCGCCGTTTTCGTTAGGCACAGCGGCCGTGTCCGGGGTGTTCGTGGTGTACCTGGTGGGCGCCGTGGCCACGCCGATCGCCGGTCGGTTCATCGATCGTGTCGGTCCGCGTGTCGTGATCGTGGGTGCGCTCGCGATCGGCGCCGCGGGCGCGCTACTCACGCTTGCTCACGTGCTCGCGGTCGTGATCGTTGGGCTCGCCATCACGTGCTCCGGCATTTTCATCTGTCAGGCGTCGGCGACGAGTTATCTGCGCGTGGCATCCTCACCGGCGCTGCGGGCGCTCGCGTCGGGCGCTTACGTGACGGTGTATTACTTGGGCGGAAGTGTGGGCGGTGTCGTGCCCGGTCTCGTGTGGGAGCGCGCGGGGTGGCCGGGGTGCATCGCGCTCGTAATCGCTTCACAGCTCGTGGCGGCGATACTCGCGGTCGGCTTCTGGGACCGGCCGGCGGCGCGCATCGAAATAGCCGCCACCTGACGAGCGCGAGGTCTGGCATCCGCGGTGCATGACGGTCACATTCGGCTTTGTCCGCCTTATTGGAGAGATCGATGACGTCGACACGACCCGCGTCCAACTTGTCGCCCACGCAGCACGCTGCGCGGCTGCGCGATACGGTGGTCGGATGGCGGCGCCATCTGCACATGCATCCCGAGCTCTCGTATCACGAAGAGCAGACCGCACAATTCGTGTACGACGCGTTGAGCGCGATGGGCGGCTTCGAGGTGTCGCGGCCGACCAAGACGAGCGTCGTCGCGCGCCTGCGCGGATTGCACGACGGGCCGGTGCTGGCCATCCGTGCGGATATGGACGCGCTGCCGATTCTCGAGAAGAACGAGGTGGAGTACGCCTCACGGGCGCCCGGCGTGATGCACGCGTGCGGACACGACGGGCACACTGCCATGCTGCTGGGCGCGGCCTCTGCGTTAGGCCAATTGCGCGAGCGGCTGCACGGCGAAGTGCGTCTGCTGTTCCAGCACGCCGAGGAGCTCTATCCGGGCGGCGCGGTCGAGATGGTCGCCGCGGGCGTCATGGATGGCGTCGACATGGTGATCGGGTCGCACCTGTGGCTGCCGATGGAATTCGGTAAAGTGGGCGTGGCGTCCGGGCCGCTCATGGCGTCGCCCGACGTGTTCGATCTCGTGATCCAGGGGAAGGGCGGACACGCGGCCGCGCCGCACGAGACGGTGGATGCGATCGCCGTCGCGGCGCAGGTGGTGACCAACCTGCAGCACATCGTGTCGCGCAACGTGGATCCCATCGAGCGCGCGGTGGTATCGGTGACGCGCATTGCGGGCGGGACGACGTACAACGTGCTACCCGGGTCGGTCGAGCTCGCGGGCACGATCCGCACGTTCGACCCAGGGCTGCGCGAGCAGATCCCGGCACTGCTCGAGCGGATCGTGAAGGGGGTGACGACGGCGCACGATGCGACGTTCACGCTCAAGTTCGACCGCGGCTACCGTCCGGTGGTGAACGAGGCGCGGGCGACGGCGTTCATGCAGCGCGTCGTCGAGCGTACGTTAGGCGCTGCAGCGCTGGTCGCAGCGCGGCCAACCATGGGCGGCGAGGACTTCTCGGCGTACCTGCAGACGACGCCGGGATGTTTCTTCTTTATCGGCGCGCGCAACGAAGCGCGGGGCATCGTGCACCCGCATCATCACGAGCAGTTCGACATCGACGAACGGGCGCTCGAATCCGGCGTGGCGATTTTCATCGGCGCCGCGCTCGAGTATCTGAGCGGGACGCGCGCCGCGTGAGATGGTACCGGTGGCTGGCCGTCGTGCCGGCCATCGGCATGTTGGGCGGCGTGCCGTTTGCCAACCGCGTGACGCCGTACGTGTTGGGCCTGCCGTTTCTGTTGTTCTGGGTGACGGCCTGGGTGGTGTTGACGTCGGCGATCATGTGGCTCATCTACGCGCTCGACCGGGCGCGTGAGCGGGACGCGGAGCGCGGCCGGCAGTGAATCCGGCCCTGCTGCTCATCGGAGTCTGTTTCGTGGCGGCGCTCGCGTTAGGCATTCGGGCGAGGCGCGGCCACGCCATGACGCTCGAGCAGTGGAGCGTCGGCGGCCGCGGATTCGGCACGATCTTCGTGTTCGTCCTGATGGCCGGCGAGATCTACACCACGTTCACCTTTCTCGGCGGCAGCGGCTGGGCGTACGGGAAGGGGGCGCCGGCATTCTACATCCTGTGCTACGGCACGCTGGCATACGGCATGTCGTACTTCCTGCTGCCGGTGATCTGGCGGTACGCCAATGCGCACGCACTGGTGTCGCAAGCCGACTTCTTCGTCCACAAGTACGACAGCGAAGCGTTAGGCATTGTCGTCTCGCTGGTGAGCGTGGCGGCGATGCTCCCGTACCTCGTGCTCCAGCTCAAAGGGCTCGGCATCATCGTGTCCGAGGCGTCGGCCGGCGCGATCACGGCCGGGCAGGCGGTGTGGGCGGGGAGCGCGGTGCTCGTGATCTACGTGGTGACGTCCGGCGTGCGCGGATCGGCGTGGACCGCGGTGCTCAAGGACATCATGATCCTCGCGGTGGCGCTGATGTTAGGCACCTACCTGCCGGCGCACGTGCACGGCGGATTCGGCGCCATGTTCGCGCAGATCGACCGCGCCCATCCCGGATTCCTCACGCTGCCGCGCACGGGGATGAGTCCGGCCTGGTTCATCTCGACCGTCGCGCTCACGGCGTTAGGCTTCTACATGTGGCCGCACACGTTCGGATCGTGCTACACGGCGCGCGACGAGAACGTCTTTCGCCGCAACGCGGTGGTGATGCCGCTCTACCAGCTCGTGCTGTTGTTCGTGTTCTTCACCGGGTTCGCGGCGCTGCTCGAAGTACCCGGTCTCAGCGGCACGGCGGTGGATCTGTCGCTCTTGCGCGTCACCGACCATGCGTTCGGTCCCTGGATGCTGGGCGTGGTCGGCGCGGCCGGCCTCCTGACGGCGCTCGTGCCGGGATCGATGCTCCTCATGACGGCATGTACGATTCTGTCGAAGAACGTGTACGCGAAGCTCGCGCGGCGCGACCTCCCGGAGGCACGGGTGACGTGGCTCGCACGAGCGCTGGTGCCGGTCGTGGCGCTCGTCTCGGTGCTGCTCACGCTGCGCGGCGGATCGACGCTCGTGCTGCTGCTGCTCGCCGCGTACAACGTGGTGACGCAGCTCTTCCCGGCGCTGATGTTGAGCCTGCCTAACCGGCCGCTCGCGACGCGTCAGGGCGCGATGGCCGGTATTCTCGCGGGCGAGGCGACCGTGCTGGCGCTCACGCTCACCGGCGCGACGATGGGATCGCTCTTTCCGTCGTGGCCGCCAGTGATCACCGATCTCAATGTCGGGATCGTGGCAATGCTCGTGAACGTGGTGGTGCTGTTCGCGGTCAGTGGATTGACCGGCCGTCGCCCCAGATTTCCGCAAAGAGCGCTTTGAGGTCGAGGTCGAGCGCCTCGGCATCGGGCTCGGGTTCCCACGTGAGACGATCCTCGAGGATTTCAGGCCGCTCGTCGTCGGGACGCCACCGTTCCACGAGGCGCGAATCCAGGTCGACGATCCAATACTCGGGAACACGTGCGCGTTGATAGCGCCGTCGCTTGAGCTGGCGGTCGTTGCGTGCCGTTGACGGCGAGAGCACCTCGATCACCAGCACGAGCCCGGTGATGTCGGTCCAGTCGCGCAGCGGTTTGTCGCTGGCGGTGCGATAGACGAAGAGATCGGGTTGCAGCACCTCGTCTTCGCCTAACGAAATGTCGGCGGGAGAGCCGAGCAGGTGGCACGCGGACGCGTGCCGGAGCCACGTATCGAGCTCCCTCCCCAGCGTCCAAACGGCCACCTGGTGAATACCTCTCGGCGACGGCGTCACGACGAGCTCGCCGGAGATGAGCTCGTAGCGATTGCCGTCGTCGGGCAAGGCGCGCACCTCGTCCGCGGTCCACGGATGTGCAGCGGCTGGCATACCCATAACGCTCGGCTCGGCTGTGCGAGAAGGCAAGGGGTCACGCGCGCACGATGTCGTCGGCCGGCGCAAAGATCGTGATCGAATCCTTCCGATCATCATCGCTTCCTCGCACATTGCCGGGCCATGGCGGATTTCGGTGGGCTTTTCGATGTGACGGCGCACGGCGCGACCGCCGGCGCTTCGGGCGACGTATCGGCCGCGTTGCGCGACCTCGCGAAAATGATTCCCGCGTCGGGCGGCACGATGTACTTCCCGCCCGGCGACTACGCGCTCGCCGCGGATCTCGAGATGCCACGGACCGTGACGATGTGGTTCGTCTCCGGCGCGCGCCTCGTCGCGCGCAGCGGCGCGACGCCGACGCTGCTCGTGCGGGGTGCGATCCAAGCCGGCCTGCACCAGATTTTCGGCGCCGGCCTAACGGTGCGCTTCGTGCCGCCGAACGTCGCCGGACCGGTGACGCGTTCCGCCCTGCTCTCCGACGTGCTGGCCGAATGGTGGGGCGCGCGGGGCGACGGCACGACCGATGACACGCTCGCGCTGCAATCGTGCATCGACGCGTGCTGTGGCACGCCGTACGAGCCGTTCACCGCGCTGCCCGCCCGCGGCGCGGTGCTGCCGACGACGAAGGGGCCGCCACGGTGGGCCACGGCGCGCATTCGGTTAGGCGCCGGTGCCGTGTATCGGGTCACGCAGCCGCTGCGCGTCGTGAGCACCGAAGGCTTTGCGATCACCGGCGCCGGCATGGAGAACTCCGTGATCCGCGCGCACGGCAAGCCGGCCGCGCGCGCGACCGGCGGTAGCACCCTCACGATCACGCGCCCCGGCGCCGCCTGGCGCACCGACGAGCTGCGCGACATGTGGGTGTGCATGACGGCCGGCACCGGTGTCGGCCAGAGCGCCAAGGTGCGGAGCAACACCGCCGACTCGATCACATTCGCGAACGCGCAGCACGTGGCACCCGATGCGACGACGATGTTTGTCGTGCTGCCGGAGGCCGTGCTCGACCTGGACGGCTGCTTCGAGGGTTCGTTCGACCGGTTCAGCGTCGAGGGTGCGTCCGAAGCGGGTGCCTACACCGGCATCTACTATCATCGCAACCCGGAGCTCACGGCGCGCGGGTCCTCGTCCACGAACTTCGCATTCATCAAGGTGGGCGGCCTAACGTGGGAGGCGGCCTGGCAGATCGGCGGCCTCGACGACCGCTACGACAACTTCCAGGAGGACATCACCGAGTTCCTCAACTGTCGCGCGCGCGGTGCCGGCGGCCCGACCTACACCGGACCGTGGTATCGCAACGGCTGGGTCTTCGGCACCGGGACGTTCGCCAACAATTTGAATCACAACGTGCACGGCATCGACGCCGTGCGCTACGGATACAACGTCTCGGTGCGCGCGACCAACGTCGCGATCTATGGCGGCACGCTGCAAACCGCGGGGCACGCGGACATCCAGATCGTGAACGGGTTGCAGGGCTACTTCACGGTATCGGGTATCCGCTCGGAGGGCAGCCGGGCGTTTCTCGCGTACGCGTACAGCCCGTACAGCGTGTTCTGGTCGATTCGCGTGGCCGACATTGAGATCGACGCGCCGGCGCTCGTGCCTAACGTCAGCCAGGGCGAAGCGGGCGGAGACGTGATCACCACGGCGGCGCACTACACGGATCTGTCCGGGATCCGCGTCCTCAACCCGCCGATGGTGTTGAAGCAGTCGACCACCTCCGCATCGCGGACATCGATCACGCGCGCGGGCGCCTCGTGGACACCGCATCGCTTCGCCGGATGGACGTGGGTTGCCACCGGCGGCACAGGGAAGGGCGAGACCGCCGAAGTGAGCGACAACACCGCCGATATGCTCACGTTTCGCGAACCGTTGGCCACGGCGCCCGATGCGACGACGCAGTGGGACGTGTTCGTGCGCCCTCTCATCCGTGTGACCAAGGATGGCGCCGTGCTGCGCGTGAGCGGTGTGGCGATCGCCGGTGGATCGATCGACAAGTCGCTGGTCGTGGCGCAGCATGCGGCGAGCGTGCACGCGACGGTCGATGGGTTTTGCGAGCTCTCGTACGCCGGCGCCACGGTCACGACGATGTGGCCGGGGCCGATCGTGCTGGCGCCGCCCGGCGCGCAGGCGGGCGCATCGGTGTCGTTAGGCGAGTTCGGCGTGCGTCCGTCGCCGGTGCTCGCACGCGCAGCAGACGGCACCGTCCAGGTGGCGGGTCCAGTGCGCATCGGCGTGGACGCCGCGGCCCGGCTCGGATTTTACGGCGCGGCGCCGATCGCGCGGCCACGGGTGTCGGGCGGCTCCGCCACCGACACTCTCCGCAGCCTCATCGATGCGCTCGCGACGCTCGGCCTGATCAGCGACGGAACGCGTTAGGCGATCAGAGATCGGCATCGCTGTCGGCGTGTGGCGCGTCCGCGTGCGCCGAGGGAGGTCGCAGACTCATGCGCAGCAACGTCCAACCGATGATGCCTGCAATGACCGATGACGAGAGGATGCCGAGCTTCGCGCTCTGCAAGAGCGGCGGCGCGCCGAATGCCAGTCCGGCGATGAACAATGACATCGTGAAGCCGATGCCGCCGAGCCAGCTCAGGCTATGCACGGCGCGCCAGGTGACGCCGGGCGGAAGCGCCGCCACTCGGCTGCGCACCGCGAGCCAGGAGAACAGCGTGATCCCGATCGGCTTGCCGAACACCAGTCCGAGCATCACGCCGATGGTCACGTGCGTCGCGAGCGCCCCGCGCGTGTGGCCGCCTAACGGAACGCCGGCGTTTGCGAGGGCGAAGAGCGGCATGATCACGAACGCAACCAGCGTCCGGAGCTGCTGCTCCAGGGTCACCAGCGGCGCCTGCGCCTGGTCCCCGAGTTCCTCGAGACGCGCGATCGCTTCCTGCTGTGCCGGGTTGGTCAGGACGGTCGTCGCCGGTCCGCAGGCGCGCTCGAATTCGTCCAGCGCTTCGCGTCCGCGGAGCAGGAACTCGTCCTCGTCGATCCGCGTTCGCGCCGGCACGACAGCCGCCAACAAGACCCCGGCAATCGTTGCGTGCACTCCTGAATGCAAGAGCGCCAACCAGAGTCCCACGCCGAGCAGCGCGTAGATACCGCCGTGCCGCACGCCCGCCGCGTTGCACGCGACAAGCAACGCGAGGATTCCCCCTGCGATGATGAGATTCCCCCATCCCAGACCCGCATTATAGAACACTGCAATGACGAGCACGGCGCCGAGGTCGTCCACGATCGCCAGTGCCGCGAGCAACACGCGCAGTCCTGCTGGCACGCGGGAGCCCACGAGCGCCAGCACGCCCAACGCGAATGCGATGTCCGTCGCCATGGGGATCCCCCATCCCGGCGCGCCGGCAGTCCCACGGTTGATGACCGCGTAGAGCGCGGCTGGCACCACCATCCCGCCGAGCGCAGCGGCCATCGGGAGTGCCGCATGGCGGACAGAGGAAAGGTCACCAACCAGAAACTCGCGCTTGATTTCCAGGCCAACGAGGAAAAAGAAAACCGCCATGAGCCCATCGTTGATCCAATCCTGCAGCGTCATCGACACGCCCCGGCCCGCGCCGCCAATGGTCACCGTTAGCTCCCAGAGCCGGGTGTAGCTGTGCGACCATGCAGAATTTGACCATACGAGCGCGAGCGCGGCGCAAGCCAGCAGGACGATTCCACTGGCCGACTCTGCCTGCGCGAATCGATGAAATGGTCCTACGAGGCGCTCGGCCAGCGGAATCGAAGTTGCGTTTTTCGCGCGACTACTCCGGATGATGCGCATGGAATCTTCGCGTCTCATGTGCGGTTCGTTCGTGGCCGCGGGAGTACCGCTCGTTGGGTTGGCTCGGCGCGTTCAAGGAAAATGTCGTTGCCGGGTCGATTCGACGCGAACTACCCCATCAAGATGGGCTTCTCCCACTGCTTAGCTCTGCTCGCCATCTACGCGGCGCAAGTCATCCACGTGGTTGACTCTTATGAGCGGCGTTGTTCTCAAAATGCGATCCTCGGGGTGATGAGCGCGCGCGCTCCCCTTCCGCTGGCCGCACTCACAGCGTCCGCGTTCTTGCCCTCGTCGCGCCGATTCCTGCGAGCGTGGTCGCGTGCCTCGCGTTGCCAAGCGAGGCTCTTGGCCGCGTCGGACGGACGGTTGCTTGTGGCGGCGTACTCAGTCAGCGCCGCCACTCAGCAGGTGCGGGCTGCTTCCGACTGGAGGCGATTCCGTGTTCGGTGTTCGGTATCCGGTCTTAGCGGTCATACTTTGTCGCGAAGCTGGCGAGCTCGATCTCTGCGCAGCGTTTCACGGACGCTCACTGCGCCAGCCGCCATGAGCCCTCCGGACGCGATATATCCGAGCTTCGCCAAGGCCACGTTGACGAGCCACGGCACGCCGGCGAGGCCGAGATGGCCGAATACGCCCACCGTCGTCGCGAGGCCAACGGTTAGGCCGAGGCCGATCAAGAAGGTCCCGAAGCGCTTCATGACCATCAACTTAAGGCGTCAGGCCCGGATGCGCACGGTCTCCACGACTCGAAATTGGCGCGAACCGATCCGCGACTCTTCTAAGGGAGAACGAGACGGTCAACGTCAACC
>DATJET010000060.1:0-12699 GCA_035496295.1 Gemmatimonadaceae bacterium
CGGTGAGACGCACTGGCGTTGCGGCTTAGTGGACGGCGTGACGACCGGTTCCTCGTCGCACATGGTGGACACGGAACATCGGGCTGAGCTACGACTCGCGCACGGCAGACTGATTCGCGGACCGGGCTACGAGGCGGCGCCTCGCCCAACGCGACAATTTCTGGCCCGCGTGGGTGCAATGCTCAAGCTGCGTGAACATGCCCGATACTACGTTCATGCGGCGGGCGTCATAGCGCCTGGCGGACGCGCATGGCTCCTAACAGGAGAGAGCGGCTGCGGTAAGTCGACGCTCACGTATGCATTGGCGCGCGGCGGCTGGCCTGTGTTAGGCGACGACGGCGTCGTGCTCGAGCGCGGACCGCAGGGTGTGACCGTGCACGGATGGCGCGAGCCACTACGCGTGAGCATCGAGCTCGCGGCGTGGTTTCCAGAGTTGAGCCAGCGGCAGTCGCTGGTCGATTGGCAGGACGCCCGGCATCGGGTCGACGTGTACGCGGCGTTCACAAAGCGTGCGACTATTGGCGGCATGATAGTACTCGAGCGAGGTGAGCGAGACGCGCTGTCCCCGCTTCCACCGACGGCAGCGCTCGCGATGCTCGTTCGGCAGTCGGCGTTCCTGCTGCTGACCGATGATCACGCGGGCTCGCATCTCGCTCTGCTGCGCGATCTGGTCGAGTGTGTTCCCTGCTTCAGGCTCGTACATACATCGGCCCAGCTGAGCTCTGTGCACGCCACAATTCTACGGGCATCGCAATGATACGGTACCGCATTGTGCCTGACGCGCTGTCCGCGTCGCTCAGCGACGGTGCGGTGCTGCTCCAGTTGTATACGAAACGCTACTTCTCGCTCAACGAGACGGGATCCCGAATCTGGTCGCTGCTCGAGCAACAGGCGACGGACGAGGAAATCGTCGACGCACTGGTGCGAGAGTATGACGTGGAGAAACCAGAAGCCGCACGAGCGGTCAATCAGTTGCTCGACGACCTGGTTGCCGAGCGACTCATCGAAACTACATCTGTATGAGGAGCTCGGTGCGGCAAGCGACCTCGATGTCCGTTGCGTGCATCGCGGCGCTCGCTGCATGCTCGAGCTCGTCCACGGCTCCCAGCCTTGTTAGCATACCAACGTTCGTCTACGTCTCGGATGTGGCCGGGCCGTCGCATCTTTATCTCTTTCGCAACGACAGCTCGATCCAAGTCACGAATGATGCAGGTAACGACACGGATCCGCGGAGCGCCGCCTCACTGCTCGTGTTCGCGTCGGATCGCGACGGAAATCAAGAGGTCTACCTTTCCGACACGTTGGGCGCGGTGCAACATCGCGTGACCAAGAACGCGGCAAACGATTTTGAACCCGCGCTGAGTCCGCACGGCGATCTCATCGCCTTCACGAGCAATCGCACAGGACTTCCCCGAGTCTGGATCGTGCCGGCCCCGGCGCTCTCGGACACCGGTTTTCCGACAGCAACGCCGCTCGCCACCGGCACGGATGCAAGCGTGCCCGAGCAGTCGCCGGCGTGGAGTCCCGACGGCTCGCAGCTCGCATTCGCGTCGACGCGCACCGGAACATCGCAGGTGTTCGTCGTCGCAGCGGCAGGCGGTACCGCGACGCAAGTAAGCCATGAGGCAGGTGGTGCATTCTCGCCGATCTGGTCAGCCGACGGACAGTCAATCGTCTACCAGTCCGGAAACGGGTTGCCGAGCATTCAGAGCGTGAAGATCAGCTCGGGCGCAGTAACGCAACTCGCGAGCGATTCATTGGGCGTCGGCGAGCCCACGTGCAACGCGACCGTGTGCCTGGGCGTCACGAATCCCACGGACACGACAGGTGCGATCGTGTCGTTCTCGCTTTCGTCGACTACCACGACTCTCGTGCTGACGCGCGTGAGCAACGAGCGACAGCCGGCGATTCTCGTTGCTCCGTGACGCGCGCGCGGCGTACATTGCACGCGTGACGCAAGCATCCAAACTTTCCGGACGCCACGACTGACGTGTGGTCGCCGGATTTGTTGGGCGTGGAGCGCGTCCACCTGCTGCAGCTCCTGGTGTGGGGCGTGACGAGCCTGGTGTTCGGCGCCGGAGTCATCGTCGCGCTCCGCGTGCAACAGACGCGCGCACTCCTTGCGTGGTGGTTCGCTGTGGTGATGGCGGTTTCGGGCGCAGGGGAGTCGGTGTTCGCGCTCGTGCGGTGGCGTGGGCTTGCCGAGCGCGATTTCGCGAGCGCGCTACGCCTGACGACGCACGTCCGCCTCGCCATGATCGGGGAAATGTGGCTGCTCGCCGGCGCGACGGTGCTCGTGTGCGTGGGCGTCGTGCTGGCGAAGCGCCTCGAGTTGACGGGCATCGGTGTGGCGCTCGTTGCCCACGGGAGCGTGTTGTTCATCCTGGATCGTCTCTTTTTGTCGCGCCTCACGCCTGGTGCCTAACGCAACCCGCCGGTAGGAATCTCGATGGCTGAAGCCACCCTCGACCTGCGCGGCGTTCCGCGACCCGCGGCCTACGCCGAGCTCGACGCGCATCTCGACGCCGTGCTCGAGGGAATCCACGATCGCATCGCGGTCATGGCCACGATGTCGGCCGTGCTCCATCACGGTTTCGGCTTCCTGTGGACGGGATTCTATCAGGTCCTGGTGCCGGGGCATCTCCTTGTCGTCGGACCATACCAGGGGACACTCGGCTGCCTAACGATCGAATTCGGGCGCGGGGTGTGTGGTCAAGCGGCCGCGACCCAACGCACCGTCGTGGTGCCCGATGTGCGAAACTTCCCCGACCACATCGTGTGCGACGCGCGCTCGAAGTCGGAAATCGTGGTCCCCGTGTTCGATGAGCGGCACGCGTTGATCGCCGTGCTCGACATCGATGCGGACTCCGTGCGCGCGTTTGGTGACGAGGATGCCGCGGGCCTCGAAAAGCTGGTGTGCCGGTTCGCGCGGCCGGAGCAGCACGCCTAGATGACCGGCTACTCGGATCGCATCAGTCACGCGCTCGCGTTCGCGGCCAAGCACCACGACCAACAGGTACGTCGCGGGACGCGCCTGCCGTACGTCACGGCCGCGCCTAACGTCGCGGTGATCTTGTCGCGCTACGATCGCGACGATGACACGGTGGTGAGCGGCGTGCTGCGCGATGTGGTGCAGGACTACGTGCGCGACGGCGCGTCGGTGGAGATGCTGGATGCGCGGATCGGCGAGAAGTTCGGGCCCGGGGTGCTCGCCGCGCTGCTCGGCGTGGTGGAACGTCGCCAGGACGACGATGGCGTCGAGATGTCGCCCGAGGACCGGCGCGCGGATCTCGTGAACCGGCTCGCCGCCGCGGACGAGCGCGGACGCTGGGTAATCGCGGCGGTCGTGGCGCACGCCGCCGGCACACTCCTCGCCGACCTGTCGCGCACCAGCTTTCCGGACACCGTGTGGGCGCACGCAACGGACGGCATCGGACGCGAGGGCACGATGCAATGGCTGCACAGCGTGCACCACCGCCTAACGGTAGCGGGATTTACGGCGCCGATCATGACCGAGTTAGGCGAGATGCTGGCGTCGTTGGACGAGCGGGCCGCGCTGCTCGCGCGCGGGGGGTCGGGACTCAGGTAGTCGTCGCGACCGAGTTGGAGAGGGTCGACGCGTCGGTCGGCGCCGGGTAAGTCCGCGAAACGTAGTCGTCCAGGATCGACAGGAACTCCGCGACGATGTGATCGCCCTTCAACGTGACCGCGAGTTTTCCGTCGACGTAGACCGGGGCTTTTGGCTCCTCGAACGTGCCAGGCAGCGAGATGCCGATGTTTGCGTGCTTCGACTCGCCCGGTCCGTTCACGACACACCCCATCACCGCCACGCGCATTTCTTCGACGCCGGGATGACGCGTCCGCCACACTGGCATCTGCTCGCGCAGATATGTCTGGATGTCCTCGGCCATGTGCTGAAAGAACGTCGACGTGGTACGCCCGCATCCTGGGCACGCCGACACTTGCGGTGTGAATGTGCGCAGGCCAAGAGACTGAAGAATCTGCTGCGCGATGTGCACCTCTTCGGCGCGATCGCCGCCCGGCCGCGGCGTGAGCGACACGCGGATTGTGTCGCCAATGCCTTCCCCGAGAAGAATCGAGAGCGCGGCGGTGCTCACCACTGTGCCTTTCATGCCGAGTCCTGCTTCCGTGAGGCCGAGGTGCAGCGGATAGTCGCAGCGGGCGGCAAGCAGGCGATAGACATCCACCAGGTCGCGCACGCCCGAGACCTTGGCGGACAGAATGATCCGATCGTGTGCGAGCCCCGTCTCCTCGGCGAGCTGAGCCGAGCGCAACGCGCTCTCGAGCATGGCGTCGACGTAGACGTCGCGCGCATCGCGCGGGGCCTTACTGCGGGCGTTGTCGTCCATGAGCGTCGTGAGGAGATCCTGGTCGAGCGAGCCCCAGTTCACCCCAATGCGGACGGGCTTGTCGTTCGCGACGGCGATCTGCACTATCGTACGGAAGTTTTCGTCGCGTCGTTTGCCGCCCACGTTGCCGGGATTGATCCGGTATTTCGCCAGGGCGCGAGCGCACGTGGGATAACGGTCGAGGAGCAGATGACCGTTGTAATGAAAGTCCCCGATGATCGGAACCTGAACGCCGGCATCGGCCACGCGGTGTGCGATCTCATCTACCGCAGCAGCAGCTTCCGGCGTGTTGACGGTAATGCGTACGAGCTCCGATCCGGCTCGAGCGAGTGCGATGACCTGCGCCGCGGTTGCTTCGGCGTCCGCGGTATCGGTGTTGGTCATGGACTGCACGACCACCGGATGGGCGCTCCCGACCGGGACTCCGCCCACGACTGTGGTGACGGTATATCGGCGAGGCGCGAAGGTCATGCGCGAAAGCTAACGGGACTCAAGAGCGAAGGGATGCGGCCGTGGCGGCGGGCGCCGACGGTCCTCGTCTGTCGCAGAAATTCTACTCTACTGGAGCTGCACCATGGCTGAAGACATCGAGCACCCACCACGAGCCTACAACACGGAAGACGTGGCGGCACAGGCTCCGGTGCCGAAGAAGCGCCGCTTCAAATGGAAACGGTATGTCGCGATCGTGTTCTTGATTCCCATCCTGCTGTTCGTGCTCTATGGCTGGTCGGCGCTCACGTTCGCGTACGGGCGTGGCGAACGATCGGGCTACGTGCAGCACATCGCGAAGGAAGGGTGGGTGTGCAAGACGTGGGAAGGCGAGTTAGCCATGGCGAATTTGCCCGGCACGATGCCGCAGATCTTTCACTTCACGGTGCGGGACGAAGCGGTCGCCAAGCAAATCGAGGCGAACATGGGCAAGCGCATGTCGCTCACGTTCGAAGAACACCGTGGCGTGCCGACATCGTGTTTCGGGGACACCGAGTTCTACGTGACCTCGGCCCAGATTGGGCAATGACTACCGGGCGTCGTTGCAGGGGCGCAGTATTGCTGGCTTAGGCCGCTAACCGTATATTCTGGCCCGCACGACCCGAAATGCAAATGCAGACCCGGGCGGCTCACTGCGCCCGGGTTTTCCTGTCTCGGTTAGCGATGTCGCAGGTCACGAGAAACCATTCCGGAGCTGGACATGCGTGTCACAGGCAAGGTGAAGTGGTTCAATGACGCCAAGGGGTACGGCTTCATCACTCCAGACGATGGCCAGAAGGACTGCTTCGTCCACTACAGCGCCATTCAAGGCAGCGGATTCAAGACGCTCGCGGAGGGCGATGCGGTTGAGTTCGACATCGTCGATGGGCAGAAAGGCCCGGCTGCGGAGAACGTGACCAAGCGGCAGTAAGCCATCGGCGCTACGACGGACGTGAAACAGGGGACACCGCAGGGTGTTCCCGTTTTGCGTTCAGGGGCGTAGTTGCGTGGGCTACGACAGCGTGGCGCGCGCCGCGGCAAGCTGCTCCCGCAGTGCGTTAGGCCCGGTGCCGCCCTCGACGTCGCGGCGTTCCACCGACGCGGCGGGTGACAGCGACTCGAATACGTCTCCGGAGAACAGCGTGTGCGCCGCGAGGAACGACTTGAGCGGAAGACTGTGCAGCTCGACGCCGCGCTGCTCGCTCTCGCGAACGAGCCGGCCGACGCTCGCGTGTGCCTCACGGAAGGTGGCGCCCTTGCGAACGAGATAGTCGGCGAGGTCGGTGGCCATCATGGCGCTCGAGAGCGCGGCGTGCATGCGGTCGGCGCGGAAGGTGAGTTCGCCGAGCGCACCAGCCACGGCGGGCAGCACGAGGTGCATCGTGTCGACGGCATCGAAGAGCGCGCGTTTGTCGTCCTGCAGATCCTTGTTGTATCCGCTCGGAAGCCCCTTGAGCGTGGCGAGCAACGCTATCAGATCGCCGAGGACGCGGGCGCTGGAACCGCGCGCGAGCTCGAGCGCGTCCGGGTTGCGTTTCTGCGGCATCATGCTCGACCCGGTGGTGAACGCATCGCCGAACTGGACGAAGGCGAACTCGCTGCTGCCGTAGAGGACGAGGTCTTCGGCGAGTCGCGACAGGTGCGTGCCGAGCAGCGCGATCGTGAACATCAACTCGGCGACGAAATCGCGATCGCTCACGGCATCGACGCTGTTCTGGCTGAGGCGATCGAAGCCGAGGCTGCCTTGGAGCAGGACGCGCGAGATCGGGTAGGCGCATCCCGCCACCGCGCCGGCGCCTAACGGAAGGCACGCGGTGTCGCGCGCGGTCTGGGCGAGGCGGGCGCGGTCGCGATCGAGCGGCCAGAAGTGCGCCAGCATCCAGTGCGCGGCGGCAATCGGCTGCGCGCGCTGCATGTGCGTGTACGCCGGCATCAGCGTGCCGTCCTGCTGCAGCGTTTCGGCGTGGCTGAGGATGATGTGTTGGAGCTCACGGACGTGAGCATCGAGCACGGCACAGGCGTCCATGGCCCACAGGCGCGTGGCGGTGGCCACCTGGTCGTTCCGGCTGCGTCCCGTGTGCAGCTTGGACGCCAGGTCGCCGACTTCTTCATGGAGAAGCCGGTCGATCATGGTGTGGACGTCCTCGTCAGACGCCACCGGAGCGGCACCGGCACGGAGGCGCGCGGCGACCGCATCGAGGCCGCGCTCGATGCGCTGGCTCTCCTGCACCGTTAGGACGCCGGCGCTCCACAGCGCAACGGCCCACGCCTTGGACAGGCGCACGTCGAACGGCCACAGGCGAAAGTCGACGCCGATGGACCGGTTGAGCGCATCGAGCGCAGGAGCGGTGTCGCCGGTGAAGCGTCCGCCCCAGAGTTTGTGCGCTGTGGCGTCGGCGCCGACGAGCTTCAACGACGTCACGCGATGGCGAGCGCTTCGGACGCTCCCTCGGCGACGTTAGGCAGGTTGGGCGAGTTGGGCGAGTTGGGCGGGGCGTCGGCCGGCGCCTCGGCGAGCCCGCGATCTTTGAGGGCACGGACGCGCTGCGAGAGGCCGTACAGGCGAATGAAGCCCGCGGCATCGCTCTGTTGATAGACGTCGTCCTCACCGAAGGTGACGAAGCGCTCGTCGTAGAGCGCCTGCTCGCTGGCGCGACCCGCGACGGCGATGGTGCCCTTGAAGAGCCGCAGCGTGATGGTGCCGGTGATGCGCTGCTGCGTGGTATTCACGAACGCATCGTACGCCTCGCGCTCGGTGGTCCACCAGCGGCCCTCGTACACGAGGTCCGCGTAGCGCGGCGCGAGGAGATCTTTGGCGGCGAGCGTGCGGCGATCGAGGACGAGCTGTTCGAGCTCGGAGTGCGCCGTGTGGAGCAGCGTGCCGCCCGGCGTTTCGTAGATGCCGCGCGACTTCATGCCGACGAGACGATCCTCGACGAGGTCGATGCGCCCGACACCGTGGCGCCCGCCGATGGCGTTGAGGGTCTCGACGATGGCGACGGGCGACAGCGACTGGCCGTCGACGGAGACGGGCGTGCCGGCGACGAAGCCAATGACGACGTCTTCCGGTGTGTTAGGCGCGGTTTTTGGGTTCGCGGTGAGCAGGAACAGATCGTCGGGCGGCACGGAGGCCGGGTTCTCGAGCACGCCACCTTCGTGGGACACGTGCCAGATGTTGCGGTCGCGCGAGTAGATCTTGTCGCGCGTGGCGGCGACGGGCACGTGGTGCGCGGCGGCGTACGCGATCGCGTCTTCGCGGCTGCGGATATTCCATTCGCGCCATGGTGCGATGACGGGCAGGTCGGGGGCGAACGCGGCGTACGTGAGCTCGAAGCGAACCTGGTCGTTGCCCTTGCCGGTGCATCCGTGCGCGAGGGCGTCCGCGTTCACGGCGCGCGCGACTTCCACCTGCCGCTTCGCGATGAGCGGGCGCGCCATGGATGTACCGAGCAGGTATTTGCGTCCGTAGACGGCACCGGCGCGGAGCGTTGGCCACACGTATTCGGTGACGAATTCGTGGCGCAGGTCTTCGACGTAGCACTCGGCGGCGCCGGAGGCGATGGCTTTCTCCCGGACGCCGGCGAGCTCCTGGCCTTGTCCGATGTCGGCGGCGACGCAGATGACGCGCGCACCGTAGTGCTCGCGCAGCCACGGGACAATGATCGAGGTGTCGAGTCCACCCGAGTAGGCGAGGGCGATCGTACGAATCATGACGGCTCCGGCGGTCAGGATAAATATGCTTTGATCGTGCATATTTAGTCTGGCGCGCGGGGCGCGTCAAGGCGATGATGTGGGCCGGATTGTGGCGGGCTTGTGGTCAGGCTTCGGCGAGGGACTTGAGGCGGCGGATGACCTTCTCTCTCGCGCTGGCGGACCGGCAGATGATGAGGACTGTGTCCTCGCCGCCGATGGTGCCGATGATTTCCGGCCACTCTTCGGCGTCGAGGGCTTCGCTGATCGGCTGGGCGCCGCTCCGCAGCGTGTGGAGGACGATGAGCTCGCCGACGCCGTCGATGTGGGTGAAGAAGTGGGGGAGGAGGGCGTCGAGCGGCGGCGACGCGTCGTCGGCAGGTGTCGCGACCGCGTAGCTCGCACCGCCATCGGGCATCGGGACGCGTGCGATGCGGAGCTCGCGAAGGTCGCGCGAGAGTGTGGACTGGGTGACGTCCCAGCCGCGGTGGAGGAGCAGCTTGCGGAGCTCCTCCTGGCTTTCCACTTGGCGTCCTTCGATGAGCTCGCGAATGGTGGCTTGTCGGTCGCGCTTGTTGGCCATGCCGGAGGATACAGCCTACGGGGCTGTAGCTGCCAGGGCTCACGCGGCTCCTCGTGCGGCCGCTCGCGGCATTGACAGCACTCCGATGCTTGTTTATGCATAGCTTGTGCATAAAGTCTCTGTGGGTGTTCTCGGGGCGAGCGGCTACGCCGGGCGCGAGTTGTGTGCGCTGTTGTTGCGGCATCCCGGGGCGGAGCTGGCGTTCGCGTCCGCGAACGAGCAGCGCGGGGCGACGGCGCGATTCGGGAACAGGTCGGTGACGTTCCTGGCGCACGACGACGCGCCGCTCGATCGCGCGGAGCTGGTGTTCAGCGCGCTGCCGCACGGCGCGTCGCGGCGCTGGGTGGATGCGGCACACGCAGCGGGTGCGAAGGTGGTGGACCTGTCGGCGGATCTCCGGCCGGGCAACGCGAGCGGCGCGGCGCCGGTGCCGTACGGTCTCACGGAGCTCGCGCGCGAGGAGGTGCGCGCCGCGCGCGTGGTGGCGAATCCCGGGTGTTATCCGACCGCGGTGCTGCTCGCCCTTTTGCCGCTCTTGGCGCGTGGGCTCGTCGCGCCCGGCGGTTGCGTGAGTGTGGTAGCGGCGAGCGGGGTGACCGGCGCCGGCATCACGCCGCGCCAGGACCTGATGTTCGCCGAAGTCAGCGGCGACTACCGGCCGTATGCGTTAGGCAACACGCACCGCCATCTCGCGGAAATGCGCGCGGTGATGCAGGCGCTCGACTGCGATGCGGATCTCGTGTTCACGCCGCACCTGCTGCCGGTGGCGCGGGGCATCCTGGCGACGATCACGGCACCGTTGACGGAGCCGCTGACGAATCCGCTCGATCTCTGGCGCGCGCACTACGCGTCGGAGCCGTTCGTCGAGATCACGGACGACGTGCCGGCGCTGCGCGACGTCGTGCACCGCAATGTCGCGCGCATCACGGCGCACACGGCGGCCGGCGTGCGGCATCCGACGGTGATTGTGGTGGCGGCGATCGACAATCTGGTGAAGGGCGCGGCGGGACAGGCCGTACAGAACGGCAATCTGCTCGCGGGGCTCGACGAAGCGATGGGGTTGCCGGCGTGATGCGTGTGATCAAGTTCGGCGGCCGAGCGCAAGACGACGCCCGGCTGCCGGCGGTGATGCACGCGGCGTGGCGAGCGGCGCCGGCGTCGATGTGCGTCGTGCACGGCGGCGGCGACCAGGTGTCGGCGCTGCAGCGCACCTTCGGCACGCCCGCCGAGTTCGTGCGAGGCCGGCGGGTGACGCGGGAAGCGGACATCCAGACGATCCGGATGGCGCTCTCGGGCGGCGTGAACAAGGAACTCGTCGCGCGCCTAACGGCAGCCGGCATTCCGGCGATCGGCTTGTCGGGAGAGGACGCGGGTCTGTTGGGCGCGCGGCGACTCGGCGATGCGGATTTGGGAATGGTCGGCGAGCCTGTGTGGGTGGACGTGGCCCTCCTGCGCCACGTGCTGGCGGGGTCGTATCTGCCGGTAGTGTCACCGTTGGCGCGCGATCTCGATGCCGCACCGGGTGTGTCACGCGCCCTCAACGTGAACGGCGACGATGCGGCGGCGGCGATCGCAGTGGCGCTCGAAGCGGACGAGTTGGTGTTCGTGTCCGACGTGCCGGGCGTGAACGGAGCGAATGGCGTGGTGATTCCGCAGCTCGATGCCGATGATGCGTCGGCGGTGATTGCCAATGGGACCGCGACTGGTGGTATGGTCGCGAAACTCAGCGCGGCGATGGCGGCGATGGAACGCGGCGTGACGCGCGTGCGTATCGGCGACCTCGATGCGCTTCTCGATCCGGCGCGCGGTACGGTGCTCGCGCCATCACGGAGCTTGGTGTGACTGCACTTCCCCTCTCTATTGCGACGTGCACGCCGGAGTCGACTCCGGCGATTGCGCCCGACGCGCTGCTCGGGCTCTATCGGCGCCCATCCATCGAGCTCGTGCGCGGATCGGGCGTGCGCGTGTTCGACGCGGAGGACCGCGCGTATCTCGATTTCACGAGTGGGATCGGGGTCAACGCGTTAGGCTATGGCGACGACGGCATCGCCCAGACGATGCGCGACGCATCGGCGTCCGGCCTCGTGCACACGTCGAACCTCTACCACACGCGCCCGGCCGCGCAGTTGGCGGCGGAGCTCGTGCGTTTGGCGTCGCTCGATCGCGCGTTCTTCTGCAACTCGGGCGCGGAGGCCAACGAGGGCGCGTTCAAGTTCGCGCGCCGGTGGGCGCGCGAACTGGGTGGTGCGGCGAAGCACGAGATTCTCGCGGTGCGCGGCGCGTTTCATGGCCGTCTGTTCGCGACGCTCGCGGCAACCGACCGGCCCAAGTATCGGGCGCCGTTTCGTCCGTTGGCGGGCGGTGTGTCGGTGGCGGAGCGCGACCTCAAAACGCTCGAGCACGCCCTGGACGGCGAGAGCGTCGCGGCCCTGGTGATCGAGGTCGTGCAAGGTGAAGGGGGCGTTCGGGTGCTCGATGCGGGGTACCTGCGCGAGGTGCGCGACCTCACGCGTGCGCGGAAGGTTGCGCTCATCTGCGACGAGATCCAGTGCGGGTTAGGCCGCACCGGTTGGATGTTCGCGTACCAGCGTGCGGGCATCGTTCCCGACCTGGTCACATTGGCCAAACCGCTCGCGGGCGGCCTGCCGATGGGCGCCGTGCTCATGACCTCGGACATTGCGGCCGCGATCCGGCCAGGCGATCACGGGACGACGTTCGGGGGCGGTCCGTTCGTGGCCTCGGTGGCGATGCACGTCGTGGAGCGGTTAGGCGATCCGGCACTGCTCGCGCACGTGGCCGAGACCGGCGCGTGGTTAGGCGAGCAGCTGGCGGCGATGGCGACGCGCTCGGGGCGTGTGCGCGCGGTGCGCGGCATCGGGTTCATGTGGGGCATTGACGTGATGCATCCGGCGGCAGAGACGGTGGCCAAGGCTCTCGAGGCCGGCTTGCTCGTGTGCTCGGCCGGAGACTTCACCGTGCGGTTGCTGCCGCCGCTCGTGGCGACGCGCGCGGAGCTGGCCGAGGGCTTGGCGATTCTCGAGACGGCGTTGCAGTGAGCGACGCGTTCCAGGTTCGACCCGCGTGCGCGTCGGACGTGCACGGCATCGCGGCGTTGGTCAACGGGTACGCGGCGCAGGCCGTGATGCTGCCGCGGAGCGCCGAGTCGATCAGGCTGGCGTTGGATGACTTCGTCGTGGCCGCCGACTTCCATGGACGCATCGTCGCGTGCGGCGCGCTCAAGCACTATTCGCCGTCGTTAGGCGAAGTGGCGTCGGTGGCCGTGTCCCCGGAGGCCCATGGACACGGCGTCGGGCGCGCGATCG
Organism: Gemmatimonadaceae bacterium; assembly: GCA_035496295.1. Lineage (GTDB taxonomy): Bacteria > Gemmatimonadota > Gemmatimonadetes > Gemmatimonadales > Gemmatimonadaceae > JADGGM01. The sequence goes on from DATJET010000060.1 coordinate 12,435, forward strand.
TATCGGCGGTCGAACGGTTGGCGCGGATTCGCGGCGTGGAGGAGGTCTTCGCGCTCACGCTCACGCCGGGATTCTTCGAAGCCGTCGGCTACCGCGTGGACGACCGTGCGCGGTACCCCGAGAAATTGCGGCGAGACTGCGCGACGTGCGCACGGCGGTCGGCGTGCAGAGAAATTTGCGTGTCGCGGACGTTGGTGGCGGAGATCATCGACGCCGCAGCGTAGCCGCACGCGCTTCAGCTCGCCGTTTGTGCAACCACAAGTGA
>DATJET010000061.1:0-3233 GCA_035496295.1 Gemmatimonadaceae bacterium
GAGCTGCACCGGAACGTGAGCGCCTCACACAGCGTCTTCTCGCTCGGGCAGGGCGAACGCGCCTACCGCGTTGCCGCCGAGCCGGTCGAGATATTCGGCAAGCCGTATCTCGTGGCGGCAGCCTACCCGCTGCACCATGACAGCGAAACGATGGAAGCCGTCGCGACGGCATATGTGATCGCCATTCCGCTCCTGCTCCTGATCGCAGCGTTAGGCGGGTACTTCCTCGCCACGCGCAGCCTTTCGCCGGTTGCCGCCATGAGCGCCCGCGCAGCCGAGATCAGCTCCTCGAATCTCAACGAGCGTCTGCCCGTCGGGAGCCGGCGCGACGAGCTCACCGCGCTCGCCGAGGTGGTGAATGGCTTACTCGAGCGACTCGAGCGCGCCTTCGCGCAGCAGCGACGATTCATGGCGGATGCGTCGCATGAGCTACGCACACCAGTGGCGGTGCTCCGAACCGAAGCGGATGTCACGCTCTCGCGGCCGACGAGGACGGAAGCCGAATACCGCGAGTCGGTCTCGGTCATGCGCGATTCGGCACAGCGACTCGGCCGAATCGTGGACGACCTGTTTCTTCTCGCGCGAGCGGACGCCGGCCATCTGCCGCTGCGGCGCGAGCCGCTGTACCTCGAGGACGTCGTCGACGAAGCCGCCCGTGCCGTCCAGAGCCTCGCCCGCGAGCGCGACGTTCGCGTCCAGCTCCTTCCGCTCGAAGACTCGCCGTACGATGGCGACGCGGATCTTCTCGGTCGAGTGCTTCTCAATCTGCTGGACAACGCGATCAAGCACTCGCCGCCGGGTGGCACGGTGACGCTTGCGCTCACGCGCACCGCGCACGAGTACCACGTGGCCGTGACCGACGAGGGCGCTGGGATTCCGCCGGAGGCACAATCGCAGATCTTCGAGCGCTTCTTCCGTGCGGATAAGGCGCGCTCGCGGACGAGTGGCGACGCGACGGCCGGCGCCGGTCTCGGGCTTGCCATCGGGCGCTGGATTGCCGAGGCGCACGGGGGAAGGCTGGAGCTCGTGAAGTCCAGCGCCAGCGGGGCGGAGTTCCTGCTCGCTCTGCCGCTCTCGCGTCCGCCTCAGGAGGAGCCGCTTCGCGTCTCGCCTGACGAACGCGGCCGTCTGGTGCCGACCGCCTAACGTCTGCCCGGGCTCTCCGTGCCATTTCGTAGCCGCGTCCTGGCCGTGGCGTGCGTGACGGTCGCTGTCCCCGCGAGTGCGCAGCAGGGGCCGGCCCTCACGCGCCAGGCGGCGATCGCGAGCGCCATCGAACGCGGCGGTCGTCTGAGGCTCGCCGTCGCCGACACTGCGACTGCGTTCGCCCAGTGGCGGGTCGCCAAAACGTTCGAGAACCCGATCCTGAGCGCGCAGTACACCAAGTCGACCCCGCAGTATCACTTCACGGTCGATGTGCCGTTCGACTACCCGTGGCTGCGAGGGACGCGCGTCGCGGCCGCCGAAGCCACGCGCACCGCCGCGCGCTATCGTTATGCATTCGAGCGCGCGGCGGTGGCACTCGATGCCGATACCACCTACACGCGCGCGATCGCTGCCCAGGAGAAGCTGCGGCTGTCGCGCCGGAACGCCGCCGACTCCGACAGCCTCCGCCGCATCGCCGTCGCCCGACGTGAGGCCGGCGACGCTAGCGATCTCGATGTCGAGCTGGCTACGGTGAGCGCAGGCCAGCAGGCGAACGCCGCCGCGGCCGACTCGCTCACGTGGATCTCTGCGCTGCTCGACCTCCAAACGGTGATCGGCCACGCGGAAACGGAACCGATGGTGGTCCTCACGGACTCGCTCGTCGCCCCGTCGGATTCCATCGTGGCGCGCACGGGTCAACCACTTCCGATCGCCGCGGCGGAAGCCGCGCTGCAGTCCGCATCGCTCGGCGTCCGTCTGCAGCGGCGGAGCCTGTTCGCGTCCACGGCGCTCACCACCGGCATCGAGATGCACGACCCCACTGGCGACGAGCCAGGCGTGCTGCCCGTGATCGGCTTCTCGATCCCATTCCCGCTCTTCAACCGGAACGGCGCGCAGATCGCGGTTGCGGAGGCCGAGCAGTTCCGCGCGCAGGCCGAACGTGACGTTGCAGTGCTGGAGACGCGCGCTGCCATCGCGCGCACGGACCGCGAACGGTCGATCGCGCTGGCCAACGTCGTGCGGGATCAAACGTTGGTTGCGAGTGCGGGCAGAGTCGCCGCACTCTCGCTCACCGCCTATCGTGAAGGAGCGGCGCCGCTGGCCACGGCGATCGAGGCACAGCGCAACTCGCGCGAGATTCTCGCTCAATACATCGACCACCTTGCCGCGGCATGGATCGCCACCGCGGCGCTGCGCGTCCGCACGCTTACCGTCGAATCGTCTCCATGACCGCTCTTTCCTCGCGTCGCATTCTGATCTGTGCACTGGCCGCACTGGGCGCGGCGTGCAGCGGTGGGGAGGGAGGCGACCAAGAGTCACAGCCCACTCCGGTCGTCGCGGTGCAGACGGCGATCGTTCAGGCGCAGCCGTTCACCGAAACGCTCGGCACGATCGGCACGGTCGTCGGACGTCCAGGTCACGTCGCATCGCTCGGCGCGCCGACGGCGACGCGCGTGTCCCGCGTCTACGTGAGTGAGGGGACCAGAGTCAGCGCCGGTCAACCGCTCGTCGAGCTCGATCGCACTGCTATCGACGCATCGGCGCAGGCGGCGGAGTCGGCGTTGACCGCTGCGCAGCAGGCGTACGAGCGCGCCGAGCGACTGAATCGTGAGGGCGTTTCACCGCGCAAGGACGTGGAGCAGGCTGCCTCGGACGTGGCGAAGGCGCGATCGGAGGCGATTGCCGCACGGCGGTCGTTGCAGCTCGCCGTCCTCCACTCGCCGATTGCCGGCGTGGTCACGCGCCTCACGGCGGTGCTCGGCGCCTCGGTCGATGTGAACCAGCCGCTCGTCGAGGTGGTAGACCCCGGCGCGCTCGACATCGTCTTCACGGTGACACCGGCGGAAGCGGCGCGCGTGAAGGCGAACGCGGGGGTCACGTTGTCGGCGGGCCAGAAGGCGGGCGGCGAAGCGTTAGGCACCGGGACGGTCACCCAGGTTTCGGCAGCAGTCGATTCCGCGACGCGCGGAGTGCCGGTTCGCGTGCGGGCGCCGGCCGCGCGCCGGCCACTTCGCATCGGCGAGACGATCTTCGGCCAGATCGTCGTCGGCATCCATCCGAATGCGATCGCGGTCCCGGCCGCCGCG
>DATJET010000062.1:0-40264 GCA_035496295.1 Gemmatimonadaceae bacterium
GACTCGCCCTGGAAATACCGGATGTGCTCGAGCAGGTCCTCTTCCGTGAGCACGTATGGTTTGCCGGGCGCGACCCTGCCTAACAGATTATAGACGCGCGTCATGTGCATGGCCGACGGCGTGAGATCGATGTCGTTGGCCTGGTTGGTCGAGTAGACGTGCGACCGGAACTGCGTCTCGTTAGGCGAACCGCCGTACCGCACGTCCACCAGCGCGCGCTCGAGCAGGTCGTCGAACGTCAGGTTGACGAACAGCCGGAGCGGCGTGATCTCGGCCAGCTGGCGGAGCGGCTCCGGCGTCGGGAAATCCGTCTCGGCCAGGATGCGGCCGATCTCCTTGGTGATCGCCTTGCGCTGGCGCTCCGGGTCGGGCGAGATCCGGATGAACGACGACGCCACGTCGTTGAGATTGGTCTCGTTCACGGCGGCAGGCGCGCCGCCCGGCCACGGGAGCCGCTCGTACAGCGTCCGTGCGACGAAACGTGTCAAGGGCTCGCTGGCGCCGTCCACCTCCACGACCACGAGCTCAGGCCCAACGATCGGCACCACGCTCTGCTCGCCAATGGCCGACAGCAGATCATCCCAGGCGTCGTCCTCCCACATGTCCGAGGGAGTTTGCGCGAGGATTGACGGGGGTGGGGCCTCCGATCGATCCGGCTGGGTCACGGGAGATCTACGTTGATCGGGTCTGCGGATACGGCGCGGGGGCTACAAAAGTAGACCTACCATGCATTGCGCGCAATCAGGCCGCGGACCGGCAGTCGCTGGTCGGCCGGCTCGTTCGGCCGTGCCTAGGGCCGATCGGCTGGGCATCTACGCTCACGCTGAAACGGACAAGCACGGACAGAGCGGACAAAGCACGGACCCGAAGAACAAGACGAGCTTGAAAAATCGTTTCACATTTCTTCTCGTCCGTGCTTTGTCCGGTCTGTGCGTGCTTTGTCCGTTACCTCATGCGCGTAGATGCTCGCCCGTTAGGCGGGCGCCGGCGCCCGCCTCGGATGGAGATGCTCGAGCCGCACGTTGGCCTCGGCGTACTCGCGCCCGGCCTTCTGGTAGGCGGGCATGTTCGCGATCCGGTCGAGCCGCATGTCGAGCTCCTGGATCGGCGTGCCGTCGTTCGTCGTCACGTTGAAGACCTGGTTGTACCGGACATACGTGAACCGCTTCTGCTCACCCGACAGGAGCGACGGCCCCGCGCCGGACAGCGCGCCCAACTCGTTGTCGATCGGTGCCCCGAACAGGCAGTCGCCTAACGCACGACACATCACGTCCTCGTGCTGCGACGCGGCGTCGATCAGCGCGGGCAGCGCGAACTTGAGCTGGTCCATCACCGTGATCTGCTCGGCCACCTTGTCGGGGAGGTGGACACGCTCGTAGCCCGTGCCCACCGAGATCACGTGCAGTGCGTCCCGTCCCGACGGCCAGCCGAACTTGTACTGCGGCAGCGTGGCCATGAGCACCGCGATCAGTGACGGATTATTGAATGGCGTCACCCCGCCATCCACGAACAGGAACTTGTGCCGGCCGAACTCCAGGCGCTCCGGCGCGAAATACGTCGGCGCCGCCGTGCTCGCGCGTAACAGCTGCCAGAGCGGAACGTTGAGGTTGCAGTCCGGACGCGAAGGGTCGTTGTAGTGCGCGTCGGGATGGTTCGTTACCGGCCACGGCGAGCCCGTCGTCGCGTTCCGCATGAGGATGAGCAGCTTGATCGCCAGCCGCGGTGACCCCATGAGCACCGGCTTGTCCCGATCATCGTCCTCGCTGAAGTGCTGGCGAAAGAAGTCGGCAACCGCGTCCGCGCGATACTTCCGCTTCCACTGCCGATACCACGGCTCGCGCTGGAACATGAACGGCCCGAACTCCATGTACAGCTGCTCGATCTCGGCGATGGGCTTCCGTAAGGCGAGGAACGCGGCGATGATCGCGCCGGTGCTCGTGCCGGCGACGAGGTCGAACACGTCCGCCAGCACCAGGTCCGGCGCCCCGCGCTCCGTCCTGAGCAGCGCCTCGATCCGCGCCAGGATCTGGAGCGTGAAAATGCCGCGGACGCCGCCGCCATCCAACGAGAGGATTCGCTTCATGTCATCCACCCTGACCGCAGTCAACGTGACCGCCGCATCGATGCGCCGCCGTTAGGCGACGACTCAGGCTTCCAGCAGGTCCCGCGAGTACAACACCGACCACTCCGCCACCTCGTCGCTGATCATCTGCGCGCACACCTCGCCTAACTCGAGCGCCTCGAGCGTCCAGCCGCCCGGATCGTGCGTCCCGCCGTTCGCGCGCGCGCCCTGCATCCGCGTGCGGAGCACCTCGCATTCGGCCCGGCACCCCTCGAGTAGCTCCACCATCACCGCCGACCGCTCGGCGATGCGCAAGCACTCGGACTGAAAGCGAATGCTGTTGAGGCTCGCCACCACCGCCGGCAGCACCGCCGCGAGGAACACGAGCGCCGGTCCGTACGTGTGCCCCGCCTCGACCCATTCGCTGCGCAACCCGGTGAGCCGAGCGACGATCAGCAGCACATCCAGGGACACGATGATGATCACAGCCACGTTCAAACGCCACACCCACCGCTCGATCCACTGATGCATGGTGAGCTGCGTGTGGCTCGTCGCCCGATGATAGTCGATCTGCGTCGCCAGCCAGTTGTCGCGCACGGCGGTGAGCGCACGCTCGACATCGGATTGCGCCACCCGCGGCGCAGCAGCTGTCTGTGTCGAGCCACTGGCCGGGGGCCGCATCCCCGTGTCCGGCGGCGCCTCGCGGATCACTGCCTGCAGCAGCCAATCGACCACGCTCTGGCGCAGTGCCGTGGCTGCGTATCGCGCTACTCGCGGCGGTGCGAGCCGCAACGACCCCATCGGCGCCAGGTAGTACATCGCGCGCAATCGCTCTGCGAGATAGCGAAAGTCGACGGCCTTGCTGTTCCAGTGGTGGCTATTGCCGTGGTGCGTATTGAGAAAAATGGCGATCAGGACCGCCAGCTCGGCGATCGCGATCGACAACAGCACGCGTCCGCCCTCTGCCTCCGGCGCGCTATGCCGCGCCAGCATCAGCAGGTACACCAGCGTGGCGACGGCGAGAGACACGGCCACTGCGGCGAGCGTGTAGTTGACCAGGAACGCACCGCGGTAGAGACCCGTATAGTGCGCGCTCAGATGCGCGGCGCGTGCGCGGTACGTGTCGAACGGTTCGACGGCCGCGTCGGCGCCGGTTGCCGTTAGGCGTCGAAACCGGCGCACGAACGTGGACCACAGGCGCGGTCGCACCCGCGCGCGACGCTCACCGCCGTCGAAGAACTCGTCCAACAGCTCGGCTTCGGCGGTATCGAGGCGCGCCGCGCCGGCCTCGGCGCCTTCGCGCGCATACGGTCCCGCGCGCGACGTGCGCGGATCGGCGACGATGCGCGTGACGACCTGGTCGACGGTCCGGTCCCACGGCGCGGCCGGCGACTCGCCCGTGCGCTCGAGGTCCACGGGCCGCGTGATGACGGAGACTGGCCGGTCCCGGTCGCCCGGCGCGGCCGAGAGGAACACGACAGGGATGCCTAACGCAACGGCGGCCGCCATGGTTTCGCGCGTGCCGCCGATTCCCGCGCCGGCATCGAGGTCGGCGTTGGCGATGAGGACATCGCAGTGTCGGAGGAGCGCGGCCGCCTGCACGCGAAACGCGCGGTTGCGCCGTTCGGTCGTTAGGCGATCGGGTGCCGTGTGGTGCAGCGGGTGCGGCGCACACCGTCCGTCCAGCTCGATCCGGTACGCGCAGCGTCCAAGCAGCGTGTCGAACGTGCTCTTGTTCTTGACTTCGCTGTTGTCGCGAAAGGTGGTCGCGTCGCACGGCAGGATCGCGACGAGCTCGAAGTCCGTGCGCGCGCCGGGTCTCGACGAACCGGTACGCGCCTCGCACTCGAACGCGAGCAGCGACTCGAAGGCGATCTGATCCGTGCCGTCGGCGAGCCCGGACACCACGCGCAGGAGCGGTCGCACGGGACTGCCGTTGTCTCCCGCCGCATAGTACGAGCAGATGTCAGGTCGAGCCGATGCGTCGAGCCCAGGCGACAGCGTCTCGAGCCGCGTCGCCAGCACGCGAAAGACCTGAGCGAACAGTTCATGGAGCCGCCCGCGCTGCGACTCCGGCAGCTTGATGGCCCCGGCGACCCCGACGCGCAGTACGAGCCTCGGCTTCTCGAGCGGGCTGAGCATCGCATAACGGTAGCACGACCTCGAGCGATGCGCGATGCGGGCCGCGGGGCTCCTCCACATCGGTCGATATCGACGCCAGCGGGCCGACGGTCACGACAAAGTGCGACATTCGACGGGCAAGAGCTGGCATCTACGACAAAGGCTCAAAGGATAACTAAAGGGATGCAAGGGATGGGGACGATCGCCTCGACATCGAGGGCTAGCATGTCGTCTAACGCGCGTGGGCCGGCATCTACGCTCATGTGGAAGGCGGACACGACCGGACACAGCCGGACCGTTTCTGCTGCGGCGGTGGTCCAGATCAACTCGCTGGCCAAGTGCGCCTGACTCTTGGAAACAAGAAAAAACGAGACTTGGACCGCATGCGATGTGGTGTGCGTTGCAGTAGAACCGTCCGGTAGTGTCCGTGGTGTCCGTCGTGTCCGTTCCTAGATGAGCGTAGATGCCGCCCCCGCGCGTTAGGCAGCATGCTAGCCTTCGATGTCGAGGCAATCCTCCCCATCCCTTGCATCCCTTTAGTTATCCTTTGCGCCTTTGTCGTAAATGCCGGCCCTGCCGCCTCATGCACCTGCGCCCTCGCCACCTATACAATAGTAGGAACAGATGTTAAGGCCTCGTACCGCATCCTAACGACTGTCTACGCCGCCTAAAACTACCGCCCCGCGGGCACCTCGAACGTCCCGTCCACCACCTGCACGAAGTTGCGCTCCTCGCGGAAAATGCAGCGCTTCTGCTGCGCGAACGTGAAGTTCGCTTGCGCATCCGGATCGGTTTTGAGTCGGTCCTTGTATCGCTCGTACGACGCGAGACTGTCGAAGGCGATCAGGCCCCAGGCCACGTCGTTAGTCCCCTCGTACGGCAGAAAGTATCCGATGAGGTGTCCGCCGCACCGCGGGATCACCTTGCCCCACGTCGCGGCGTACTGCGCAAAGGCCTCGCGCTGAAATGGATCGATCTGATAACGGATCACGCAGGTGATGGTCATGGGTGTGCTCCGGTCGGCGGGAAGGACGGCACGCAGTCGCGTCAGCGCCAGCGCCGCCCACGCGCCAAGCCCCGTCTTGAGTGCGTCGCGCCGGCCAACGAGGCGGGTCGCATCGTGGTCGTCATCCATGTCCGCAAGCTAGCGGTTGCCGCGCACCCACACTTCGTTTATCGTCAAAGTATGGATGTCACCCGCCGCACTGATGCGCACGCCGCCCGCGCCGCCGCCGCCATCGGCGAACCCGCGCGCGCGAGCATGCTCTATTGCCTGCTCGACGGCCGCGCACGCACGAGCACCGAGCTCGCCCTCGTCGCCGGCGTGAGTCCATCCACTGCCAGCGTCCACCTCCACAAGCTCGAGGCCGAGCACCTGGCCAGGGTCCAGGTGCAAGGCAAGCATCGGTACTACAGCCTCGACGGACCCGAAGTGGCCGATGTGCTCGAGGCCCTGAGCGTGCTCGCCGGCGCTACGCGCGGCGAGTTCGTGCCTAACACGCCCGACCATCTCCGCGCCGCCCGCACCTGCTACGACCACATGGCCGGCGTCCTCGGCGTCGCCATTCACGACCGCCTAACGGCACTCGGATGGATCGCGAAGGCCAACGGTGGCGATGCGTACGACGTGACGCCCAAGGGTACCAAGGGGCTCGCCTCGTTAGGCGTCGCCGTCGACGCCGCCCGCGCCCTGCGCCGCCGGTTCGCCTTCGCGTGCCTCGACTGGAGCGAGCGCCGCTCGCACGTGGGCGGCGCCATCGGGGCCGCGCTGCTCAACCTGGCGCTCGCCAGGAAATGGGTCGCACGCGACCATCAGAGCCGCGCCCTCGTCGTCACCGGCCTTGGCCACCGCCACCTGCAGAAAGAGCTCGGCGTCCGCCTTTACGGGCGCACGTGAGACCTGCTATTGTCCAGCATTCCTGGAAACAGCGAGCTCATCCGGCGCAGCTCTTCGATTCGCGCGCCCGGGTCATGGGCTGACCACTGCACACACCTACCGTGAGCCCAACCCAATGACACATCGCTCGGCGTCGTTCCGCTCGTCCCTCATGCTGTGCGGCGTGATTGGCATCGTCGCCGGCGCAGTGCCGGCGGTGGCGCGCGCGCAATCCAATACGAACGATCCGCGTGCGCACCTCAAGCCCGGCCTCTACGACGCCGGCGTCGCCGCGCAGGGCATGCAACTCCTGGCCCACGCCAACAAGCCCGCCGACTTTCATCCCAACGACCCCGGCGGCCTAACGTACGCGAACTCCGATCTCGCGTTCGGCGGCCGCTATCTGTATCAGGGCAACTTCAGCGGCATCCAGATCTGGAACATCTCGAATCCCGCCAAGCCCGTGCTCGCTGAACACCTGGTCTGCTTCACCGAGCAGGGCGACGTCTCGGTCTACGGCCACCTGCTGTTCGTGTCCGCCGAGAATACGGGGAGCCGCCTCGACTGCGGTACGCAAGGCATCAAGGACAGCGTGAGCAGCGAGCGGATGATGGGCGTTCGCATCTTCGACATCTCCGACATCAAACACCCCAAGCAGGTCGCAGCCGTGCAGACGTGCCGCGGATCGCACACGCACACGGTCGTGCCCGACCCGAACGACAAAGGCGTGGTCTACGTGTACGTGTCGGGACTCTCGTCCGTTAGACCGAAGAGCGAGCTGGCAGGCTGCGAGCTCGGCGGCATGTCCAACCCGAACTCGGCGCTCTTCCGTATCGAGGTGATTCGCGTCCCGTTAGCACACCCGGAACAGGCGAAAGTCGTGAGCACCCCGCGCATTTTCGCCGATCTCACCAAGCCGGCGACGCACGGGCCCGCGACCGCCGACACGGCGAACGGCGCCGCGCTCAAGATGGCGCGCGGGTATCTCCCGATGGTCGGCCTGCCGGCCAAGACGACAGCCGCCGACTCCGATCGCGTGGCGCACCTCATCGGCGAAGTGATGTTCGAAACCGATACGAGCAAGTTCAAGGTGTTGAGCGACTCGTTGAAGCAGTTAGGCGTGGACGTGCCCACCACGCCCGACAGTCTCGCCAACAGCGGCGTGCTCCAGTGCCACGACATCACCGCCTATCCATCGGTGAACCTGGCTGCTGGTGCGTGCGCGGGCTACGGCCTGCTGCTCGACATCAAGGATCCCGCCAATCCGGTGCGGGTGCAGGCCGTGTCCGATTCGAACTTCTCGTTCTGGCACTCGGCCACGTTCAACAACGATGCGACCACGCTGCTATTCACCGATGAATGGGGCGGCGGTGTTGCCCCGAAGTGCCGCCCGACCGATCCTCTCGACTGGGGCGCCGATGCGATTTTCACGCTGAGCGGAAACACCCTCACGCAGAAAGGTTATTTCAAGATGCCGGCGGCGCAGACCGAACAAGAGAACTGCGTCGCGCACAACGGCAACCTCGTGCCGGTGCCGGGCCGAGACATCCTGGTGCAAGGCTGGTATCAGGGCGGTCTGTCGGTGTTCGATTTCACCGATCCGGCCCATCCGAAAGAGATCGCGTACTTCGACCGCGGCCCGATCGACGCGACGAAGCTTGTGTTAGGCGGCTTCTGGTGCGGCTACTATTACAACGGCTACATCTACGGCTCCGAGATCGCGCGCGGCCTCGACGTGTTCAAGCTGACACCGACGGCTGTCCTCACGCAGAACGAGATCGATGCGGCGCAGCTCGTGCGCTACGAGACGCTCAATCCACAGGACCAACCGAAGATCGTGTGGCCCGCGGCGTTCCCGGTGGCGCTCGCGTACGTCGATCAGCTCAAGCGCGACAACGGGCTCCCGGCCGACCGGCTTTCGGCAATCGAGAGCGCGCTCGCGTCGGCGCGGTCGGCGAGCGGCGCCAAGCGCACCTCGTTGCTCGAGAAGTTGGCTACGGACTTGTCGCACGACGAGCAGGGTGCGGGCGACACGAAGCGCGTGCAGCTGCTCGAGGCCGTCGTGAAAGGACTCGAGACCGCGAAAGGCTGAAGCCCGGACACTGACGGACAGGGCCGGACACTACCGGATACTGCCGGATACTGCAAACAATTTCTGCGAGCCCAAAACCCATGAGCTGTTGGCCCCGATCGTTCCGCTCGTCGCTCGTGCTGTGCGCTGCGTTAGGCGTGTTCGGCGCTGCCCTGCCCTCGGTGTCGCGTGCGCAATCCGATACGACCGATCCGCGCGCGCACCTCAAGCCCGGCCTGTATGATGCCGGCGAGGCCGCCAAGGGCCTCCACCTGGTCGCGAACGTCAAGAAACCGGACGACTTCCACCCCAACGATCCCGGCGGCCTAACGTACGCGAATTCCGACCTCGCGTTCGGCGGCCACTACGTCTACCAGGGCAACTTCAGCGGCTTCCAGATCTGGGACGTGAGCGATCCCGCCAAGCCGGTGCTCGCCGACCATGTCGTCTGCTTCACGGAGCAAGGCGACGTCTCGGTCTACGGCCATCTCCTGTTCGTGTCGGCCGAGAATGGGGCGAGCCGGCTGGACTGCGGCACCCAAGGTATCACGGACAGCGTGAGCAAGGAGCGGATGATCGGCATCCGCATCTTCGACATTTCGGATATCGCGCACCCCAAGCAGGTCGCGGACGTGCAGACCTGCCGCGGCTCGCACACGCACACGCTGGTCCAGGACCCGAACGACAAGAGCGTGGTCTACGTGTACGTATCCGGCCTGGCGCAGGTTAGGCCGAAGAGCGAGATGGCGGGGTGCGAGGCCGGCGACATCACCGATCCGAATACGGCGCTCTTCCGCATCGAGGTGATTCGCGTACCGTTAGCACACCCCGAGCAGGCGAAGATCGTGAGCTCGCCGCGCATCTTCAACGATCTCACCCGGACGGCGACCCACGGCGCTGCCGTTGCGGACACGGCCAAGGGCGCGGCCGTGGTGCAAGCGCGCGGCTTCCTCGATGCGATTGGCATGCCGCGCACGGCGACAGCAGCCGATTCGGACAAGGCGGCCCATCTCATCGCGGAGTTGATCTATGAGACCGACACGACGCGGTCCAGGGGATTGCTCGACTCCCTGCACACGTTAGGCATCAACTTTCCCAGCTTGTCGGGTGGGAACCGCGGCCCGTCGCAGTGCCACGACATTACGGTGTATCCGTCGTCGGGCTTCGGCGCGGGCGCGTGCTCGGGGTACGGAATACTGCTCAACATCAAGGATCCCGTGCACCCGGTGCGCGTGGACGCCAAGGCCGACTCCAATTTCTCCTTCTTCCACTCGGCCACGTTCAACAACGACGCCACCACGCTGCTGTTCACGGACGAGTGGGGCGGCGGCGTGGCGCCCAAGTGTCGTGCGACCGATCCGATCGATTGGGGCGCGGACGCGGTGTTCACGCTCACGGGTAACACGATCACGCATGCGGGCTACTTCAAGATGCCGGCGGCGCAGACCGATGCAGAGAATTGTGTCGCGCACAACGGCAACCTCGTGCCGGTGCCGGGACGAGACATCATGGTGCAGGGCTGGTATCAGGGCGGCGTGTCGGTGTTCGACTTCACGGATCCCGCACACGTGAAGGAAATCGCGTACTTCGACCGCGGCCCGATCGACCCGACGAAGCTCGTGATCGGCGGCTACTGGGGCGGCTACTACTACAACGGCTACATCTACGCGTCGGAGATCGCGCGCGGCCTGGATGTGTTCCAGCTCACGCCGACGGCCGACCTCACGCAGAACGAGATCGACGCCGCGAAGCTCGTGCACGTCGCGATCCTGAATCCGCAGGACCAACCGAAGATCGTGTGGCCCGCGGCGTTCCCGGTCGCGCTCGCGTACGTCGATCAGTTGAAGCGCGACAACGGACTCTCGGCCGACCGCCTCTCGGCGATCGAGCGCGAGCTCGAGTCGGCGCAGTCGGCGACCGGGGCCAAGCGGAGCGCCGCGCTCAAGAAGCTGGCGACCGAGTTGTCACACGACGAGCAGGGTGCGAGCGACACCAAGCGCGTGCAGCTGCTCGCGGGCGTGGTGAAGGGGTTGGAGACGGCCAAGTCCTGATCGGCCGTCGCGTTAGGCAGGGCGACGAGGCGGACGTGCCGCAAGGTGCGTCCGCCTCGCGCATTTATTGGCGCGTTGGGCACCCGAGGGCCGGCATTAACGACAAGGGTTTGAGGGATAACTACAAGGATAACAACAGGGATAACTACAATGATCCTCCTGGTGTGAAAGAGAGTGCGATACCACAAGCAGACAACAAACAAAATAATTTAGACAAACCCATTCGTTAGGCATCGCTCTGTCCTTCGCGCCAGGACGATCCTTGTAGTTATCCCTGTTGTTATCCTTGTAGTTATCCTTCAAACCCTTGTCATTGATGCCAGCCTTGCCGGGCGAAGCCGAGGCTCGCCAGGGCTATTTTCGGCGCGCTGAATGCAGGGTAAGGGTCGACCGCACAACGACCATCAGGTATTGTCCGTACAGGTCCGCGGGGGCCCGCGCACCAGCGAGCCCGTCCGCACAACCCATGGCTACCATGTCACTCTCGACCCGTTTCTCAGCCGCGCCGCGGCTGGCCGTCGCGTTTGTGTGCGCCGGCCTGATCAGTGCACGCCTTCCTGCACAGGCCGCTTCGGCCCCGGCCCACGACTACACGAAGGCCGACGTCGACTTCGTCCAAGGCATGATCTACCACCACGCCCAGGCCGTCGTGATGTCCGATTGGGCTACGTCGCACGGCGCGCGCGCAGATGTCGCCACGCTCTGCAAGCGCATCGCACTCTCGCAGCGTGACGAAATCACCATGATGCAGCACTGGCTGCAGGCGCGTCATCTCGATGCGCCCGATCCACTCGGCGCGATGTCCGGGCACAAGCCCGCGATGAACGACACGAGCGGCATGGCCGGCATGGGCATGCCGGGAATGGACATGAGCGCGCACATGATGCCGGGCATGCTCACGCCCGAACAGATGCGCGCGCTCGACGCCGCCCACGGCCCCGCATTCGATCATCTCTACCTCACGGGAATGATCAAGCACCACGAGGGCGCGCTCGACATGGTCGCCAAGCTCTTCAACACGCCAGGCTCGGGCCAGCAGCCCGAGTTGTTCTCGTTCGCCACGGATGTCGACGCGGGACAGCGCGCCGAGATCGGGCGGATGCAAGCCATCCTGAAAACGCTCACTCCGAGCCCAACCCAATGACCCGTCGCATCGCGTTGTTCCAGTCGCCTCTCGTCCTGTGCGCCGCGTTCGTCACCGCGGCCGCCTTCGTCCCCCTTTCCGCGCGGGCTCAATCCGACGCCAACGATCCGCGCGCGCACCTCAAAGCTGGTCTGTACGACGCCGGCGAAGCCGCCAAAGGCCTGCAGCTGGTCGCACACGTCAACAAGCCGGATGACTTCCATCCCAACGATCCCGGTGGCCTAACGTACGCCAACTCCGACCTCGCGTTCGGCGGCCACTACGTCTATCAAGGAAATTTCAGCGGCTTTCAGATCTGGGACATCACGAATCCCGCCAAGCCCGTCCTCACCGACCACGTCGTCTGCTTCACCGAGCAAGGCGACGTGTCCGTGTATGGACACTTGCTGTTCGTGTCGGCGGAGAATACCGGCAGCCGGCTCGACTGCGGCACGCAAGGCATTCAGGACACCGTGAGCAAAGAGCGGATGATCGGCGTGCGCATCTTCGACATCTCGAATCCGAAGGCGCCCAAGCAAGTGGCCGACGTGCAGACGTGCCGCGGCTCGCACACGCACACGCTGGTGCAGGACCCGAACGACAAGAGCGTGATCTACGTGTACGTGTCCGGCCTCGCGCGCGTGCGCTCGACCAGCGAGATGGCAGGCTGCGAGGGCGGCGACATCACCGACCCGAACACCGCGCTCTTCCGCATCGAGGTGATTCGCGTTCCGTTAGCACACCCCGAGCAGGCGAAGATCGTGAGCTCGCCGCGCATCTTCAACGACCTCACGGCCCCGCCGACGCACGGCGTGGCCGTCGCCGATACGGCCAACGGCGCCGCCGTCAAGGCGGCCCGCCGGTTCCTCGGCCGGTTAGGCATGCCCGCCACGGCGACCGCGGCGGATTCCGACAAGGCCGCACGCCTCGTCGCAGACGTGATGAACTTCCGCAACGACACGGCGAAGACCACGGCAGCCATCGACTCGCTCAGGGCGATGGGCTTGAACCTGCGCGTTCCGGGTGGCGGCGCGCGCGGCGGCCCGTCGCAGTGCCACGACATCACCGTGTACCCATCCGCCGGCTTCGCCGCCGGCGCGTGCTCGGGCTACGGGCTGCTCCTCAACATCAAGGACCCGACACACCCCGTTCGCTTGCAGGCCGTCGCCGATTCCAACTTCTCCTTCTGGCACTCGGCGACGTTCACGAATGATGCGTCGAAGTTGCTGTTTACCGACGAGTGGGGCGGCGGCACCCAGCCCAAGTGCCGCGCGACCGACCCGATCGATTGGGGCGCCGACGCCATCTTCACGCTGACGAACAACACGCTCACGCACGAAGGCTACTACAAGATGCCGGCGGCGCAGACGGAAGATGAGAACTGCGTGGCGCACAACGGCAACTTGGTGCCCGTGCCGGGACGAGACATCATGGTGCAGGGCTGGTACCAGGGCGGCGTGTCGGTGTTCGACTTCACCGATCCGGCACACCCCAAGGAGATCGCCTATTTCGATCGCGGTCCGATCGATTCGACCAAGCTCGTGTTAGGCGGCTACTGGGCGGGCTACTACTATAACGGCTACATCTATGGTTCCGAGATCGCCCGCGGTCTCGACGTCTTCAAGTTGACGCCGACGGCCGATCTCACGCAGAACGAGATCGACGCGGCGAAGCTGGTTCACTTCGCGATTTTGAATCCGCAGGACCAACCGAAGATCGTGTGGCCCGCGGCGTTCCCGGTCGCGCGCGCGTACGTCGACCAGCTCAAGCGCGACAAGGGCCTCTCCGCCGATCGTCTCTCGGCGATCGAAGCCGCGCTCACGTCCGCCGAATCGGCGAGCGGCGCCAAGCGAACGGCGACGCTCAAGAAGCTGGCGACGGAGCTGTCACATGACGCACAGGGCGCCAGCGACACCAAACGGCTGCGGCTCCTCGAGGGTGTGGTGAACGGACTGGAGACGGGAAAGTCCTGACCCGGCTCTAACGTTAGGCAAGAGCAACGAGGCGGGCGTGCCCTGTGTGCGTCCGTCTCGCGCGTTCTGGAGCGCGCGGGCCGCCGGGGGCCGGCATCGACGACAAAAGCTTTGAAGGATAACTACCTAGCATCAATGACAAAGGTTTGAAGGATAACTACAAGGATGACAACAGGGATAACTACAAGGATCATCCTGGCGCGATTGAAAGAGCGATGCCTAACGAAAGGCTTTGGCTAAATTTGTTTTGTTCGTTGTGTGCCTGTGGTATCGCGATTTCCTTCGCGCCAGGGTGATCCTTGTAGTTATCCCTGTTGTTATCCTTGTAGTTATTCTTCAAACCTTTGTCATTGATGCCAGGTAGTTATCCTTCAAGCCCTTTTCATTGACGCCACGCAGTTATCCTTCAAACCCTTGTCGTTGATGCCAGCCAGGCACTGCCCCACAGCTACGACGACTCGAGCACACACGTTATCGTGCATTCTCTCGTTCGGCGGTACATCAAGACCGCGATCATCTTCCTCATGGTCGGTCTCGCGATCGGCGGCTGGATGATCGTCGCGCGCGAACTTGGGTTGCATTATCCGGCGCAGCCGACGATCAGTGCGCACACGCACGCGATTCTCGTCGGGTTCGTGATGATGATGATCCTCGGCGTTGCCTTGTGGCTTTTCCCGCGGCCCGACAAGTCCGACGTGCGCTATCGGCCGGCGATGGCGGAAGCTGCCTACTGGCTGCTCACTGTTGGAACCAGCGTGCGCGTCGCCGGTGAGCTCGTACGCCCGGCGACGAGCTCTCTCGCGGTGCGGTGGGCCATCGTGCTCGCCGGCTTCGCCCAGATCGCGGGACTCGTGGTGTTCTTCTATACCATGTGGTCCCGCGTCCGCGGTATCGGGAGTGCCGCGCGCGAGGCGAAGGGTGAGCGGTTCTGATCACGAATGGTGTCGGCGATCAGGGGATCCGCAGTTCACTCCTCGACCTCGAGATGGCCACGCATGCCGAGCGCCGCATGCGGATCGCACTGGAAATAGTACTTTCCCTTGGGGAGCGTGACTTTGACGTCGTACGTCTGGCCGGCGAGCTGCAGCATATCGCTCGGCGCCGGCAGACCCGCGCGGCCGGGATTCGAATCGGGCAGGAAGTCGACGTTGTGTACGCCTAACGCCAGCGTGAACCGGATGACGTCACCGCGATGCGCCTCGATCTCGTTCGGCTCGAAGCGGCTTCCCTTGTCGTCGGCGATCAACTGCACGGTGATCACGCGACGGCCCGGATCCGGGGTTTGCGGGCCGGCGGCCGCGGGCGCCGCGGATGCGGCGACGCTCGGTGAGGCCGCGGTGGACTCGCCGGACGCAGGGGCGTTGCCACCGCAGGCGCCAATCACCGCAAGTGTTGTTACGGCCAATGCGCTCCGGGCTACGGTCGAATGGGACATGATCGAATGCTCTCGCGAAAGGGTGGAGTCGAGGAGGATGGCGCCTGCGGCGCCTGGATCAGAAGTCTTTCCGCCGGAACAGACGTGCGCCTAACAGAGCGGGGCCGGCGGCCCACGCAGCGAGCGACGCGGCCGCGATGACCATGCCGCTCGAGGCGTCGAAGAAGCGGGTGAACGACGCGCCCGTGTAGCCCATGAGCGCGGAGATGTCGAGGTGCATGAGCATGACCACGCGCGCGAGGTCGATCGGATTCGCGAGCGTCGCCGCGAGCAACGGGCGCTCGAGCGGCGCGCCGGCCATGGCTGTCGCGAGCACGAGCAGGACGGCGTCATAGGCCAATGCCGTGCACGCCCACACGCCTAACGCCATACCGAACGCGCGCAACCGGTCATCGGTGCGGAGCGCGAGCGCCACGCCGGCACCGGCGAACACGAGCGTGAGCGCCACGCCCGTGCCGACCAGCACCGCGGCGGCGCCCGCCACGCCCGCACCGCCGCGCAGCGCGAACGGCGTGCCGACGCCGACCACGAGGCCGGCGGACAACGACACCGCCATCGCACCGTACGTCCCGGCGAACATCGCGCTCCGCCCAACGGGCTGCGCCAGCAACAACTCGATGAACTCGCGCGCGCGGTGCACGTACACGGTCGCGAACACGATCGCCGCCAGCGGCACAATGAAGAGCACGATGCTCGTCAGACTGACGAGCGCCCGGGTCGCGTCGCCGCCGAAGCGGAGCAACCCTTCCGTCGTGAGCAGAAAGAAGATCGCATAGCCGAAGAGCCAGCGACTCCGGAGCACGTCGACCAACTGAAACGCGGCGAGCTTCGCGACTATGCGCATACGGCCTCCCGCGCCATCATCGAGGCAACCGCCCGCTCGAGATGCGGGTGCCCGGTGTACACCCGCAGTTTCTGCACGGAGCCGGCATAGCCCACGCGGCCTGAGCGCAGGACCACGATGTCGTCGGCCAGCTCGTCCAGCTCGCTCATCACGTGCGACGTGACGAGCACCGTTTTGCCGTCTGCCCGCTCGCTCAGGATCTTGTCCTTGAGCACCGCGTTCGCCACGGGATCGAGCCCCGCACTCGGCTCGTCGAGCACGAGCACGCGGGGCGCGAACAAGAACGCCAGCGCCACGGCGAGCTTCTGCCGCGTACCACCCGACATCGCACGCACGCGCGTGTCGAGGTGCGGCGCGAGCGCGAGCCGCTCGAACAACTCCCAGTCGATGACGGCCGCTTCGCCCCGCAGGTCGGTGAGAATCCTGGTCACCTCGCGTGCCGTGAGATGCTCGGGGAAGCGGCTCATCTGCGACGCGTACCCGATGGTCGCGCGATAGGCCGGATCGTCGCCGACGCGCGCGCCGTCGATCCGGATCTCGCCGCTGTCCGCGCGCACGAGGCCCAACAGGCACTTGATGAGCGTCGTCTTCCCTGCTCCGTTAGACCCCACCAGCGCCGTCACTCGCCCCGGCCTGACGCACAGATCGACGCCGCGCAGCACCCCGCGCGCACCAAACGACTTCGTGAGAGCGTTGATCTCGATCATGTCGCTCACCGTAGGGGTTGCAGGGCCGGTGTGCCGTCCACGACCGACGACGGCGTCAGGGACGGCATCGCTCGCTCGACCGCGTCGAGCAGCGTGACAAATGGGCTGCGCAACAGGAGCAGCGTGGGCGGATTCTGGGTCACGATGAGGGAGAACAAACGCACCGGATGAAACGGCGCATCGCCCACGCCGTTCCGGTCCAGGTCGTACCCGCGGTAGTCATCCCAGTAGTTGCCGGCGAAGCGCGTCGTGGTTTCGCCGCCGCGCATGCCGACGTCGAACGTGTTGTCGAAGAAATTGTTGCGCTCGAAGCGCGCATCGTCGGTGCTCGACACGAGACGCACCGCCCATCCGTTAGACCGGAACGAGTTGTGCGACGCGACCAGCCGGTTGGCTCCGTCCGCCGACAGGCCGACCGTGTTGCGCACGAACGCGTTGTCCTCGACGCGGCTGTCGTCGATTTCCTTGAGGAGGAGACCGTACGCCGCATCGCCCCAGTTGGACTCGAAGCGATTGCCCGCCATGAGCACGCGATGCGTGTACATCACCGCGACTCCGGCGTGATTGTACCGGAAGGTGTTGTCGAGATATTGGCAGTCGTCCGAGTACATGAAGTGCAGGCCATAGCGCAGGTTGCGCTCGCTCGTGTTCCCGCGAACGACGGTGTGGTTGACGAACTCGAAGTAGATGCCGTCCCGCTGGCCGCTCACGTGGTTGTCGGCGATGAGCGCGTCGCGCGCGGACCACAGGTGAATGCCGTTGCCCGAACTCGTTTCATCGCGCGCCGCTCCGCGAATGTCGTTGTGGACCACGCGGCAGCCGATCGACTTCGCGAGATAGATCCCGAAGAACGCGCGCTCGATGACGTTGTCTTCGATGTCGCAGTTGCGGACGGCCAGCACGCGCACCGCCGCGAGGTCGCTGGTGTAGCTCACGCCGACATCGCGAAAGTGCAGGTGGCGAATCGTGACGTCGTCGGCCGCCACCGTGAGGATCGCGTGCGCGGATTCGCCATCGAGGATGGCATCGCCGTCGCCGTCGATCTCGAGCCGCTTGTCGACCGTGACCATCGGCTCGCGATACGTGCCGGCGCGCACGACGATCCGGTCGCCCGCCGACGCGCGCGTCACGGCTTGGCCTAACGTGGCCAGGGCCGAGCCCGGCGCCACGACGAGCGTGTGCGCCGCCTGGCCCAAGGCTGGGCGCGGCGCCGCGACGCAGGCGGCGAGCAACGCGGTACGTGCGAACACCGGCACCGCGCGCATCACGATGCGCTCGCGCGAGGGGACCTCGGCCGGCGCGACAACACGAGCGCCAACGCGCCGGCGAACAACGCCGCCACGGCCAGCCATGTCCCCGACGCGGGCCACGACGAGGCGGTGAAATTCAGGAGTTGTTTCGTGCCGACGAGCGGCGGCTGGTACACCATGCCCGGCACTTTGATGATCGCGTGCTCGACGTCGAGGTCGTGACCGTATGCGTACGACCAGCGGTACAGATCGGCGAGCCCGGCCAACCCGACCAGCACCACGGCGCCCAGCCACACGGCCACCACGCGCCTCTTGCCTAACGCAGCGGCCGCCACGGCCCACACGGCAAGCCCGAGCAGCACCCACGGCAGCACGCGAAGCTCCGGTAAGGCGCTGGCATCGATGGGCCGCATCCCAATGTAGTGATTCAGCTCGTTGATGTTGCCCAGGTCCTGCGGGCTGGCGCCGACGATCGTGCCGGCGCCAATCTGCAATCCCAGGCCCTCCGGGTACTGCGGCGCGGTCAACCCGATGCGCCAGAGGGGGAGCCGGAGGGACGCCGCGAGCATCACTCCGGCAATCACGAGCAGCCACCGCGATACGCGCGACATCATTGGTGCCCCCCGGCCGCGTGCGCAGCGCCGGTAGCGACCGCCGGATGCATGCCCGCCATCCGATCGCCGCCAACCGCGTGGTCGCCGATCGTCGCCGACAGCGCCACGGTGCTCCCGGCCGGCGACACGCGCACGTAGCCCTGCATCTCCTGGTGCAGCGCCGAGCAGAAGTCGGTGCAGTAGAACGGATAGACCCCGCTCGCGCGCGGCACCCACTTGAGCGTGCGCGTTTCGCCGGGCGCCAGGATCAACTCCGCCGCGTCCGTGTTGCCTAACACGGCAAAGCCATGCACGATGTCCCAGTCCTGCTCGATGTTCGTGAGATGGAAGTAGACCGTGTCGCCGACCGTGATGCCCTCGATGTTGTCGGGCGAGAAGTGCGACCGGATCGCGGCCATCTTGATGTGCACAACCTTGCCCTGTCGCGAGATGCCGCCGTCGGCTTCGGTCTTCGCCGCCCACGGATTCGTGTTGTCCGTTAGCGTGTTGAACTTCACCGAGTGGATGAGACTCGCGGGGAGCGCTTGCGCGTAGTGCGGCTCGCCGATGGTCGGGAAATCGAGCAGCAGCTGCATCTTGGGCCCGCTGATGTCGTACAGTTGGGCCGACTGATCCATGATCGGTCCGGTGGGGAGATAGCGATCTTTGGTGATCTTGTTGAGCGCGACCACGTACTTGCCAAACGGCGCGCGCGAGTCGCCGCCCGGAATCATCAGGTGGCCGATCGCATAGTAGGTGGGCGTCCGGTCGACGACCTCCCAGGTGCCGAGCTTCCACTTCACGATCTCGGACGAAATGAAGAATGACGTGTACGCGTAGCCCTTGCCGTCGAACTCGGTGTGCAACGGGCCTAACCCGGAGCTCTTCACCTCGCCGGCCAGCACCGATTCGTACTTGAGCACGGGAATGCCGTCCACGAACTTGTCGAAGGACTTGGACGCGATCGCCTGCTGCATCTTCGTGAACGAGTGCACGGCGATCACCGCCGACAGCTTCCCGTTGCCGACGATGTATTCGCCGCTCGGGTCGACATCCACGCCGTGCGGCGACTTGGGCGTCGGCAGGAAGTACATCAGACCATCACACCGCGACGGATCGAGCACCGTCACGCTGGTCTTCCGCTCGACGTGTGCCGTATTGGAGTGGTCATCGATCACGTTGTGGTCATAGCTCGCGGGCATGGTGGTGCCCTTTCCTGCTGCCACGCATGCTTCGGCGCGACGATAATCGATCGCGGCGATGAAGTCCTTGTCGTTCTGCGACGCGTTCACCTCGAGCTTGGTGTGCGCCTGTTCGGTGTTGTACGTGGTGAAGAAGAACCATCCATCGGACACGCCCTTGCCGGCGTGACCCAGGTCGTAATCGAATCCAGGCACGAGGATCTGAAATGCGATCGCCATCTTCCCGGGCTCATCGGCGCGCACGAACGTGAGCGTGCCCTTGAACGCCTGCGCGTAGGAGGCGATCGCCGTGTCGCGGTTAGGCACGGGCACGCTGAACCGGGTGCCGGCTACCACGTACTTGCCGTCCGGCGTCGTGAATGGCGACGAGTGGTTGCCCGCCGAGTTGGGGATCTGGAGGATCTCTTCGGTCTTGAACTGGGCCAGATCGATGCGGGCGATGCGCGGGGTGTTGTTGCCGTTGATGAACAGCCACTTCCCGTTGGGCACGCCGTTCGTCTGCGACAGCTCCGGATGGTGTGCGTCGTCCCACGGGACGAAACCGAAGCTCGTCTGGAGCATCGGCTTGGTCTCCTCGTCGTAGCCCCATCCCTCCTGGGGATCCTGCGAGAACACCGGGATCACCTTGAGCAGCCGGCCCGAGGGTAGGCCGTACACCGACACCTGGCCGCTGAAGCCGCCTGAGAAGAACGCGTAGAATTCGTCCTTCTGGCCGGGCGGCACGTATACGCGCGATGCCGAGTTGGCGCCGGTGGCGGCGCTGGCTAACGTTGCCGGCGCGCCGGAGTGACAGGCGGCAAGCAGGCTGGGCATCCCGATGGCGGCAGCCAGCGTGGCAATGGCCGTCGTGCGGGCACTGGAGCGCATTCTCGTACCTCGTCGTCATGGCGACGCCGCGGCCGGCCCAACGCAGGCGGCACGCGGCCTCGCGATCGTGTGCTCCAGTCTCGCCGTATGCGATCCGCCGCACGATCAGGGGATGCCCGATCGCGTGTCAGCTAAACCCGCGCGGGCGACGACTGCATTTTCCTGACGCGCGGGTAGGCAGCCGCTCGCCGTCAGGAGATCGACATCCCCGCACCACCCCCGGACGAAAAACGCGGCCGGCATTGCGCCGGCCGCGTCTCCACCGTACCGCGTGCGCCTAACGGACTACTGGAGCGGCGGCAGGTAGTTCGGCAGCCGGTACAACGTGCCAAACGCATCGAAGGGCAAATACGCCGGCGTGACGCTCGCCGGCCCGCCGAATGAACCACACCAGTGGCCCCACAAGAGACCCTCGTCCCACAGCTCGAGGCATGGGTCGCTCTCATCGTGGCGCCAACTCACCATGCTGAAATCTGATCCATCCGGCGATCCATTCAGCGGCCCCGTGCCCGGAGCGGGTATCGGCGGCACCACGGGCGGATGGATGCGATCGCTCGCATACCAAAGCATTCCGGTTGCCGCCGTGCCCGTCTGCGTGATCTGCACAGCAGCCCAGACGCCCAGATAGTCGAAGTCCGGAACGCTATGCAGCGCACAGCCCAACGGCGGGCACGCGTCCGGCATGCTCTCGTAGCGGCCCGGGAGATCAGGCGGAAATGGCGCACCCTGCTCGATGCGGAACGGGAGCGCGAGGGTGGAACCGAGTCGCAGCGGCACAAACTCCCGCCGATTGACGTTGCGCAAATCGCGCTGCTTGGTGCCCGTCGCGAGATCGACCCATCCCAGTTGGTAATCGCCGACGCGCACGACGAGGCGATACACCGCGTTAGGCGCAAGCGGTCCGCGCCTCGTCTGCCAGCGGAACACGTACGACTGTCGAGCCGCGTCGAGCGTGAGCGTCGCGGGCCCAGTGGAACCCAGCCCGATGGGGCCGAGGACGGGTGTGATGCACCGCGGCTCGCTGCAGACCAACACCTGTGGCGTCAATGTGCCGTCGAAGGTCCCAGAGAACGTCCGCCGATCCAGAGGTCGGGTGAGGAAGAATAGCGCCCGTTGGCCACCGGGCACCGCACCACTCGTTATCTCGCGTGAAACGCTCGCCAGCGGGGTTGTGGGAGAATCGGCGCAACTCGCCAGGAACGCGGGCAGCGTGAGGGCAGCGACGACGGCCAGCTTGATGCGCGCCGCGCGGTGCGAGGATGTGCGTTTTATGAATGTTGACATTTCGGCTCCTTCCGCTCCGTGAGCGGGGTTCCGCGCACATTCGCGCTCGATGCGAGCGCGTCACGACTGCGTGGTCTGGTTGGGGCGAACTTAAGGCGCCGAACGACGCCCGCAGTCGGGAGAACGCCGCCATGCTGTCGGGGGGATTCCGCTGATGCGTCGCCCCGTCAGTAAAACACCGACACGCTGTCGCGAGATGACCGACCAAACTTCCGGCTTCTCCTGACGGAGCTAACGCCGCGTTTCACCGAGACTTCAGCCACGTGCCACACTGATCCATTTTTGGAGGACTCGATGAGATTCGTGAAATTTGTCGTACCGGTCGCAATGATCGCCGCCGCCTCCGTGGGCGCCTCGCTTGCAAACACCAAGGCCGCCCCGGCCGTCGACCGAATCGATTTCGACAAGACCGTCCGCCCAACGATACCCGCCTATGACGCGCGCCTTGCTCCCGCTTCCGCGGCGCCGGTCAAGGAATTCCGGATCCCGATCAAGGACGCCACTGTTCAAATCGCCGACAGCGTGCCCTATCACGCGTGGACGCTCGGCGGCACTGTTCCGGGGCCGGTCCTGCGCGTCCGTCAGGGCGACTCCGTT
The DNA here is from genome assembly GCA_035496295.1 of Gemmatimonadaceae bacterium. Lineage (GTDB taxonomy): Bacteria > Gemmatimonadota > Gemmatimonadetes > Gemmatimonadales > Gemmatimonadaceae > JADGGM01. The sequence goes on from DATJET010000062.1 coordinate 22,057, forward strand.
CGCATTACCGTGGTCAACGAAGCGCCGATGCCGCACTCGATCGATTTCCACGCCGCGCGCATTCCGGCGAACGTCGACTACCGCATGATCATGCCGCACGATTCCATTCAATTCGCGTTCGTCGCACGCGACCCCGGTGCCTTCCTCGTGCACTGCGGCACGCCACCCGTCCTCATGCATCTCATGCAGGGGATGTACATGGCCATCATCGTCGATCCGAAGAACGGTTGGGGCACCACCGCGGACAAGGAATTCGTGCTCGTCGAGAGCGAGTTCTATGCGCAGCGCACCGCACCGGGCAGCGAGATGCAGCCCGACTACGCGGCTGCGCAGAACAAGCAGCCGGCCTACGTGGTCTTCAACGGGCGCGCATTCCAGTACAAGGCCAACCCGCTCAAGGTGAGCGTCGGCGACCGCGTGCGCTTCTTCGTCGTGAACGCGGGCCCGAACCTCGACAGCGATTTCCATGTGGTCGGCGCACTCTTCGATCGCGTGTACCCGGACGGCAATCCTGCGCATGCGCTCGAGGGTGTGCAGACGTACCCCGTTCCGGCGGGCGGGGGTGTCGTATTCGAGACGACGTTCAAGCCTAACGAGAGCGGCGAAGGCATCTACGCGTTCGTGACGCACAGTTTCGCCGACGCCGAGAAGGGCGCGGTGGGAATGATTCAGGTTGGCACGCCGCGCCAGTACGCGACGATGGCGCACTAATAACACGCGTCTGAATTGCTGAGTGCAGCTATCGGGGGAATAGGGAAGCGCTCGCTGACGCTCGCTTGGGGAAGCGCTGCGTCAGCGAGCGCTTCCCCTTTCCCCAATTGCGTGCGCGAGCGGAAGCGTGAACGTGAACGTGCTGCCCTCCCCCGGCGTGCTCGTTACCCAGATGCGGCCGCCGTGCGCCTCGATGATGCCCTTCGCAATGGCGAGTCCGAGTCCCGCGCCGCGACGCACGGTGTGACGTGCTTGCCAGAAGCGCTCGAACACGTGCGCCTGCTCCTCCTGGGCAATGCCGATCCCCGAATCGGCCACGGACAGTTCCACGTGCGATCCATTCGGCGTCGCCCGAATCACGATGCGACCGCCCGGCGCCGTGAACTTGATGGCGTTGCCAAGCAGGTTCACGAGCACTTGCTCGATGCGCGCCGCGTCGACATTGACTAACGGAAGATCATCCGGCACCGAGAGCTCGAGCGCGATCGAACGGTCCGCGAGCGCAGTGCCCAGCATCCGCGTGGCAGACGCGATGATCGGCGCCGGCAGTTCGCCCCGCCGCTCGACCGACAACCGTCCCGCTTCGATCGCGGACACGTCGAGCAGGTCGCGGATCAATCGCCGCATCCATTCCGTCGATTCCGTGATCATGAGCAAGAGTTGCCGGCGGCCTTCCACGTCACCCGGCGGCTGATCGCGCAGGACGCTCGCACCCATCGAGATGGCCGCGAGCGGATTCTGCAAATCGTGCGACACGATGCCGAGCACTTCGTCGCGTGCCCGCGTGGCTGTGCGCGCCGCGTGGTAGAGGCGTGCATTGTCGAGTGCGAGCGCCACTCGCCGCGCGATCTCCTCCGCGAAGACCAGGTCGTTGGGTTCGTAGTGCCGGCGTGGAGACACCGCCATGAGCGTGAGCGCGCCGAGCAGGTGCTCTCGCGTCACCAGCGGAACGATCATCAACGAACGGACGTCGAGCGCCCGCCACACGGCGGCGACGTTAGGCGTATCGTCGGTATGCGCCTCGAGCCACTCGTCGGTGACGTCGGCGACGAGCTCGGAACGCCGCGTGCGCAGGACGTCGATCACCCGCGACGGCGAATCCGGCCCAATGGGGCCGGCGGCCTCGAGCGCAGCCAGCGGCGCGCGCGTGCGTTCGGGTCCGCCTTCGCTCACAATGCGGCGGGTGAGCGCGTCCGCGGCGACCAGGTCCAACACGCACGCATCGGCCAGCGCGGGAACCGCCACGTTCGCCGCGAGCTGCGCCGTGGCGTCGACGTCCAACGACCGCGCCAACTCTTCGCCGAGCGTGGCCAGGAATCGTTGCTCCCGCTCGACGCGTTTTCGCTCCGTGATGTCGCGGAGCACGACCGTGAACAGCATGCCGGTCGGTGTCGCCAGCCGGGAGATCGACGCCTCGGCCGGAAACTCGATGTCGCCGCGGCGAAGGCCGAAGATCTCGCGACGCTCGCCCATGCGGCGCGAGGTCTCCGTTCCCACCCCGAAGCGCCGCATGTGGCCCTCGTGCGCGGCGCGGAAGCGCTCGGGTATGAGTCGCTCGAGTGGCTGGCCGAACATTTCGCTTCTTGAACAGCCAAAGATCAGCTCGGCACCCGTATTGAAGTGCAGGATTCGTTGGGCCTCGTCGACTGTGATGATCGCATCGGCGGCGATGTCGAGGATGCCAGCGAATTTCGTTTCGGACACGCGCAGGTCATGCTCGACGTCCTGCAGCGCGCGCACGCGCAGACCGACGATGTGGGTCCGAACGAGCGCGTACGCAATGGCGCCGGCCGCGCAGGCGAGGAGCGCGACGGCCACGATCGTTGCTCCGTTAGGCGGCAACGCCCCGCGCCGCTCCGCGGCGAGCCCGAGCGCGGCGCCCGCCAGCGTGGCGACGAGCGCGGTCCAGAGTGCGGCGGTGACGCTGCGATTGGCGGTAATAGGCATGGCGGCCGTCGATGGGTCTCGATAATGCCTAACTCATGCCTAACTCTTACCGAGCAGCCCGAGCTTGAACGCGAACTGTACGTAGTCGGAGCGGTGCGCGAGGCCGAGCTTCTCTTCGATGCGCTGCTTGTACGTGTCCACGGTCTTCGGGCTGATGCCTAACTGCGTGCCGATTTCGGGCGCCGAATACCCCTGCGCGATGAGTCGCAGCACGTCACGCTCGCGCGGCGTGAGCTGCTCGTATCGTTGACGGTCGGGCTCGGCCGCCTCCTTCTTCGTGAGCTCGCGCGCCAGGACGCGGGCCGCGGTCGGTTGCACGTAGGTCTCGCCGTGCGCCACCGAACGCACGGCCGCGATGAGCTCGCGATCGGCAACGCTCTTCACGAGATAGCCCGCGGCGCCGGCCTCGAGCAGCGGGACGAGGTATTCATCTTCGGCGTGCATCGTGAGCACGAGCACACGCGACGGCAGCTTCTTGGCGACAATTTCCTTGATGACGCCTGCACCGTCGAGATCGGGCATCGAGAGATCCGTGATCACGACCTCCGGCATGAACCGCTCAGCGAGTGCAACAGCCTCGCGTCCATTGCTCCCTTCGCCGACGACCTGAATGTCGGGAGCCGTTGCCAACACGGCTTTGAGTCCAGCCCGCACGACTGCGTGATCATCGACGAGAACGACCCGTATTATGTCGACTGTCATCAGCTCCGTTCTCAACGAGACGCACGTCGCGACGCAGCAGCCGCGAGCGTAGCAGGAATAGATGCGGTCACGGTGGTGCCGCCACCGGGTCGAGTGACCAGATCGAAGCGACCGTGAGCCAAACTGACGCGTTCACGCGCGGTGAACAAGCCCAGGCCCGTCGCCTGGTACCCCATCTGATCGACATCGAAACCCACACCGTCGTCCTGCACCTGGAGCGTGAAGCCGGCTGAGGAGCCCTCGAGGCTCACAACTATGTGCGTAGCCTTCGAGTGGCGCAACGCGTTGGCGATCGCTTCCTGCGCCACGCGATACAGCACCGCGGCGCTCTCCACGGGCAGCCGCCTCACAGTGGATTCGGCATAGTCGGTGACCTCTACACGGATCGGCGGGCCGATGTCCACGGCCATGCTTCGCGCGAGTTGACGAAGTGCGCTGGCCAGACCCAAGTCATCGAGGATGCGCGGATAGACGGTGTGCGACAGTAGCCGCACCTGCTCGAGTATATCGTTCGTCGCTTCTCGAACGGACACCAATCGTGCCGTGAGCTCCGGATCTTTGCTCATTCGTTCGGCGGCAATCAATTGGTAAGAAATTCCGGCAATGGACTGTGCCGTCGATTCGTGAAGCTCGCTGGCGAGCGCTGCGCGCTCCCTATCGCCGGCCCGAATCGCTTGCGCCGCCAGATCCCGAATGCGCGCCCGCTCGGCCATCACGCGGTCGAGAAGAAGGTTGAAGGTGCTGCTAACGCGCTCGATCTCCGCGTCCGCGACCAGCGAGTTGGGAACGCGCGCCTCCAGATCGCCGCGCGAGACGCGCTCGGCGGTCGTGTGCAGGTCGTGCAAGGGGCGGAGTGCGAGCCTCACCAGCGCGACGTTCACGGCAATGCCAACGACGAGCGCCACACCCGCGATCGCCAACGCCGGCCAGACCACGGGTCCGCGATAGGCGCCGCGGAATCCGCCGAGCGCGACGAGCAGGAGGAGCGCGTTGGCACCCGCCAGCTTCAAGGCGAGCGGCAGGCGCAGCAAACGCCTAACGGCGCTCGTCACGCCCCGATTCATGCCCGCTCTGGCGCGGCGGCTTTCGGCGTCTGCGCGTGATCGGGAGATGCCGCCGTGCGCTCCGTGCTTGCGCACCGGCCCGAGATCTCGGAAGCAGAGATGCGGAACAGCACCGTGCGAAACGGCGTCGGATCATCCTCGGTGAGCGTTTCCGGGAGGATATTGCGAAGCAGCGCGAGACCTGCTTCGGCGTCGCGCTGCGAAGCGGCCGACGCGTCGGACGTCAACCAATACACCGTGCCGTGCACCACGACGCTGCGCCAGTCGAATGGGCCATCTATTTCATCCACCTCGAAGGCGACCCAGGGATGATGGCTGAGCGTGGCGAACTTGGTTCCGGGCGACGTGCGACCGTAGATCCAACCACCCTCGCATACGTAATGGATGGGCTCGATGTCAACGCGATCGTGAAAGGCGTACGCGATGCGCCCAACATGGTTGCGCGACAAAACCGCTTCGCTCTCTGCCTGGTTCAACGCTCGAAAACTCGGTGCTGCTTCGTGAGGCATCGTTCCTCCGGCCTGGCGCCAGTCCCACGTGCTACGATAGCGTGCGGTCACGTAATGGCTGTCGGGAATCACCCGACGTCGTGTCGTACAGTGACCGGACTCGGAGGTCCGGATGCCTTCCCGCGCGTTTCATGCGTGCGTTGCCTCACGGACGGCGCGCCGGGCCGGCGCGCGCGGAGTGCATTGATGATCACCGCGACGTCGATGATTTCCTGGAGCACGGCACCGACGGTCGGCGCGATGAGGCCGAACGCGGCGAGCAGCATGGCGACGCCGCTCAAGCCAAGGCCCGTCTGGATACTCTGGCGCGCGATGCGCATCGTGCGCCGGCCGATCCTGATGACCTCGGGCACGCGGCGCAAATCGTCGGCGAGGACCACGACGTCGGCCGCTTCGGCGGTGATGCCGCCACCATGTCCGGCGAGGGCCACGCCCACGGTCGCGGCGCTGAGTGCGGGCGCGTCGTTGGTGCCATCGCCGACCATGAGCACGCTGCGGCCCTCGGCGACTAGCCGTCGGACAGCGTCGACCTTGTCCTCCGGCATCAGGTCGCCGGCCACTTCTTCGATGCCTGCGGCGGCGGCAACGGCCCGCGCATTGGCCGTGCGGTCCCCCGACAGCAGCACCGTGTCCGTTAGGCCGAGGCGGGCGAGGTGCGCCGTCGCTTCGTGGAGCTCGGGGCGCAGGCGGTCCGCGTATTCCACGACACCGGCCGCGCGGCCGTCGATGGTGATATAGGCCTCGAGGCCCTCGTCGTGATCGAGTGCATCCATCTCCGCGCCGATATGGGGGTGCTGCTCGAGAACGAACGATCGCGCGCCGACGGACACGGTGCGGCCGTCGACCTGTCCCGTGACACCGCGGCCGGCGGACTCGATGACCTGCCGGGCGGCGGGCAGCGCGAGGCCGCGCTCCTCCGCCGCGTCGACCAGCGTGCGCGCCAACAGGTGGCTCGATCCCTGCTCCACGGCGCCGGCGGCGCGGAGCACATCGTCCTCGGTTAGGCCTGGAGCCGCGATCACCCGTCGCACGGCCGGGCGTCCGATGGTCAGCGTTCCCGTCTTGTCGAAGATGACGGTGGTGACGCCCGCGAGTCGCTCGAGCGCGTCACCGGTGCGCACGATAATGTGGTGCTGCGCGGCGAGGTTGATCCCGCCGATGAACGCGATGGGCGTCGCGAGAATGAGTGGACACGGCGTCGCGACCACCAACACCGCCAGCACGCGCACCGGGTCGTGCGTGACGGCATACACGATCGCACACACCACGAGCGTGAAGGGTGTGAACCACACGGCGTAGCGGTCCGCGAGGCGCTGCAGCCGTGCCTTACTCGCTTGGGCAGATGCGACGAGCGCCACGATGTGCGCGTACTGGCTCTCGCCCGCTGTGGCAATCGCGCGAACCGTCAACGTCCCTTCACCGTTCACGGTGCCGCTCATGAGCCGCGTACCGGGCGTCGCCACGACGGGCAGCGGTTCGCCCGTTAGTCGAGAGACATCCACGTGCGAGCGACCGTCGACGACGATCGCATCGCTCGGCATCAATTCGCCCGGCCTAACGAGGAGCACGTCACCTGGCGCAATATCCTCGGCGAGGATGTCGTCGATACTCGTGCCGCGGATCCGATGGGCAGTGCGCGGCGCAGCGTCCTCGAGTGCGCGCACGGCATCGGATGCGCGTCCTTCGGCGTAGCGCTCGAGCGCCTCGCCGCCGGTCTGCATGAGCACGATCACCAAGCCGGCCACGGGTTGGGCGAGCACGACCGCGCCGATGATCGCGAGCGTGGCGACGAGGTCCGCGGCGAAGCGACCAGCGAACAGTCTGCGCAGCGTGCGAAACACCGTCGGCGCGCCGGTGAGCAGCAAGCCGATGGTCCAAATGGACGTGCTCGCACCTGTCGCCGGCGACGCAAAGTGTGCGACGGCGCCCGCGCCGAGGAGCAAGAGGGCCGCCACTGGCACGGCCGTGCCGATCAGCCAGCTCGGCATTCTGGGGGCGTCATGACCTGCCATCGGTCGCGTCATTCGGCTCGGGATGTGTCTCAACGTACCTGACCGATCGGGGCGCTGGAAAGCTGTCAGGGCTTCCGCCACCTGGGCTCCACACTTTTCCCGACAGACCATGGAGCGGGCCGACCCTAGTGTTATGCCCAGCGACACCGAACCGGAGGAGAAACGATGTCTACGGCGCGAGCGAAAAAGTCGGCCAACGGCGCACGTCACCAACCGGGCAACGCACGTACATCCCGCCCACCACTGCGACTGCTGGTAGCCCTCGACGGAGCAACGGCGCGCGCCAATGCGCCAATCGATACCGCGGTGGCCTTGATGAAGGCGAACCGGGCGAGGGTCGAAGCGGTGAGCGTCATCGATCCGCTGGCAGCCGCGCAGCTGACCGTCGGTATGCCGGTCGCGGTCGCCGGCGAGGCGGCGTTGCGCGGGGAGCAGCGGCAGCGCCGGCTGGAGCTCCGCCAATTTCTGGCCGACCGCACCGACGCGCGGCGGCCATGGCCCGTGCGCGTTGCGTTAGGCACGCCGGCCAACGCCATCCTGGATGCAGCGCGCGGTGCGGACCTGGTGATCATGGGACTGCGCCGCGAGCGGTTGATCGAGCGGATCATCCACGACGCGACGACGCCGCATGTGGTGCGCGAGTCCGCCGTCCCCGTGCTGGCGGTGACGCCGGATCTGCGCGGGATGCCCAGGACCGTGGTAGTCGCGGTCGACTTCAGCCCCGAGAGCAAGGCCGCGGCTCGGCTGGCGTGCACCCTGTTCACGGGTTGCGCGAGACTGGTGCTCGTGCACATCGAGTCCGACTTCGACGCAGCCATCGCGAATCTCGATGAGATCACGAAGATGGTCCGCGAGAACGGGTGGGCCGGCGCGTTTCAGCGTCTGCTGGACACGCTGCCCGTTCCGGCCGGCGCAACGGTGGAGACCGCGGTGGTGCGCGGCACCGTGCCTAAAACGCTGATCGCGTTCGCCAAGCGTCGCGGCGCGGATGTCCTCGTCGTCGCGCGCCAACGGCACGATCTCGCGGAGCGGGTGCTCGTGGGTACGGTGACCGCCGGACTCGTGCGCCGTGCTCCGTGCTCGTTGCTGATCACGCCGGCCGAATGGCGCGGCCCGGCGCACGCATCGCCCGTTAGGCGTACGCGCGCGCGTCGTACGCCGACCGGCACGCTCCCGTAGACGGCCACCGGGCGCTGGCGGTGGAGACGGTACCGCCTGAACGCGATGCGGGTCCCGATGCCGTCCAGGGCCTGACGTCGGACGAGGCCGAACGGCGCCTCGCCGATGTCGGGCCGAATGACCCGCTTGCCGTTGCGCGGCAGTCGTCGCTGCGCGAAATCGCGGAGCCGTTCGCCAATCCGCTCCTCATCACGTTGCTGCTCGCCAGCGGGATCTCGGCCTATGTCGGCGAGATCACGAGCGCCAGCATCATCGTGTTGATGGTCCTCCTGAGTGTCGCGCTCCACCTCACGCAAACCTATCGGTCGCGCCGGGCGGTCGATCGGTTGCGCGGCAGCGTGGCGCCGACGGCGACGGTCGAGCGGGACGGCGCGTGGCGCGAGCTGCCACGGCGCGCGCTCGTTCCGGGCGACGTGATCCGCCTAACGGCCGGGGATCTCGTGCCCGCCGATGCCCGGCTCGTCGAGGCGAGGGATCTGCACGTCCAGCAGGCGGCGCTCACCGGCGAAGCACTCCCCGTCGAAAAAAGCGCCGCACCCGTAACGGGCGGCGGCGACGCGGCGGACGCGCACGTCGTTTTTCTCGGCACGTCGATCGTGAGCGGGACGGCTCGAGCGGTGATCACCGCCACCGGCCGAGCCACCAAATACGGCGACATCGCGGCCCACCTGGCCGCGCGTGCGCCGCAAACGGAGTTCGAGCGTGGGATGCGGGCCTTTAGCGTGTTCATCACGCGCGTGGTCGTCTTCCTCGTCTTGTTTCTCCTGCTCGTGAGCTTCGCGCTCCATCGCGATCCGCTGCAGTCGATGCTCTTCGCCGTGGCGCTCGCGGTGGGACTCGTCCCCGAGTTCTTGCCAATGATCACGTCGGTGACGTTGGCCAACGGCGCGGTGCGCATGGCGGGCCAGCACGTGATCGTCAAGCATCTGCAGGCAATTCAGAACCTGGGCAGCATCGACATCCTGTGCAGCGACAAGACGGGGACGCTCACGAGCGGCGTTATGCGCGTCACGCGGGTCATTCCCGCCGGCCGCGGCGGTGAGGCTCGCGTGTTCGCCCTCGCGTCCCTCAACAGCCGGTTCGAAACGGGCATTCGCAGTCCGTTAGACGTGGCGATTCTGCAGGAGCCGGCAGCCGAGGTGGCCGGGGCCGCCAAACTGGATGAAATCCCCTTCGACTTCGAGCGCCGTCTGTCGTCGATCGTCGTCGCACGAGACGGCGAGCGCCGGCTCATCAGCAAGGGCGCCCCGGAGAGCGTGCTCGAACGGTGCGCCACCTACGACGACGGTGGGACGAGTGCGCCGCTCGATGCGACGGCGCGGGCGCGGCTGCTCGCCGCGTTTCACGAGGCGAGCCAACGCGGCGAACGCCTCCTCGGCGTCGCATCACGCATCGTGCCGCGCCGGGGGGCGTACAGCGTGGCCGACGAAACCGACCTCACGTTCGCCGGTTTGATCGCGTTCAGCGACCCACCGCTCGCCGACGCCGCCGAGACGCTGGCCGCGCTTCGCGGCGATGGCGTCGACGTGAAGATCCTCACCGGCGACAACGAGCTCGTGGCGGCGCACGTGTGCGCGGAGGCCGGGCTCGCCACCGCAGGCATCGTGACGGGCGCCGACATCGACCCGCTCAGCATCGTTGCGTTAGGCGCGCTCGCCGACCGCACGACGGTGTTCGCGCGCGTGTCGCCCGTGCAGAAGAATCGCATTCTGCTCGCGCTCAAAGCCCGCGGCCACGTCGTGGGTTTCCTCGGAGACGGCATCAACGACGCGCCCGCGCTCCACACGGCCGACGTCGGCATTTCCGTGGCGAGCGCGGTCGATGTCGCGCGCGACGCCGCACAGGTCGTCCTGCTCGAACGCAATCTTCGCGTGCTGCATAAGGGCATCCTCGAGGGGCGAACGGCGTTCGGAAATGTCCTCAAGTATCTCCTGATGGGCACGAGCTCGAATTTCGGCAACATGTTCAGCATGGCGGTCGCGGCGCTCGTCCTGCCGTTCCTTCCCATGCTGCCGCCGCAGATCCTCCTCAACAATTTTCTGTATGACGCCGCGCAGATCACCATCCCGACGGATCACGTCGACGATGTGCTCATCCGCGTGCCGCGCCGGTGGGACATGCGGCTGGTCCGCCGGTTCATGGTGGCCGTCGGTCCGGTGAGCTCGATCTTCGACTTCGTGACGTTCTGGGTGCTGCTCGAGGTCTTTCACGCCACGGAGCCGGCGTTTCACACTGGCTGGTTCGTCGAGTCGCTGGTGACGCAGACGCTGGTGCTCCTCGTCATCCGCACCACCGGCAACCCGCTGCGGAGCCACGCGAGCCGCCCGCTCACCTGGTCGATCATCGGCGCCGTTGCGTTAGGCACCTCCCTGCCGTTCCTGCCCATCGCGGTTTCGCTCGGGCTCACGCCGCTGCCCGCGCGCTTCTTCCTCGTGCTCGTGCCGCTGACGATCGCGTACTTGCTGCTCGTCCAGGTCGTCAAGGCGCGCGTCGTGGGCCGCTGGCTCGCGCAGGATGACGCGGCGCGTCCTCGCACTCCCGCGATGCCGGTGCCGGAGCCCGTCAACGCGCAGTGACGTCGTCAGGTGCCGGCGGACACGGAGTCCTCGTCACCCTGACTGTCCGGCGCCGGGCGTCGCGCCATCTTCGATCCCGAGATCCGAAACGAAACCACGTCACTGGGGTGGACCATGTCGTCGCGTCAAATCGTCATCCTCTACGGCACGCGGTACGGACAGACGGCGAAGATCGCCGAGCGGATGCAAGAGGTGCTCACCGCAGCGGGTCACGCCGTACCGATCGCGTGCGCCAACACGGTGTTGCGCAACTTCTCGCTCTCGGAGTTCGACGGCGTGATCATCGGTGGGTCGGTCATCGCCGGCCGTCACCAGCGCTATCTCGAGCGCTTCGTTCAGGCGCACCGGGAGCAATTGAACCGGATGCCGTCCGCCTTCTTCTCCGTGAGCGGTTCGGCCGCTGGGTCGAGCGAGCGCGACCACGCCAACGCCCGCCGTGTCCTCGACGAGTTCCTCGCGAAGACCGGCTGGCATCCCCGCGCGACTGCGACGATCGCGGGCGCGATGGCCTTCACGAAGTACGGGGTGTTCACGCGGCTGATGCTCAAGCTGATCAGCCGCCGCGCCGGAGGCCCAACGGACTCGTCGCGTGATCACGAAATGACGGACTGGGACCAGGTCGCGCGCTTTGCCAGCGAATTCGCCGCGTCGCTGCCGGAGCCAGCGGCCGCAACCTGCGCGCAGCCGTAGACCGCGCGTCGGCGATCAGCCGCCGATCCGTGCACCGAGCAACCGTCCGACACCGTAGGTCAGGCCAGCGGCGACGATGCCGAACAGCAACTGCCTAACGCCCGAGTACCAGACGCTCCGCCCGGTCAGGAGTGTAATGCCGGCACCGATGAGAAAGAGCGCGGCGGCACTGCACGCGAGGCTGGTGAGCACCGCGGCATTCGCGGAGAGGAAGAAGAACGGCAACACGGGTACGATGGCCCCGACCGCGAACAGCGCCGCCGACGTCCCCGCCGCCTGCCACGGCGAGCCACCGAGCTCGCCGGGCTCGATGCCCAACTCCTCTCGGGCGAGCGTCTCGCGCGCGGTGTCCGGCTTCGCCATCAACCGCTCCGCCACCACACGTGCCTGCTCTTGCGAGAGGCCCTTGGCTTCGTAGATGAGTGCAAGCTCCTGGGCTTCCTCCTCCGGAGCGGCCGCGAGCTCCGCGCTCTCGATGTCTAACTGACGCTGGTGCAGCTCCCTCGCGCTCTGCACCGACAGCCACTCGCCCATGGCCATCGAGCCGGCACCGGCGAGCAGCCCGGCAAGACCGGTGACGAGCAGCGCGCGATCGGATGCAGCCGCGCCGGCGACGCCCATGACGAGGCTCAAGTTCGACACGAGTCCGTCGTTCGCGCCGAGCACTGCGGCTCGCAGCGCATTGCCCCCAAGTGTCCGGTGACGTCCCTCCAAACGCGCGATGGTTGCGCCCTCGAGACCGCTGGACCCTGCTCCCATGGCGCCGAGCAGACGCCGGTGCGATTGCTCGTCGGCGGGAAGCGCAGTGTCGCGTGACTCCACCTGTTCGGCGTAGCTCGCGCTGTCGGACTGCTCGTGTTGGAGCACCGTTGGTAACACGGCTCGCGCTCCGAATCGCTTTGCGAGCGCAATCAGCGCGCGCGTGCGCCATGCCGGTCGCGGCGATGGCTCGGCGCGAGCCGATGCAGGAATCAGCCGCTCCCAAAATGCGGCGTGCGCCGTCTCCGTCTCGGCCATGCGGCCGAACACCGCGGCGAGTCTCGGGTCGCGCTCGGATTCCGCAAGGGCACGATACATCGCCGCGCTGTCAATCTCAGCCTGCCGGTTCGCCCGAAACCGCGCGACGTCGCCGCGCGTCGGGCGTCGGCCCGGCCCCGCGTTTGTGGCCGGCCCCGATGGCACAGCGCCCGAGTTCTGCGTTCCCACGCTCACACCGTGCGTGGGTCGCACTCAAACGTCGGGCACATCAAGATCGGCAGTGGCGTGGAACACGCCACCTGCTCAGCCACGCTGCCGGAGTCGGGGTGCGAGGCATCGGATGCCCGCGTCGACATGGCGACCAGATCTACGGGACTCGCGGCAGCGGCATCGAGAATGCTCGTCGCCGCATGCGTATCGATGCTGATTGCGATGTCGATGCCGTTAGGCTGCGCCCGATGACGCATGTGCGACGCGAGCTCGGCGAGCCCATGCCGCGTGCTCGACAGCCGCGCACGCGTGGTCGCGGCATCCAACGTGGTGGGCGCCGCCGCAAACGCGTACGAATGAACGGGCGCAAGCGCCGGATGCACCATGTGGAACAGAGTGTAGCGCGCGGTGCCCAACGTGCCAAGCCGCTCTGCCGCGTCGGCTACGACTGCATCACTCTCCGCATCGTCGATCGCGATGAGGACGTTGCGGAACAGCGGGCACCACGCCAGATCGACGGCGCGATCCGAGGCCCGCATGATGAGCACCGGAACCTTCGCGTGTCGCGCCACCGTATCGGCGACGCTCCCGAGACATCTCGTCCCGCGTCCAGTGCGGCCATGATCCGTGAGCACGACGAGATCGGCACCCGTCCGCGCGATCTCGCGCTCGATGGCAGACGGTGGCCAACCTTCGACCAGCGCGGTCGCGACGGCATGTGCTCCGTTTGCGATCGCTCGCGCGGCTGCGGTGTGCAAGTACTCGAGCTCGTGTTGTCGCGACATCAAGTCTGATTGCCCGCGCGACGTGTACGTCGGCGAGCTCGGCTCGTGCACTCGCACGAGATGAAGTGCGGCAGACGTCAGGCTCGAGATCGCAATGGCCACGGGCAACGCGTGTTCCGCGAACGGAGAGCCGTCGAGCGGGACCAGGATTCGCTTGTACATGCGCCCTCCAAAGCGCTGAGGTCAACCTCTATCGCCTACATTAACTCGCCCGAGCCCCGTGTCTGTCGGGCGACATGTGCACCGTGTGTCCGGGTTTCCGCTACGCCGCGCACCCGGGCACGTCGCGCATGGAATCCGGCAATACCTGACGGACGGACGGTCATCGCCCGACAGCGCGTGCAATCCGAAGCGCCAAGATTGCCCGCAGGCGATGTCCGGATGACTCGACACAAGGAGAACCACATGAAGACCGACACGCAGCTCGGAGCCGATGTCGCCGCAGAACTTCGCTGGACATTCGGTGAGCGCGCTCCGCGGATCGGTGTGCAGGTGTGCGATGGCGTCGTCGCCTTGTCCGGCATCGTCGACGATTCCGGAGAGAAGCGCGCCGCTGCGGACGCGGTGGAGCGCGTGTGCGGCGTACGTGCGATCAACAACGTGATCGGCGTGTCCGCGCGCTGGCAGAATGACAGGAGGCCGTGACGTGGCGGACGACATGGAGCGTGGCGTGCTGGCCGCAGGTGTCGGCACGGCAACACGAGATGGCAGCACACAGATTGCGTCGCCCGTCAAGTCGGTCTCCAGTGGGCGCGCCGTCGCGCAAGTCCCTGTGGAACCATACGTGCGGTGGTTCGATGGCCTAACGAGGAGCGATATCGCGGTCGCGGGCGGCAAAGGCGCGAACCTGGCCGAGCTGGCACGAGCGGGGATCCCCGTGCCGCCTGGTTTCGTGGTCACCGTCGGAGCCTACGAGCGATTCGCCGATGCCGGACGCCTCGGGTCCGAGATCGCCCGCCGCATCGAAGCGTTGAACGTCGACGACACGGCCCGCCTCGACGAAAGCGCGTCCGCGATTCGCGACCTGGTTCGCCGCACGCGCGTGCCCGATGACGTGCGCGACGCCATCACGATGGCGTACCGTCGCCTAACGGGCGGTGCGACGCCGGAGACGTATGTGGCCGTGCGGTCGTCGGCCACGGCCGAAGACGCATCGTCCTTTTCGTTCGCCGGAATGTTTCGCAGCATTCTCGACGTGCAGGGCGAAGACGCCCTCGTGAATGCCGTCCGCGAATGTTGGGCGTCGGGTTTTACGGCCCGTGCGATCTTCTACCGCGTGCGCAATCGACTCGAGCACGCATTGCATCTCGCCGTGGTCGTGCAGCGCATGGTGCACGCCGAGAAATCCGGTGTCATGTTCACCGTCGACCCGGCCACCGAAGATCGAACGCATCTGCTTATCGAGGCCGCATGGGGCCTCGGCGAGGTGGTGGTCAGCGGCGAGGTGACCCCGGATCGCTACGTGGTGGACAAGGCAACGTCGGCACTGATCGATGTGCGCGTGGCAAAAAAGGACTTCATGCTCGCGCTCGGCGCAGCAGCGGGAGAGCCGGTGCGCATCGAGCTCGCCACGGATCCACGGCTCACCGCGCAGGTGCTGACACCAGAAGAAATCCATGCGGTGGCGGACCTCGGTGTGCAGATCGAGCAACACTACGGCGCGCCGCAGGACGTGGAGTTCGCCGTGGATGGCGGCTCGATCTTCATCACGCAGACGCGCCCGATCACGACGCTTCGCGCAGCGCAACCTTCGCAGGGCGCGTCGGTGCTCGCCGCCGCGGCTCCGTTAGTCCGCGGCGTCGGCGCCGGGCCGGGCGTCGCCAGCGGGCGGGTGCGCATTCTTGCCGAAGCCGGCGACGGCGCGCGGCTCGGGACGGGCGACGTGCTCGTCGCCAAGATGACGTCGCCCGATTGGGTGCCGCTCATGCGCCGCGCGGCCGCGATCGTCACCGATGCCGGCGGCATGACATCGCACGCAGCGATCGTCTCGCGCGAGATCGGCATCCCGTGCATCGTCGGGACCGGCAACGCCACGACGACGCTCACGGAAGGGGCACTCGTCACCGTCGACGCGGGCCGCGGCCTGGTGCTGCCCGGCGCTGCCGTCCCGCAGTCCACTGCGCGCGCGTTAGGCAGAGCGCGCGCCGCCACGCCCGCGATCGTCACTGCCACCCGGCTCTACGTCAACCTCGCCGAGCCGGGCCGCGCCGAAGAGGTTGCGGCGCTGGACGTGGACGGCGTCGGCCTGCTCCGCGCGGAGTTCCTGCTCTTGTCGGCGCTCCAGAACATGCACCCGCAACAGATGCTCACGGAGCACCGCGGTCCCGATTTCGTCGAGCGCATGGCCAAGGGCATCGAGCAGTTCGCACGCGCGTTCCATCCTCGGCCCGTCATCTATCGCGCGATGGACTTCCGGTCCAACGAGTTTCGCGGTCTCGCGGGCGGCGACAAGTATGAGCCCGTCGAAGCGAACCCGATGATCGGCGTGCGTGGTTGCTACCGCTACACGAAGCAACCCGAGCTGTTCTCATTGGAGCTGGACGCACTGCGGCAGGTGCGCGCGCACTACGACAACGTGCACCTGATGATTCCGTTCGTCCGGACCGCATCGGAATTCCGTGCGTGCCGGCAGTTGATCGACCGGAGCGGCATCGCGTCGGACGGCCGCATGCAGCTCTGGGTAATGGCCGAGGTCCCGTCGGTCGTCACGTGGCTTCCCGAATACGTGGGGCTCGGTGTGACCGGCGTGTCGATCGGATCTAACGACCTCACCCAACTCGTGCTCGGCGTCGACCGCGACAACGAGCAGCTCGCTCCTCTCTACGACGAGCGAGATGCGGCGGTGCTGGACACGATCCGCGCGATCATCGAGCGGTGTCATGCACTCGGGATCACGTGCTCCATCTGCGGCCAGGCCCCATCGGTCCACCCGGACTACGCCGAACAGCTCGTTCGCTGGGGCATCGATTCAATCTCGGTGACACCGGACGCACTCGAGCGTACGCGGCGCAACATCGCGCGCGCGGAACAGCGCTTCATGCTCGAGACGGCGCGATCGAAGACACGAACGTGAACGCACACTGTTTTGGGAGACGCGACATGTCCACGCCGACGCTGGATCACCAACTGCAGCACGACGTCCTGGCCGCGCTCGCGCGCGCCACAAAGCTGTTACCGGGCGAAGTTGCGGTGTCCGTTCGCGACGGAGTCGTCACGCTGAGCGGGATCGTCCGGACGTACGCGGAAAAATGTGAGGCGCTCGACGTCGCGCTCCGCTGTCCCGGCGTGAATGCCGTGGCCGACGAAGTCAAAGTCCGTGTCCCCGCGGCGTTCGGTCCCTCCGACAGCGACATGGCGGAGGCGCTGCTTCGAACATGTACCCGCGAGCTGCGCATCCCCGCGGGCGACGTGCACATCACCGTCCAGAACGGATGGGTGACGCTCACCGGCCGCGTTGCGCGTCGCGAGCAGCGCGAGGCGGTCGACCATGCCGCGCGGATGTTGCTGGGCCTCACCGGTCTCTCGAACCTCATTCAGACGACCGCCCCGCCTGCCGAAACAGCGGAGCCGAAGACGCCGACCGCTGCGCCTAACGGTGCGACCGCCTCTCCACCAACGAGCTGAGGAACCCGCCATGAGTACGACGGCTACGCCTTTTCCGACGGCCAGGGGGCTCGCGGGTCCGGGTCCCGATCATCCGGTCATCGTGGCTACGACCGCGCACGACGGGGAGACTGCCTTGCGCGCCGCGCAGATCATCGCCGCATACAAGGGAGCGTCGGTCGTTGTGCTCTCGGTGGTCGAGCCGGGGATCGCGCCGTTTCGTGATCCGATCTATGCCGAACTGTCGCCCGAGTTCCTGGCGGCCCGCGTCGACTCGCGGCTGACGGCACTACGAAGCCGGGTCACCCGCGTCGCCGGGCCTAACGCTGACTGGAACACATCGGTCCGTGTCGGACCGACGGAAGCCGTGATCGCCGACGAAGCCGGCGACCGTGACGCTGGTCTCATCGTTATGGACAGCGGACGTCACAACTGGGTCGCGCGATTGCTCATTGGCGAAACGACGCTTCGCACAATTCGGTTGGCGGAATGCCCCGTGCTCGCCGTCGGCGGCACCTTCGCAGACGTGCCGCGCGTCGCGGTGGCTGCGATCGATTTCAGTCCATCGAGCATCGCCGCCGCCCGCGCGGCGCTGGCGCTCCTCGGCGATCACGCCACGCTCTATCTCGTGCACGTCTGGCGGCGAAGCGCCAGCGATCATCCTTCTGAACGGGCGCGCGACGATGCGTATGAGCACAGTCTCGGCGCGTTGTTCGAGCGTCTCGTCAGTACACTAGCCGCACCAGCAGGGGTCACCGTCCGTACCATGGCGATGCTCGGCGAGCCTGCGGAAGAGCTGCTTGCGTTCGCCGCATCGCAGGGAGCCGATCTCCTCGTGGCCGGCAGACGCGGTCACGGATTCTTCGAGCGATTGTTCATCGGCAGCGTCACGACTGCTCTGGTCCGCGGCGCCGAATGCTCCGTGCTCGTGACGCCGGATCCGCCGCTTGCAGACGCCGACGAGCTCGCGCGCCTGGTGAGCGGTGTCTTCGAGAGTGAAAGGCCCGAAGACTGGCCGACCCAGCTCGACGGGTTTTCGCGGCGCAACCAGGGTCGCAGGGCCACGCTCGAGGCAGACGATCCCGCGGTTGGGCGGCGCGTGCTCGTGAGGGGCTACGCGTTCTTCGGCGCCGCGTACGATCGCAAGGATCGGCGCGCGGACCTCATGCTCGGCGAGCCCGCTTCGGCAACCGCGCACCTCACGCACGGGATTTCCGGCGTGAAGCTCGTCGCGGTTCGCAG
>DATJET010000063.1:0-23318 GCA_035496295.1 Gemmatimonadaceae bacterium
AAACACCTCGTCTCATTCTGCGGTCGTCCGTTGTCGACTCATCAGCGAACTGGACGCATGGTTCACCCGCGTCGCTGCGCCCCGCTGACGCCCACAAGAGCCCCGAAGAGCGCGTGAACGCCCCGGCCAAGACCTGCCCGCAATGCGGTCAGACGTATGACTTCGAGCAGCGCTTCTGCCCGCGCGATGGCTCGACCCTGCGTGCACCCGCCGGCAGCAATCTCGTCGGCTCCGTCCTCGCCGATCGCTATCACATCGTCCGCCGCATCGGTGAGGGCGGCATGGGCCAGGTTTACCTGGCCGAGCACGTGAAGATGCGGCGCCGCAGCGCGGTCAAGGTGCTTCACCAGGGGATGGTCAACGACCCCGATGCGATCGCCCGCTTCAATCGCGAAGCGTCCAACGCCAGCCAGATCCAACACCCGAACGTCGCCGCGATCTACGACTTCGGCGAGACGGAAGACGGCCTCATCTACCTCGCCATGGAGTTCATCGATGGCGAGCCGCTCCGCAAGATGATCGAGCGGCAGGGGGCCCTCACGGCCGTGCAGGCCGCCGACATCACGCGGCAGGTCGCCGACGCCCTCGAGGCCGCGCACGAGATGGGCATCGTGCACCGCGATCTCAAGCCCGACAACATCATGATCGCGCGCGGCCGCAGCGGCGAAGACGTCGCCAAGGTCGTCGACTTCGGCATCGCCAAGGCCACCACGGGCGACGATCAGAAAGTCACGCGCACGGGCCTCGCGATTGGGACGCCCGAGTACATGTCGCCCGAACAGCTGTCGGGCGACACGCTCGACAACCGCACCGACATCTATTCGTTAGGCCTGGTGGCGTTCAATATGCTCACCGGCCAGTTGCCGTTCCCGGCGGTGTCATCGCGCGAGGCCATGATCGCCCGCCTAACGGAACGGCCGCGTACGCTCGCCGAGATCAAGGACGACGTCGCGTGGCCCGCCGAGATCCAGACCGTCATGGACCGCGCGCTCGCCGGCCATCCGCAGGACCGCTACGCGCACGCCAGCCAGTTCGGCCGCGACCTCGTCCGCGCGGTGGCGGCCATGCCGCTGAGCGCATTCTCGAGCACCGGCACCCTGGCCATCGCCGTTCCGCACCCGAACGCACCGACGGTGCAGCGCCCGGTCGCACCGGCGCCGATCCCGTCTCCGACCCCGGCGCCCACGCCGCCGGCCACACGACAGGTCAGCCGCCGCCCAACGCCGCTCATCGCCGGCGCGCCCACGCAGGTCGACGGCGCCGGCGCGGGCCGCGTCGTGCTGACGGCATTCATCGTCCTGGCGATCATCGTCGGGGGCGGGGCCGCCTGGTTCATGTTCACATCGCGCATCAAACCGGCGCCGCCCGCGGTGACGTCGGCCGCGGCCACGCCCAACACGACACCGCCTAACGGGACCTCGCCGGCCGCGTCAACGCCGAACGTGCCGGCCTCCCCGGACCGGGCCGCGGCCCTCGCCGCCCACGACAGCACGCGCCACGACTCGACAGCCGCCCGCTCCGACAGCTCGAGCGCCAAGCCCGCCGCCTCGATGACCGCTTCGACGGCTGCCGCCAACTCGACCACAGTCGTGCCTACAGCATCGGCCGCCGCGCCCGACTCGAGTGCCCCCAGTCAGGCCGTACCTCCCCCCGCCGACCTGGACTCCGTTCTCTCGCCCATTCGCGACAACATCGAAGTCGGCCGGTCGCGCATGTCCGATGGCGAGTACGAGGGCGCCCGGGTGCGATTTGCCCAAGCCACAGACCAGATCCGCCAACTCGGCAAAGAGTACGCGACGACCTCGCAGGCCGCCGCGCTCCGCCGCGACCTCTCACACGCAATCGACGCCAACCGCGCCGCCTGCCGCGCCGAGAAACAACTCGACGAGCGCCGCGGCCAGACAGGACCGGATTGCCCCTGATGCCTATGCGCTCATCAATTGGTTTCCGTCGCACGCGTCGCGCGCTCGCCGCCGGCGCATTGCTCCTCGCCCTGCCTGGTCTACCCGCCCTCGCGCGCGCCCAGTCCGCGAACTCGTATTCGCTGTCCGACATCACGGACCTGGTCAAGAACAAGGTGCCGAGCAAGCGCGTTCTCGCGCTGGCCAAGCAGAACTGCGTCTCGTTCAGCTTCGATGACGACGCCAAGAGCCGCCTCCGTCGTGCCGGCGCCACCGCGTCGCTCATCACCGACCTCTCGTCCGTCTGCGGACCGGATCACCCCAAGTCCTCGGCCGAAGACAGCGCTAAAGCCGCCATGCCGCCCGCGCCGGTTGTCGTCGCGCCACCTCCCGACACGACGTTCCCGGTGAAGATTCGCGCCGCCGTCGTCGGCGCAGATCTCGCGGTGCGACCGGTACCGCAGATGGACCTCCTCATCATCGGCCCGCACGGCGATACCGCGCGCACGTCCACCGATCTCGATGGCTCGGCGGACGGATCGTTCAAGGAAGGCGTATACCGCATCGAGAGCGCGCGCAGCGTGACGATCGGCAATGCGCGCTACCGTTGGGCGCTCTACCAGACATTCTCGAAGGACATGCGGCCGATCGAGCTCACGCAGCGGAACGCGATCATCGACACGGTCGCGGTCGGCGCCGCTCCGCCGGCAGCCGCGACGCCCACCGGTGCCACGGCGGGTGCATCGACCACGCCACCCTCCGCCGACAGTGCGCAACCCGCGAACAGCGCCGGCCCAACCGACAGCGCCGCCTCGCCCAAGACGCCGGCCAAGGCCGTTAGGCACGAGAACGTCGAGCGCGAGATTTTCGCCAAGTACAAGAGCGGCGTGTTCACCGTGTTCGGCACCGGACGCGGCACCGGGTTCCTCGTCGACTCGACCGGGCTCGTCGTGACCAACGCGCATCTCATCAAGGGCGCGGACGAAGTGCGTGTCCAGATCGATTCGGCCACCAAGGTCTACGCCAAACCGCTCGTCAGCGACGACGACAAGGACGTTGCGGTCCTCGCGATCAACATGAGTCACTGCGGCGCGTGCGCCGTGCTTCCGCTCTTCGACAGCAGCAAGAGCACCGCGCCCGTCGCCGGCGACCGCGTACTCGCGCTGGGCTCACCGCTCAACCGCCTGTCCGTCCTGTCGATCGGCATCGTGAGCTCGGCCGACGACCACGCGATCGTGAGCGACGCCGGCGTGAACTGGCTCAATACCGGCGGTCCGCTCATCAATCTCGATGGCTACGTGATCGCGCTGAACAGCACACGCGAAAGCCAGTTGGCGCTCTCCGACGTCAGCGCGGGACCACGCGTCGCGTCGTCGACTCCGGTTTCGTCCGTCGTCGACGCTCTGCAACGCGCCCGCACCGCGCTTCCATCGTTAGGCGCGGCGGCGCCCACGGATTCGCTGCTGCCGGTGTTGCCGCCCGATCCGTTCCCCAAGGCGCCGATCGATGCCGTGAGCGCCCTGCCTCGACTGGACCTCGACGTGTATCGCACCGGCGGCGGCCCATTCCGCGTGCTGGTCATGACGCCGCAAGTCATGGCGTGGCGCCAGGTCCAAGCCGACAAAGCGCTTGCCGCCCGCAAACACGACGACCCGCGGAAGGCGGCGCAGTGGCGTCGCATCGATCCGATCGAAGGGTGGCGCGATTGGCGGGATTATCTGGATGATCGCCGCGCCGTCGTCATCGTGAACGCGATGCCCGAAGCGGCCGCGTTCCCGTTCTACGAGGCCGACAAACTGCAGAACTTCGACGGCGGCAACTTCAAGTCGATGGTGATCACACGCGATGGTGTGCCCATCGTGCCCGTGGAGAAGGTGCGGATTCCCGCCGTGCTCAATGTCGATGAAATGCGTGCGACTGGACGCCAGGTGCCCATGCAAGGCATCTATGTGTATCGCATTCGCGACTTCGCACCGCGTGCTGTGGGAACGACGGCCACCTATGCGGTGCGCATCGTCGACGCGGCCCAACCGGATAAGCCCGTATCCATTCCCATCCAGCCTGCGATGATCGAGCAGCTCTGGAAGGATTTCACGCCCTACCGCTTTCCGTGACATCAAGGGCGACGGGAGTACGTGATCCCGTCGTCCCCTTGCCCTACAGAATCGGTCTAGAGCGGTCCGGCACTATGCGTAGGTGTCCGGGCTTGTCCGCCTGTCTAGAAGCGCGCGGTTGCGCCGTTGCTCGACGAGCCGTTGCGCCGCGCGGCACCGCGGGCTTCGCCGCCCTTCCGCCCAATCGACGACATGTGATCGCGATCGCGGCTCACTGCCATGCCGCCCTTGCGTCCCGCTTCGCGTGCTTCGTCGGGCGAGAATTCGTGGGCGGTTCCTTGTGCATGCGCGGCGCGTCCACCCTTGCTCGCGATCTCGCGCTGCTTCGACGTATCCATTGCCGCGAAGCCCCGGTTGCTCTTGGTCATGTGACTGGTGCTGGCCATCGTTAATCACTCCTCCAAGTAGGCTGTCCTCTCATCGCCTTCGCCGCAAATCGCCGCGTCGACGTCGTCGACATTCGTTTCAAGCCGACTCCCGTTGTGCCTCATCGGGACTACGTAAACGCGTGCAATGCAGAGGCCAACTTACTTTATGGGAGCCAATAAGGTATACGACCTCGGCCATACAATTTTCTTTGTCAAAGCGACCGATTCGGGCCTGTTTTTTTTACACGCGCATGCCCAACGAAGCGTGTCACGATGCGGGGGAAACGCACTCGCGCGAACGCTGGTGACCCGAACGCAACCCCAACGGTCCACTACTCGGAGATGTCGCGTTCTCGCTCCGAAGGAGGACCCATGTCGCTCCACGCCACACCGTCGCGCCGCCCATCGCTCCGTTTGTCTCGCATCGTTCGAGCGCTCGCGACGGCCCCCATGCTGTTCGCGGCAGTCGCCTGTCACGATGCCACCCTATCCGGCGGCGCACTGCGCGTGATGACACGCACCACGGGCGTCGACCTCGCCGTCGATCCGTACACCGTATCGCTCGATGGCAAATCGCCTGTCGCACTCGGCGACTCCTCACTCTATGCATTTACCACGGTCGAGATAGGCCGTCATAGCGTCGGCATCGGCAACCTTGCAGTCAATTGTGTGCTCGACGGCACGAGTCCCGTGTCGGTCGCCGTCGTCCCCGTTGGTCTCGATACGGTCACGTTTCACATCGCCTGCGCGGCGCGTCCGCTGACATTCGTGTCCGAACGCGCGGGCCCGGACGAGATCTACGCGATCGAGAGCGACGGCAGCGGCGTCGCGCGCATGAGCGACGGCACCGCGAGCGACCTCACGCCCGCATGGTCCACCGATGGCTCCCGTGTTGCGTTTGCGAGCAACCGCGGTGCAGGCGGGAACTTCGAGATCTACGCCATGAGCCGCGGTGGCACCGGGATCCACGCCGTGACGAGTGCGGGTGGCTTCAATTGGTTCCCCGCGTGGTCGCCCGACGGATCGCGCATCGCGTTCGAGTCGGCGCGCGATGGGTTCCTCGCGATCTACGTCGTCAACGCCGACGGCAGCCGCCTAACGCGCCTAACGGCAGACTCCTCCGGCGATGAGCACCCCAGCTGGTCGCCCGACGGATCGCGCATCGCGTTCGCCAGCGCGCGCGGCGGCTCGGCCCAGATCTACACGATGGCGCCCGATGGCTCCGATGCGCACGCGCTCACGCAATCCGCGGATCCCGCCACCGCGCCGGTGTACTCTCCAGACGGCTCGCGCATTGCCTATGTCGTGGTGCCCGCCAGCGGCAATGCGCGGCTGCACGTGATGGCCGCCGACGGCTCCGGCGACGTCACCGTCACCGATGGCGCCGACTTCTCGACGTTCCCCACCTGGTCTCCCGACGGCCGCAAGCTCGCCTTCATGGCCCAGCACGACGGCGCCTGGCAGGTCTACATCATCGGCGCCAACGGCGCACGACTCACACCGCTCACCACCGACGCCGGCACCAACCTGTTCCCGGTGTGGACGCTCGCCGCGCCCTGATGATGCACGACGGCCCGGCGCCTAACGGTGCCGGGCCGTCGCAGTCCGCGGCTCCCGCGACGCCTCACTCTTTGGTCGCGTATCCGTAGTAGGTGGCGTAGCCGTAGGTGTCGTACAGCGGCACCTGTTCGTTCGGATCATTGAGCACCGCGCCCAGGATCCGCGCATCCACGTCCTGCAGCTGCTGCACCGCGAGCTGCGCCGCGCGACGATCCGTCTGACCGGCGCGCACCACCAGCAGCACGCCGTCCGACAGCGACGCGAGAATCGCCGAGTCCGCGACCGGCAGCACCGGCGGCGTGTCGAGCACGATCACGTCGAACGTTTCGCCTAACTTCTCGAGGAGCGAGCGCATGCGCGCGCTGCCCACCAGCTCCGGAGGGTCGGGCGGCAGCGGTCCCGCCGTAATGAGCGACAGGTTCTCGACGCTCGTGCGCCGGCCCGCGCCGGGAATCAGCTCGTCCGACGTCAGGAGGTCCGTTAGGCCGGGGCGGCTCGATACGCCGAAGACTTCGTGCTGCGTCGGGCGCCGTAAGTCGCAGTCGATGAGCAGCGTCCGCATCCCGTGCTGCGCGAACGTCGTCGCGAGGTTCGCGGCCACCGTCGACTTGCCATCCTGCGCGAACGGGCTCGTCACCACGATGGTCTTGAGCGAGCTCAGCGCACGCGAGAACAACAGCTTCGTGCGCAGCGTGCGGTACGCCTCGGCGCCGACGGAGCGCGAGTCGTTCAGC
Source organism: Gemmatimonadaceae bacterium (assembly GCA_035496295.1). Classification (GTDB taxonomy): domain Bacteria; phylum Gemmatimonadota; class Gemmatimonadetes; order Gemmatimonadales; family Gemmatimonadaceae; genus JADGGM01. The sequence goes on from DATJET010000063.1 coordinate 6,678, forward strand.
GTCACGAGCTTGGCCGATACTTGTTTCGACGCGCCGTTCGTCGAGCCGTTCGAGCTCGACGTCAGCGCCTTGCGGACGCGCGTCGGCAGAATCGCGTTGTCCAGTTTCGGAATCACCGCCAGACCCGGCAGCTGCAACGTCGCTTCCACATCGTCGCGGCCGCGGATCGACTGATCGAGATGTTCGATCACCAACGCGAGTCCGGAACCGAAGAACAGCCCGAGCAACACGCCGAAGAGAATCTTCGTGTTCGCGGGTGTACCAATCGGCGAGCGCGGCGGCGGCGCCACGTCCACGATCTCCACCGAGCCGACTTCGGCCGCTTCGGCGAGGCGCGCCTTCTGAAATTCATCGCGCAGCTGGTCCGCGATCTTCTGATAGGCTTCCTCGCGCTCCGTTAGGCGAGCTTCGTCGGCGTCCGACGCCGGAATCGTCGCCAGCACGTCCGCGCTCGAGGCCTTGAGCCCCTGCAGCGTGGTCAGCCGCTGCGCCAACGCCGTTTGGACGCCCTGCAGCACGGAGCCCAGTCGCGTCACCGCCGTCGATTCGAGGTCGTCGATGCGCTTCACATCCGGGTTGGTCGAGGCTGCGCCCAACGTGAGGAGCGAGTCGCGCGATGTCTGCAATCGCAGCAGCGCCTGATACTGATCCGTGATGATCGGACTCGCCGCCGACCCCTGCGCCGACAACGCCGCGCCTAACTGCTGGAGGCTTTCGCGTCCCTTGCCCGCCTGCAGCTGCTGCAACACCGACGCGTACATGCGCTGCTGCATCTGCACGTCGCGAATCTGATCCTGGACGCGCGCCACATCGCTCGCCTGCGCCTGGAATTTCTCGCGCGCGCTATAGGCCTTTTCATTCGAGCGGAACGCGCTCAGCGCCACCCGCGCCATGGTCAACAGCGAATCATTCTGCCGCAGCTGTGTTTCGATGAATTGCCGGCGGAGCCGCGCCGCCTGCGCCGCATCCTCGATGCTGTTCTGCTGAAAGACCGCGACCAACGTGTTCACCACGCGCTGCGCGAGCATCGGATCCGTCGATGCCAACGACACGTCGATGACGTCGGTGCCTTCGCGCGGCTTTGCATGAATGCTCTTGACGAGACGGTCCACCGCGTCGTCGCGGCTCAGCACAATCATGTCCCCGTGCTTCGACGCCTCGGGCTTCCCGCTCACCACAAACTGCACGTCGCCCACTCGCATCGCCTGACCATAGGGTGCGCGCACGGCTCCCGTGCCAGCCATGCTCGCCGTAGCGCCATGGGAATCGAAGGACAGGCTGATCATCGGCAGTCGACGGATGCTACCACCGGCGGAAAGGCTGAACTGCTCGATTACCCGCTGGTTGAACCCATCGGTCCGCATCCGCAAGCTCTGGATCGAATCCACAACCTGTCCCACCACTTCACGGCTCATCAGCACCGCGATCTCGGACAACACCGGATCCGAGCTGGGCCGGAGCGGCGACGAGGGTGCGGCGTCCACGAGGCCGCCCGTGAGCTGCCGGCGCGAGTCCGTAAGGCGAACGGTCGCCGTCGCCTCGAACTCGGGCGCCGACGTCAGCGCAAACCACGTGGCCAATCCACCGAACGCCAGCGTAATCCCAAGAATCAGCCAGACACGTTGGCGCAACATGACCAGCATCTGGCGCAGGTCCATGGGCGCAAGCGTGGCTTCCTCATCTAGGCTGCGGTCCGGCTCACGCCGAGCCGGCGGCGCCGTGTACGCGCCTGGCATCCCACGTCGATTTGAGGGGGGCAAGTAGTGAGGCATCGTGTTGTGCTGCCCGTCCAATGAGTCGTGCGGCGGCGGACCGGCTGCCCCTCAGCTTACACTCGAGTGGCCCCTCCGGCAAACTTCCGCGAACGCGGAAGACTCGACCTCCGGCCCTACGCTGGTGCTGCCGCAGCGCGAGACGACTGCACGCGCGAAGCCCGTTCCCGCCGCGTAGGCGCGCTAGGCGTCTGGGCAACCGCCATGCCTCGGAGCGGCGCCACGCATTCCGGCACAAGCTCGCGTAGCGTGCTCAAAGCCGCGCTCGTATCTCCGGAACTCATCGCGGCGAGCAGGCGGCCTACAGTCTGTTGCACAGTCGCCCCATCGACTTCATCGGTCTGCACGACGCTGACCTTTTCGAGCCCTGTCGGAACTGCTTGCTCCACGTCCGACATGAGCTCTTCCTTCAGTTTCTCGCCAGGTCGTAGACCGGTAAATACGATCTGCACGTCCCGGTACGGCTCGAGTCCCGACAACCGCAACAGGTTCTCGGCCAGGTCCAAAATCCGGATTGGCCTTCCCATGTCGAGCATCGTAATGCGACCCGCCGCGTCGGCCAGCGTCGCCGCGTGCAACACCAACTGCGCGGCTTCGGTGATGGTCATGAAATAGCGCTCGATGTCACGATGGGTGACCGTGAGCGGCCCGCCCAACGCCAACTGCCGCCGGAACAGTGGCACGACGCTCCCTTCACTGCCCAACACATTCCCGAAGCGGACCGCCCGAAACTCGGTGCTCGACGACCGCAGCGACGGCCAGCCTAACACAATGCGCTCGGCGACACGCTTCGTGGCGCCCATCACGCTCGACGGACGCACCGCTTTGTCCGTGGAGATGAGGACGAACTTGCGCGCCTTCCAACGCGCCGCGCACTCTGCCACGTACAAGGTACCGAGCACGTTGTTGCGAACCGCTTCCGAGACGTTCGCTTCCATCAGCGGCACGTGCTTGTACGCCGCCGCATGATAGACGTGCTCCGGTTGATACTGTTCGAAGATTCGCTCGAGAGACAGCCGGTCCGTGATGTCCGACACGATCGGCACGACCTCGATCTCCGGATGCGTGCGCCGCAACTCCAAATCGACGTAGTACAGGGCGCTCTCGGCTTGCTCCACGAGCACCAGCTTTGCCGGCTTCGCCCGAGCCAGTTGGCGCGCGAGCTCAGAGCCAACCGACCCGGCGCCACCCGTAATCAGCACGACGCTGCCGCCCACGTCGCCCGAAACACGCTCTTCGTCGAACGTCACCGGCTCGCGGACCAACAGGTGCTCGAGCTCGATGTCGGCGAGCGCGCCGGGCTTCGCGGTGCCTTCGAGCATCTCGCGCATTGACGGCAGCCGCTTGAACTCGACTTTCACCGCCAAACAGTGCTCCACGATTTGTCGCATCTGATCCGGCGTCGCACTCGAGATCGCGATCACGACCAGTTGAATGCGGTGTTGCACGACGATGTCGGGCAGATCGCGAATCCGGCCGGCTATGCGAATACCGTGGAGCGACCGGCGTTGCTTCCCCGGGTCGTCGTCCACCAGCGCCACGACTCGAAGCGCCCGGTCGGCGTCGTGGTTCAATTGTCTCAGCAGTCGCTCGCCCGCTTCGCCGGCACCGACGACCAGCACGCGTCGACACATCGCCGAGCGCCTGTTGAGGCGGCCTTCGAGCGAGTATCGCACCGCCAGCCGGGTTCCGCCTAACAGCATCAGCGTCAACATGCCCTCGAGCACCACCACCGACGAAGGCACCGCCCCGAGGTCGCCGAGGGCCCAAAGACAGGCGCCGAAGCAGAGTGTGCCTAACCCAACCGCTTTGCCGAGCGTGATGAGATCGTGCAGGCTGAAGTGCTTCCAGAAGCCGCGATGCATGCCGAACAGCGTGAAAAGTGCCAGCCGCATGGCGACGAGCACGAGCACCGTGTCGCCAAACGCTCTCGCCGCTGCAGTCGGCACCTGACCGTCGAACCGCAGCAGGAACGCCGCGGCGTACGCGATCACTGTCAGCGCGGCGTGCGCGCTGAAGACGAGGGGCCGGCGATAGCGAATGAGTGAAGGAGGCAGCATTCCGGTACGGTTCAGTGAAGCGAGGAGCGCTTTCTTATCGGCCGACGGCAGATTGCGCCATCGACCCTCGTCCTGCATCGTCCGCCGACGGCGTCGATTCCGACCGGACGTCACTGGCTTGTCCGCGCGCGAGTAGCGTGCGCAGGGTCGCCCAGATCACGCCGATGTCGGTGAGCCACGTCGCCTGCGCCGCATACGCGAGATTGAGTCGAATCTTCTCCGGCAGAATGTGGTCGACGTACGTCCGCTCGGGCTCGGCCGACTCCGCGAGCTCCTCGCTCTCGTCGCGGTAGCGAAGGGAGGCAGGGTCCGTGATGCCGGGCGTTAGGCTCAGCACTGCGCGCTGGTCGGCGCTGTAGAGCGCAACGTAGTGTGGGACCTCTGGCCGCGGGCCCACGAGACTCATCTCGCCGCGCAGCACGTTGAGCAGCTGCGGCAGCTCATCGAGTTTCGTGCGGCGCAGCACCGCTCCCACGCGCGTCACGCGCGGGTCTCTTCCCACGGTGAGGTGGCGGCCGCCACGTTCCGCATCGACGATCATCGTCCGGAACTTCCACATGCGGAACGTGCGGCCGCCGCGGCCGACGCGCTCTTGTCGAAACAACGCCGAACCGCCGTCGCCTAACGTCACAGCCGCCGCGATCACCAGCCCCAGCGGCCACAACAATGCCAGGGCGAGCGCGGACACCGCGACATCGACGACACGTTTCATGTGCGTCACCGACGATACGTACGAACGATGTCGAGAACGGCCTCGATGACGTCGCCGACGTCGGTCGACGTCAACCGGGGGTTCAACGGCAGGCTGAGCATGCGCTCGAAATTGCCCACCGCAACGGGAAAATCCTGTTCGTCGTAGCCGTACCGGTCCCGATAGTACGGATGCAGGTGCACGGGTATGAAGTGCACCGACGTACCAATGTTGCGCGCGGTCAGTTCGTCGATGAACTCATCGCGTCCAATGCGCAGCGCGTCCGGACGGAGCCGCAGTACATACAGGTGCCAGGCGTGCCGCACATCGTGGCGCTCGACCGGCAGCTCCAGCGCATCGTCGCCGGCGAACGCGTCGTTGTACATCTCGACGATTTCGCGGCGCCGCGCATCAAAGCACTCGAGCTTGCGCAGCTGGCACAATCCCATGGCGGCCTGAATGTCCGTCATGTTGTACTTGAAGCCCGGCGATAGAATCTCGTAACGCCAGCTGCCGCCCTTCACATAGCGGCTCAGCGCATCGCGCGTCATGCCGTGCAGGCTGAAGGGCCGTGCACGCTCGAGGAAGTCATCGCTCCCCGTGAGCATGCCGCCTTCGCCCGTCGTGAGATTCTTCGTCGCGTAGAAGCTGAAAGCCGTCGGATTGCGGCCCGCGCCGATCATGCGATTCTTGTAGCGCGCCGGCAGCGCGTGCGCGGCGTCTTCGATCACAAAGAGATCGTTTTCGCGCGCCAACTCCTCGATCGCATCCAGGTCCGCCGGATGCCCACTGTAGTGCACCGCGAGGATCGCCCGCGTCCTGGGCGAGATCGCTTGCTCGATCGCGATCGGATCGATGTTGAGGGTGTCCGGCTCGACGTCGACCAGCACCGGGCGCGCGCCGACGTGCTCGATGACGTTCACGGTCGCCGCGAAGGTCATCGGCGTCGTGATGACCTCGTCCCCTGGGCCGATGCCTAACGCAGCCAGCGCCGTGTGAAGACCGGCCGTGCACGAGTTCAACGCCAGTGCGTCGTTCGCGCCGACATAGCGAGCGAAATCCTGTTCGAAGCGGCGAGTCTTCGGGCCCGTCGTCAGCCAATCGGAACGCAGCGTGTCCACCACCTCGTCGATTTCTTCCTCTCCGATGAGCGGTGGCGAGAACGCAAGGAAGGTCTCACGAGGCGTATAGGTCGACGACGACACCGACTGCCGTACGCGCTGCGGAACTTCACGATATGTCGCGATCTGCGCCGCCCGATCCAGGCTCCGACGCATGCCAGGGGCAGCCGAACCCGCCGGCGTGGACCGTCCTTCCGTGGTATTGGAACCCGCGAGAGCCTTCGATTCCGACGAGTACATCCGTATGCGCTCCAGGTCCGGTGAAAAAAATCGTTCCGAATCCCCTGCCATCCTCGGCAAACAAGGGGCCGATCTCTTAGAGTGCTCTAACGCGAGAGCGAACACACACTATCGGCGACATACGCATGGGTCAATGCAGCCGAAACTGCCGAGACTTACGCGTTACGGCCCTTTAGATGGGATCAATTTTGGGGGTAGAAATCGACGGTGGCGTCGACGCGCGAATTGTTGTGGCATCGCCACAGCGATCCCTGCTGAACCAGTCAACGTGCCATCCGACGTAACGTTCCGGCGAAATGGGTGCACAGGAAGGGAACGGCCGATAGGACCGCCGCCAGCGTCCAAATCCGAGGTGCGAGGAACCTCGCGACGGGTGGCGCAAGCGTGACCCGGCGGACGTCGAGCTCCCACCCGGGGTACAGCCGCGACAGTTCGCGACGATCTACGCCACGTACATCGCGATTCCGCGGATTGTCGACGAGGAAGTCGTACCACAACACCAAACCGCGCGGCCTGAGCACGCGCATCATCTCACCGGCGATTCGTTCACGCACGGCCGCATCGAGGACAGACGTTAGCACTGTGGATTGCAGGACGACGTCGAATGTGCCGTCCGCGAACGGCAGCGCCGCCGCACTCGCCGTGGCAAGGCGCACACCTGGCGCGCAGCGCGCGCGTGCATCGCCGAGTCGTTCCGAAATGAGATCGATGCCGACGACGTGATCGGGTCGCACACCCCACTGCACGAGCTCACGCAGCCAGTGTCCGCTGCCGCACCCAATTTCGAGCACTCGCACATCGTCTAACCGCGACACGCCGGCGCGGCGGAGTGCGTCGAGGAGCGCGCGGGCCGCGCCCTGCAGAATCAGCTGCTGACCGCTCGAGAACCACGAATACTTGGCCGTGTCCGTGCGCCCGGCGTACACGCTGCGGATGCGTTGTTCTTCGCGTTGCGCGGATGCGTCCGTCACGGCAGCGCCGCCTCCAACGTGTCGATGAAGCGCGCCGCGATGCCGCTCCGATCGAAGAACTGCACCGCAGCCCGCCGGCCGTTCTCGCCTAACGCGCCGCGGCGGACGGGATCGTCGCGCAGGGTGCGCAGCGCGGCAGCGAGACCGGCAACATCGCCCGGCTCGACCACGAGGCCGGCATCGTGCTGGCGCACGATGGCCGCCGCTTCGCCGGTCGCGACGAGCACGACCGGCCGCCCCGATGCCATCGCCTCGTATAGCTTGGACGGCACGGCACCAGGGATCGACATCCCTAACGGCACCAGCAGGATGTCGGCCGACGCGAGGAGCGCCGGCAGCGCGTTCGGCGGCCGCGCATCGAGAAAGCGCACACGCTCGAGACCGCGCGCACCGGCTTCACGCTGCAGATCCTGCTTCACCGGCCCGTCGCCGATGAACACCATGTCCATGGGCGTGTGCTCGCCCTCGAGCATCGAAGCCGCCGCCAGCAGCTGCGGCAAACCCTGCGCGATCCCGTGCAGCCCAGCGTACAAGGCCAGACACGATCCATCGCCGTTGCTGCCGAGCGCCGCACGCGCCTCGCGGCCGGCATGTTCGGGACCGAACTCGCTCACCTCGACGCCGTTCGAGAGATGGTAGGTGCGGCGCCCCGGCATGCGCTCCTCAATGTCCGCCACGATCTCGCGGCTTTGGCCCGTGATCATCCACGCGCGCCGATAGCACCACCGCTCGAGCCGCGCGCTCGCACGATGCACCAGGCTCCCCTCGCGTACCACGCCTAACCGAATCGCGCTCTCCGGCCACAGGTCACTGACGTTCATGATCAACCGCGCCCGCTGGACGCGGCTCAACCACGCGCCACTCATGCCGAGAAAGAGCGGCGGACTCTCTACGAGCAGATAGTCGGCGCGCCCCGGCTCCATCACCGTCCCGATCGCCGCCGACGAGCCGACGAACGAGAAATAGTTGGCCAGTCGATGCACGTAGTTCGTCCGCTGCGTCGGCACGATCCATGTTCGGAGGACGGACGCGCCATCGATCGTTTCGCGCCGCGCGGCGCCGCCGTACCCGGGGTAGATCGCGCCGCGCGGATAGTTGGGCATCGCGGTGAGCACGCGTACCTCGTGCCCCGCGCGCACGAAGTGCCTCACGAGGCTCGACAGCCGGCGCTGCGGCGCGCCGATTTCAGGCGGGTAGTACTGCGTCAGGATCGTGAGCTTCACGGGCGCGCGGCGTTCGCGCGCAAACGCGCGCGCTCCGATTCCGGCAGCTGGCAGATGACCGCTCGCAGCTTGCCGTTCGCCGTGCGGGGAATCTCGGTCACTTCGTCCACGGTCACGACGACATCGCCTAACCGATCGCGGATGCGCGCCGCGATGGCCACGCCGTCGGCGGACGTATACCCGTCCGCCGGCACCACTCGCACGCGAACGCGGTCCAACGCCTCCTGAACGATCTGCGCCTCGCGCACCGGCGCGCGGCTCTTGAAAACGGGATCCATCCGTCCCACCGCGCGTCCGTCGCGCGTGAACAGTGTGTCATCAGCGCGCCCCTCGAGGCGAGCAATGCGCGGCAGGGTCCGCCCGCATCCACAGGGCGACGAGTCGGAGTCCCACGCGCCGCGATCTCCGACGCGGTACCGCACCAGCGGCATGTCGTCGTTCAGCAGGCCCGTGCACACCAGGTCACCGACTGATTCGTCGTCGCCTAACATCGCGTCGGTCGCCACGCACTCCACGATACCGACCTCCGGCCACTCGTGCAGGCGGCCGGCCGCACACTCGCTCGCCGCCGTCACGATCTCCGCCATGCCGTACGTCTCGCGCACCGGACAATCGAACGCCGCGGTGATGGCCTCCCGCTGATGCGGGAACAGCGGCTCGGCGTTCGTGGTCACGACGGCCAACTGCAAGTTGGTCGCGCCGCCCGCGCCCGCGCCTAACGCCAGCGCGTGGAGCGCCGAGCTGTAGCCGAAGAGATGGCGGATGCGGTAGCGTCGCATCGCGTCCAAATAAAAAGGCACGAGGTCCGGGGCCAGATGATACGCCGACAAGTAGAGCTGCCGCAGCGCAGGATTCCACACCCAGAACGGCGGCGTGCGCCGCGCCACCGGCGTCACCAGTTGGCCGCCAATGATCGCCCACCGATCGTGCCGCGTGACGCCGTACCAGCGGCGCCAGCGCGCCTCGAACAGCGCGTACCATGCCCTCACGGTCACGCGACTCCACCAGAGATCCAGCGACGTCCCCGTGGTGCCACTCGTGTGCTCGTGAAACATCCGCCTGCTGTCGCAATCGTCGGCCAGCAGCCCGATGCCTAACTGGCGCACGGTCTCCTTCTCCAGAGTGGGCCAGTTCTCCAGCACCTCCCACGATGCGCGATCCCCGGCGCGGCGGCGCGCCGCCCACTGGTCGCGGTAGTACGGCACGCGCGTCGCCGCGCGCTCGAGGACCGTGCCCAGACGCTCGCTCCGCCACGCGGCCCATTGCGCCGCGCTCCACTGCTCACGCTCGATCGCCTCGTCCGCCATGCGATCCGTCTCCGGACCGTAACGCCATGCGCGGAGGTACAGCCCGCGCATCGCCGCCGCCGCGTTGCGCGCCGGCGTGGGCAAGCGATGATAGAGACCCACCAGCCGCCGATTCACGCGCCGGTCGCCGCGACGCGTTCGAGTATCGATTCCCACTGGGGCAGGACCGCGCTCCAATCGAACGCTTCTACCTTGGCGCGCGCGCGGCGCGACATACCGGCCGCCAACTCGGGCTCGACGACGATGCGTGTCACCGCCGCCGCCATCGCATCTGCGTCGCCGCTCGGCACTAGGAGGCTGTCGCGCGCGTCGTCCAGCAGAAACGGAATACCGCCTACCGACGTGCTCACGACGCACAGGCCGCACGCCATCGCCTCGATCACGCTCACGGGCGTGTTATCGATCGTGCTCGTGTTCAGAAAGACATCCGCCTGGCTCAGGACGTTCGGTACATCGGCCTTGGGCACGCCGCCGCGGAGCTCCACGTGCGCGCCGAGTCCGGCCTCGGCGATGGCGTCCCGGGTGGCGGCGTGCGTTCCGTCGCCGGTATCCGATCCGACCATCGTCAGGTGGACATCCGGGATGGCTTCCGTTAGGCGTGAAACCGTTTGCACGGCGAGCGTCGGATTGTACACGCGATGAAAGGCGCGCAGCCAAACAAGCCGCGGGGCCGCGCGCGTCCGCTCGCGAAATCGATATGACTCGAGCTCGATCGCGTTGGGGACCAGTGCGAGGTCGTCTCGCACGTGACGCAGACGGTCCCGGAGATACATGGATGGCGTGGTGACCGTGTACGCGTCGCGCAGCAAGCGCCGAACCCGCCGTGGCCACCGCGCTGCGAACGCCGGCAAATTGCCGCCGTGCAGCGTGAGTACGTACGGCCGCCGCGCGGCGCGGAGCGTCGCAGTCACCGCCTCGGCCCAGACGAACGCGGCGCCGGAATAGACGTCGACCACGGCCACGTCATAGTCGGCGCGTCGCCGCCAGACCGTGCTCACCATGTCGGCCAGCCGCGCGAGACGCCGCCGCTTGCCCGATGTCGTCAGCGTGGTCCAACCCGCCGAAGCCAGTCGTGCAGCCAGTGCTTCGCCCACCGTCACGCTCGCCCTCGAGCTGGACAGGAAATTTCCGACGAAGAGAACGCGTGGAGTCATCGGCGCGGGGACATCGCACCCATGCGGCGCGACGCGAGACACGAGGTTCGGGTGAAAACGCGGATTGACGACGTCGTGGTCGTGTTGCGTTCCGAACCACACGCAGGTCGCGACCGCACGATGTCATGACTCGCCATGAATCGCCAGAGGCGATGTCATCACTGCATCGCCAAGGACGATCGCACGGCGCAACGCGTCTTGTCACATCGCTCCGATCATCCTTTCCTGTCCGTGCAACAATTCGTGTCCGGCGTAACATTTTCTCGCGCCGCGACCACGCTGTAAGTATGTGAATTTTCTTATAGTTACGCGCCCAACGAATAGGCGTCTCCCGAAAGCAGCACAGTACACAATCGAAACGAGGCACGATCGCACGTCCCCTCCCTGAGGGGCCGCGACAACGGCAAACCCGGCGAAAGCCGGCGACGCAAAGCTACGAGGCTACCGCGCGTCCTGAGACGCGTCACGCCAGTCGGGCCGCCGAACGGATCCTTCACGGAGGGTTTGGCATGCGTCCCCATCTCGGCGTAACATCAGTGGCCGTGTTCATCGTCACGCTCGCCGCTGTCGCCTGTCTCGACACATCCTCGCCGCAGCTCGACCTTCCGAACGAGGTCGTCGCCATCAGGATGCAGCCGACGTCGGCGAGCGTACCGTTGGGCGGCCACGTGTCGTTCCAAGCCGTCGCCGTGGACAACTCCGGCGACGCGGTCTCGGGTCAATCGGTTACCTGGTCCAGCCAAGACACGACGGTCGCCATCGTCGACGCGAACGGCAACGTCTCCACGAAAAAGATCGGTTCGACAGAAATCATCGCGGCGGGCGCCTCGAAGGTGGGCACCGCCTCGGTGAATGTCATGCCGCCGGCCGTCGCGTCGGTGCAGCTCACGCCGTCCAGCGCCGACATCCTGGTGGGCGACGTCCTACAACTTGCCGCCACGCCACGCGACGCAGACGGGAATGCGCTCAGCGGCCGTACTATTACATGGTCGAGCAGCAATCCGTCGGTTGCCGCCGTGTCATCAACGGGCTCGGTGTCGGGCATTGCACAGGGCACCGCGGTCATCACGGCTACCTCGGAAGGCATTAGCTCGACGGCGGACATCACGGTATCGCCGCTCGAGCCCGACACGGTTGTCGTCTCGCCGGCGTCGGTGTCGATCCAGCCAAAGCAATCCGCGCAGCTCACAGCGAACGTTCGCAACGCGGACGGACAAGCGATGTCGACCACCGTGTCTTGGTCGTCGGGGGATCCGACCCTCGCATCGATCAGCAGCACTGGTTTGGTGACCGGTGTCTCTTCAGGAACGACAACAGTCACCGCTTCGGCGGGCAAGAAGAAGACGCACGTAAAGATCACCGTTGCCCAGGCAGCGGCGGCAATCGTGGTGGTTTCGCCATCGTCGGTGTCGCTGACGCAAGGTGCAACATCGCAGCTCAGCGCGACCGTCAAGGACAGCAGCGGCAACGTGGTGACCGGGTCCATCATCAGCTGGGCGAGCAACAACGCCGGCGTCGCGACGGTTTCGAGCACCGGCCTTGTCACGGGACAAGGCGCAGGCAGCGCGACGATCACGGCGACGACGGGCAGCGTGAGCGGCGGGGCATCCGTGGCGGTTCAGGCTCTGGCGGCTCCAGTGGCGACGGTGTCGATGAGTCCGACCACTGCGTCCATGGTGACGGGTGACACGCTCACGATCACCGCGACGCCGCGCGACTCGACCGGTACTGCGTTAGGCGGCCGGACGATCACCTGGTCGTCATCGAACACGTCGGTCGCGAAGGTGTCGAGCGCAGGTCTGGTAACGGCGGTCGCGGTGGGTTCGGCGACGATCACGGCGACGAGCGAAGGAAAGACCGGTACGGTGGCCGTCACGGTCTCTGCTCCTCCGGTAGCCTCCGTGACCGTAAGCCCGCACTCGGCGAGCATCGTAACTAACGGGACGGTTCAGCTGTCGGTTACGCTGCGCGACGCGAACGGCAACGTGCTCAGCGGTCGTACTATTACATGGTCGTCGAGCGACAGCGGTGCGGCGACGGTGAACGGGACTGGTCTCGTGACGGGTGCGACGCCGGGTACAGCAGAGATCTACGCCGTCAGCGAAGGGCACAGCGACTCGTCGACGGTGACGGTCACCGCGCCGGCCGTCGCGTCGGTGTCGGTTTCGCCGAACTCGGCGACTCTGCGAGTCGGTAACACTTCACAGCTCGCCGCAACCGTTCGCGACGCGGGCGGCAACGTGCTCACCGGTCACACCGTGACGTGGTCGTCGAGCGCGACTGCGGCGGCGACGGTGTCGGGCTCGGGTCTCGTGACGGCAGTGGCGCCGGGTTCGGCGACCATCACCGCCACGAGCGACGGCAAGAGCGGAACGTCGGCGGTGTCGGTGACCCTCGTGCCCGTGTCGACCGTGACAGTGGCGCCGAAGAACGACACACTCGCTGTCGGCGCGAACGCGCAGTTGAGCGCCACACTAAAGGATTCGGCGGGCAACGTGCTGACCGGTCGGTCCGTCACGTGGGGGACGTCGAGCTCGAGCGTCGCGACGGTGAGCACGTCCGGCATGGTGACGGGCGTCGCCGGTGGCAACGCCACGATCACGGCGACGAGCGACGGCAAGGCGGGTGCGTCGACCATCGTCGTTGATGCGCCGGCACCGCCGCCACCGCCCGAGAACCATGCGGGCTGGTACGTGGCGCCTAACGGAAGCAGCGGCGCCAGCGGCAGCGCCAGCGCGCCGTGGGATCTCAAGACCGCGTTGTCCGGCGCAGGTGGCCGCATCCACGCCGGTGACACGGTCTGGCTGCGCGCCGGCACCTACGGCAGCGGCGAAGGCAGCTCCGATTACACCGCGACGCTCAGCGGAACCGCCTCCGCGCCGATCATCGTGCGACAGTATCCTGGTGAGCGCGCGACCATCAACGGCGACATCGCCGTCAACGGCAGCTATACGTGGTACTGGGGCTTCGAGCTGACGAACACCAATACGGCCGCGCAGAACGTGCAGGGCATCAACTCGGCCTGCACGGGATGCCGATTCATCAATCTCGTGGTGCACGACCATTCGGGCGACGGCTTCGGCCTCTGGTCCGAAGGGCCTAACCAGGTGGCCTACGGAAACATCATCTATAACAACGGCTTCCACGGATCGACGAGCACCAGCTACGGCCACGGCATCTACTCACAGAACCAAACGGGCACGAAGCTGCTGCAGGACAACGTGCTGTTCAACCAGTTCGGATACGGCATTCACGTCTACGGCTCGGGCAACGCCTTCCTCAACAACTACACCCTCGACGGCAACGTCTCGTTCAACTCGGGCGTCGGCGACGGGATGAACTACACGTTGGGCGGCGGGAGCCCGCTCGTGAATCTCGTTGCGAACGGGAACATGGCGTACTACAACCCGAGCCGGATGGGGAACAGCTTCCGCATTGGGTACAACTTCGGCACGACGAACACGAATGGCACGGCGACCAACAACTATATCGTCGGCACGGCGTTCGTGAGCCAGTGGACCTCGGGCTTCACGTTTACGGGCAACACGGTCATCAACCCGAGTGGCACCATCGTGTTGGTCGACCAGGATGTACCGACAAACAGCACCTGGGACAACAATACATACTCCGGATCCAAGTCGTCGCCGTTCAACGTGCTCGGATCCGATGTCGCCTTTTCGCTGTGGCAGTCCAAGTACGGCTTTGATTCGCATTCGACGTTGAGCGCTTCGACGCCGCCCAATCACATCGTGGTCGAGGCGAACGCATACGAGGCGGGACGCGCGAACATTATCGTCTACAACTGGACGGGCGCGGGCTCGGTGACGGTGGATCTGTCGGGCGCACTGAACGTCGGCGACCACTTCGTCGTGATGAACGTGCAGAACTTCTACGGCGCGCCCGTGATGTCGGGCGTCTACGGTGGACCGATCTCGCTTCCGATATCGACGGTCTCGCCACCGTCGGCAATCGGCGGCCAGGCGATGCCGGCGACGTCCACACAGTTCCAGACGTACGTTGTGCTGAAGCAATGATGAGCGGCTGACCGTGCGCGATCGCGTCGGTCAGTAGAATTAGGGAGTTCACACAAAGGGAGGGCACCGGCAACGGTGCCCTCCCTTCGTTTCGTATCGATCCCACTGGGGTCCCATACAATTTCTGCAACGAGTTAGCTCGCGCGAGGTGAACGGCGCGCGTTGGGCTACGATCCTGTCTGACCGAACAGTCAGGCATCCAATCGCGCGCAAACTCAGTATTGAGTCGCAAACTCTGAACACGATAATTGTCCGCGTCAGAAGTCGCGGGACCGCGCCATATGATGTTGGTGCGACGACCCGCGATGGTTTTCACGAGTGGACGACTAGGCACGATCGCTCGGCCCTCCGGGGCCACCGCGACAAGGGCAAAGCCGGCGAAAGCTGGTGACGCAAAGCTACGAGGCTACGGCTTCCCGTTCATGGGATGCTACGCTCGTCGGGCCGCCGAACGGACGCTGTACACCCCGGGACCCAGCCGATGCGGATTTCACGATCCCACCTCGCCGTTGCGTTTGGTTGCGCGCTTGTTGCTGCCGCAGCCGCCTGCTCCGACACCGTTTCGCCTAACACATCACCGCCGCTCGGAGTCGACGCCACTGTCGCACCGACCGGGCCGGTCGTCGTCTCCAACATCGTCGTCGCGAGCGGAAAGACGTACGTCGCGAAGCAGGGCGGGATGGTCGTCGGCGCCAAGGTCTACACGGATCGCACGTACAAGACCATGTCGCCCCTACCGACCATCGTGCAGGGCGCGACGTACATCCAAACGGCGAACAACGACAAGGTCGCGAAGCCGGCCAGCACATCCTTCCTGAGCTTTACCGTCGACCGTGCGGTGACGGTCTACGTCGCACACGACAATCGTATCGCTCCGCCGAAATGGTTGACCTCGACGTTCACGCGGACGTCGGCCACGATCACCAACACGGACTTCTACGGGCAGCAGCATCTCACGGTCTTCAAGCGCGACTTCCCGCAGGGCAAGGTGACGTTGGGCAGCAACGTGGATAAGACGGGCAATTGCAACATGTACATGGTGATGATCGTCGGCTCGGGCTCGACGACGACAACCGTCGACACTTCCGGCCCAACGGTGAAAATGTCTGCGCCGACGGCCGGTGCGACGGTGGCCGGCGCCGTCACCATCACGGCGTCAGTCACGGATCAGCTGCGCATCACCGGCGTGCAGTTCCAGGTCGATGGAAAGTCGGTCGCGGCCAAGGATACAACGTCGCCCTACACCACGTCGTGGGCATCGACGAGCGTGGCGAACGGCACGCACACGCTCACGGCGATCGCCACGGACGCGGGTGGCCACACGAACAAGGCGTCGGAGCAGGTGAACGTCAGCAACAAGACCAGCTCGACCGGTGGTTCGACATCAACCGGTACGCACGCGGGCTGGTACGTGACGCCCAACGGCAGCAGTGGGGGAAGCGGAAGCGCGACGTCCCCATGGGATCTGACGACCGCGTTAGCCGGTGCGGGTGGCCGCGTGCACCCGGGCGATACGATCTGGCTGCGCGCCGGCACGTACGGCTCCGGCGAAGGTCACTCCGACTACCATGCGACGCTGTTGGGCACGTCGTCGGCGCCCATCGTCGTCCGCGCGTACCCGGGCGAGCGTGCCACCATCAATGGTGACATCTCGGTCAACGGCGGCTACACCTGGTATTGGGGCTTCGAGCTAACGAACACCAATACGTCCGCCCAGAACGTCCAGGGCATCAACTCGGCGTGCCCCGGCTGCCGCTACATCAACCTTATCGTGCACGACCACTCCGGGGATGGTTTCGGCTTATGGTCCGAAGGGCCCGACCAGGTGGCCTACGGCAACATCATCTACAACAACGGCTTCCATGGGTCGACGAGCACGAGCTACGGCCACGGCATCTACGCGCAAAACCAGTCCGGCACCAAGCTGCTGAAGAACAACATTCTCTTCGATCAGTTTGGCTACGGCATTCACGTCTATGGATCGGGAAACGCGTACCTCAACAACTTCACCGTTGACGGCAATGTCTCGTTCAACTCGGGTGTGGGCGATGGCATGAACTACACCTTG